>JAJDTT010000293.1 GCA_022827025.1 Acidobacteriota bacterium
GATGAATTCGAAGCTCCGCGGCTGGACGTCCTGGTTCTTTTCTTCGAAGGGAGGTCGGTCCTTTCGCTCGGTGTTTCTCGAATGCGAGGTCGTAAGACGGCGGCGAGGACGCCGCCGCTCCGGCGCCCGGAAGGACGCCGATCCCGGTCGGCGCCGGGGACGACGCCGCTCCACGCCGGGCGGGCGACCACAAGGGTCGCCCCGATGTCTATTCTCCCGGTTCCCTGACGACCAGGAGTTGTCCCGCCGCAACATCCTCCTGGACCTGCGTGATGCCGCTGGGCCAGCGGACCTCCAGACGGTCCACCTGCTTCGATTCGCCCAGGCCGAAGGTCAGCCGGGGATCGCTCTCGGAGAGATAGCTGGAGCCGGATCGCCGATAGCGCCGTTGGGTTGTGGAGCCGGATTTCACGGTGACCAGGGTGCCGATGCCGTCCCGGTTGGAGGCGTTTCCCACGAGCCGGATCTGGATCCAGTGGTTTCGGTTACCTCCCTGGTTGCGAAGCAGGTGCGCCGGGCCCCCGTTCTCCGTCACGACCAGATCCAGGTCCCCGTCGTTGTCATAGTCGATGGCCGCGGCGCCCCGTCCGGCATAGGTTCGATCCAGAGCCGAGCCCGCCTCCCGGCCCATGGGCAGGAAGCGTCCGTCTCTTCCGTTGCGGAACAGGAGCGGGCGTTGCCGGTAGGTCAGCCGGGTCTGAACCGTCTCCACCAGGTCGTCGATATGGCCGTTGACCGCCAACAGGTCCTGCCAGCCGTCCAGGTCATAGTCCAGAAAGAGGAGTCCGAAGCCAAGGGACAATAGACTGGGCTGCCCGATGCCCGCCGGGACGGCCTGATCGATGAAGTTCAGGCCCTTGCCCCAGCGGTAGAAGCCGATCCCCTCGTAGGAGAAGTTGGTGACGGCCACCACCCCTCCACCGTCGTTGCCGGCGTCGGCCACGTCGACCCCCATGCCGGCCCGGGCCTGGCCCGATTCGGAAAAGCCGAATCCGTTGCGGGTCCCCACCTCCTCGAAGCGAAACCCGCCCCGGTTCAGATAGATCTTGTCGGGCTGGGTGTCCTCGGCCACCACCAGGTCCATCAGTCCGTTTTCGTCGAAATCCCAGAGGGCCACTCCCAAGGCCTTTCCCGTCGAGTTGAACAGTCCCGCCTCTTTGGTGACGTCCCGAAATCTTCCATTGCCCAGGTTGCGGTAGAGGCGCGAGGTGTCTCCGGAGAAGATCTCCGGAGTGCAATAGTGCTTGGCCCCGGGGCCGTAGCCGCACCACTGATCCTGCGAGGGAGTCCAGCGGACGTAGTTGGTGACGAAGAGGTCGAGGTTCCCGTCGTTGTCCGCATCCAGCCAAGCCGCGCTGGCGCCCCAGGAGGGATCGCCCACGCCAGCCTCAACGGTGATGTCGGAAAATGTCCCGTCCCCGTTGTTCCGATAGAGCCGGTTGATGCCCAGGTTCGTCACATACAGGTCCGGGAAGCCGTCGTTGTCGTAGTCTCCGGCCGCCGCCCCCATGCCGTAGGCGTGAGACCCCAGTCCGGCCTCCCGCGTCACGTCGCCGAAAGTGCCGTCCCCCCGGTTGCGGTACAGAACGGATCCGGCCCCTTCGGGCCTTCCAAGTTCCAGGCGCCAGCCGTTGACGAAGAAGAGGTCCATCCAGCCGTCCTGATCGAAGTCCAGGACCGCCACTCCCGACCCCATGGTCTCGGGCAGGTATCGTTTTCCCGTCTCACCCTTGAAATGCCGGAATCGGATGCCCGCTTCCTCGGTCACGTCCGTAAACTGGACCGAGGCAGGCTCGGCGCTTGCCAGGACGGCAAACGGCGCCCGAAACCACTCCCAGGCAAGGGATTTCGCTCTTCTCCAGACTTCTGAGAAAAACATGGGGCCCCCGGAGGGGGGACTTTCCAGTCCCCCCGTGGGAGTGGGGGTAGGAAAACCCCCACTCCTTAGCCGTCCCAGGAATCCGTCCCCCGTGCCAGTCTCCTTTCCCTCGCTCAGCGCAGCGGACGGATCGTTCCGGCCCCGGTCCCGGACGAAGACGTCGATGGTCCCGTTGTCGTCGCGAGCCACGAGGTTCGAGGCCTCCGATTCGAAGGCCACAAATCGGCCGTCTTTGCTGACAGTGGAATCCCGGCTGAGGCCGTTTGTTTCCAGCCCCCTGACGGTCAAGCTGGTCCGGGTCGTGGATCCCGTCTCCCGGTCGTTGACGAAGATGTCCAGTGATCCATTGGTATCCCCATCCACCAGGTTGGAGGCGAAGGAGTGAAAGGCGACCCACCGGCCGTCGGCGCTGACAGCCGGGACCCCGCTGCTCCCATTGGCCTGCCGGCCCTGGCTGTCGACGCTGACGCGGATGGTCTCCCCCGTCTGCCGGTCGTGGACGAAGACGTCGATATCCTGGTTGGTATCGCCGTCCACCAGGTTGGAGGCGTAGGAACCGAAGCCCACGAAACGGCCGTCTCCGCTGAGACTGGGGGCTGCGCTGCCTCCGTTGGCCTGGCGGCCCCGGCTGTCGACGCTCACCCGGGTGGTCTTCCCCGTCTGCCGGTCATGGACGAAGACGTCCGACACCCGATTGGTGTCGCCGTCCACCAGGTTGGAGGCGAGCGACTCGAAGGCCACGTATCGGCCCCGGCCGTCTACGCTGCAACCGGCGCTGCCTCCGTTGGCCTGGCGGCCCCGGCTGTCGGTGCTCACCCGAGTGGTTTCCCCGGCCTGCCGGTCGTGGACAAAGACATCGGTGGATTCGTTGCTGTCGCCGTCCACCAGGTTGGAGGCGAGGGACTCGAAAGCGACGAAGCGGCCGCCGCCACTGAGGCAGGGAACCCCGCTGGCGCTGTTGCCCTCGGCTCCGCCGTCGGCAAGGCTGACCCGGGTGGTCCTCCGCGTCTGCCGGTCGTGGACGAAGACGTCCAGCGCTCCGTTGGTGTCGCCGTCCACCAGGTTGGAGGCGAGGGACTCGAAAGCGACGAAGCGGCCGCCGTCGCTGATCCTCGGAAACTGGCTCAGACTGTTGCCCTGGTTGCCTGCGTCGTCGACGCTGACCCGGACGGTCTCGCCCGTCCGGCGGTCGTGCACGAAGACGTCCGACACCCAGTTGGTGTCGCCGTCCACCAGGTTGGAAGCGGTCGACGTGTAGCCGACGAAGTGTCCGTTGGCGCTGATCTGGGCGTGTTGACTGGGACCGTTTCCCCGGTTGGGCCCGTGGACGCTGACCCTGGTGGTCGTCTGGGCGGCAAGTTCGGGGGCCGGCAGGATCAGGGGGAAGAGCAGCGGGAGAGTGGCGAGAACGCCTGCGGTGCTCCGTCCGCACCCAACCGGTTCGCTCATGTCCGGATCCGCCACGATACCGCCATCATCCGCTCCGGCGGAGGTTCCGGCCCGATTGAGACCTGACCTGGTCGATGAACCGCTGCCACGCCGGATAATCGGCGGGGTTCCAGATCGAAGCGATATGGGCACGGGCGTCTTCCCACGACCAGTCCAGGTCTTGCATCGCATAGAGAGCGTAGAAGGCGCTGACCCGATAGTTGGCCGCGCAGTGAATCAGGATCTTCTTTTCCCCGGCGTTCTTCATGACGAGTCTGAAGCGGCGGAAGTCCGTTGGCGTCGGGTTCGCGAAGTCGACGGGCAGGTAGTGGTATTCCAACCCCTGACCCTCGACAATCGCCCGTTCATCGGTGGCCGCCGCCTCCGATGAGTCCGGCAACATGTTGACCACCGCATCGAAGCCCTCCGCCCCGAGACGCCGCAGGCGGTCTTCGGACACCGATCCGGAGGTCGCGACGCGCCTGCTGATTTCCCGGTAGTTGACGGCGCCTTCGGTTGCCATGGTTTCACCTCAATTCGGATGTTGTTAGTCTCGAAACACAGACTTCCTCGGCTGAGCCTGCACAAGAGAAACGGAGCGCGAGATGGACGAGTGGAAGATTCTGAATGTCGATCCCTTGCCGGTGGTGGGCCGTCCGGCGGCGGACCTGTCCCACCCCCATCGCTGGATCGAGGTGGAGTTGGCGGATCCGGGGATTTCGTTGCCGGCCGGCCTGACGGTCGAGACGACGGCGGGAGGGGTGACCCTCAGCTCTCCCGGTGAGTGTGTTCGGGACGAAAAAAAGCTGTCTCTCCTGGCGGTGGCCAGGGACGTCTCCGATCCTGTCTGTGCGTCGGTCCGTCTGCTTGCCGGGGAACGGGTCCTGGCGGGAGCCGAATTCGAGACCGGTCCGGTCCCCCTCTTCGAATATCACCTGATGCCTTCGTCCCATCTCTGTTTCGGATATTTTACCGGTCTCCCCGAGCACTGGGAGGCATTCCGATCATTGCGCGACGCCGTCCGCTTGATCTCCGAGGATGACCATTACACCTACAACGTGGAGTTCCTCTACGGACTCAAGAATCTGCTGCACAAGCGTCCGAAGTTGCAGGATCGTGTCAGACGCTTCATCCGGGAGGGCAGGCTGGACATCAGCCCCACGTTCACTCCCAGCTATGCGGACTTCTATGAAGGGGAATCCTATATCCGCCAGTTCGCCGAAAGCCAATGGTGGCTCCGGCGCCGTCTGGGCGTCGAGGGCCGCGTCGTCTACTCCTGTGACAGTCCCGGTTTCGACCCGCAGATGCCCCAAGTCCTCGAGAAGTGCAAGGTTTCCTTCTTCTGGCGCGGACGCTACGGGGGCATCTATCCCCGGCCGTCGGGCAGTCCGTTGCTCGACGTCGAGGGCGCGGACGGGACCGTTCATCCCAGTTTTGTTCCGCAGGAGGGGGTCCTGGCCGGTTACACCTCGCCCACCGTCTCCGCTCTCTGGCGGACCGACGAACTCATAGAGGGAAGTTTCGCCTCCCGGAGCAAGGTGGTGCGCCAGGCGGCGCCCTCCATTCGCGCCGTCCTTGCGGCCTGGGGCGCCCCCTACGTCGGTCACGCCGCCGCTCGGGACCAGGCCGAATCCAGGCGGGCCCTGATCAACCGGGTGGCGGCCTGGAACCGCAGTTTCGTCACTCCCCGGGCCCGGTTCAATACCCTGAGCCGTTTCTCGGACCAGGTCGCCGCCGACTCCCGGGTCCGCAGGGACCGCCACCAGGGCTATCTGCCCCACTTCGCGCTGAACGCCCACGGGATGTACCCCATCATGGAGCAGTCCCATCGAGCCGGCTACGCCCTGGCGGCGGCGGAGAAGGCCGCGGCCCTCGACTATTGCGTCACCGGCGCCCTCTATCCGCGGGACCTGCTGTCCGCCCTCTGGTCCGACCTGCTCTTCACCCAGCAGCACGAGCAGATCGGCTGGGCCGGCGACGAGACCATCCAGCACACCCGGGACATCTTGAGGAGGGTCCAAAGAGCGGCTGACGACGTGACGGGTTCGGCTGTGAACCGGATCGCCTCCAAGATCGCCTTCCGGCGGGAGGATCCGGCCGTGGTGGTCTTCAACCTGCTGAATTGGGAGCGCCGGGACCTGGTTGAGCTTCCGCTTCCCGGCCCGGTCGAAAAGGGACGGCTGGCACTCTCCGATTCCGCCGGTTCCGCGGTGCCGCACGAGCTGGGGCCGGACGGCACGCTGCGTTTCAGCGCCCGGGTTCCCGCCATGGGATACGAGACCTTCTATCTGAATGGCAACGGAAAACGGGAGGAGATCGACAGCCCCCTGAAAACGGGTCGGCACTCCATCGAAAACGAGTTCTACCGGGTCCGGCTCGACCCGATGACCGGATTCTGCGAGAGCCTTTACGACAAGGCGCTGGGAGTCGAGCTGGTGGACGGATCGGCTGCATTCGGAGCGGGAGAACTGCTCATCGAAGAGGACAGCGGGCGCAGTTGTATCGACTTCGATCCCACCGGACGGGAGTATCGCAGCCGCGATCATGGGCCACCTGAAATCCGGGTCGACGGAGGAGCCGTTTCGGCGAGCATCGAGGTGCGCCGTTCCCTCCTGACTCCGAAAGGCGGTCCGGCCTTCTTCGGAGGCTACTGGAGCCAACGCTGCGTCCTCTACGCGGGTCTCCGGCGCGTGGACTTCTTCTTCCGCTGGCACTGGAACAACCGTCCCATGCACGGATTGCGCTGGTTCTTTCCGCTGGACCTGGAAGATCCCGAGATCGATTTCGACACTCTGTTCGCAACCCAGGAGCACGAGCGGCGCCTGACCGATCGGCTGGGTGCGGACGAAGTATGGCTGGCGGGCGGGAAGGCCAAGGCCGACCGGGACGCCCGCATGACCGGCCGTTTCGTGTCGATCCGGGACCCACGCCGCGACTTCTGCGTCACCGTCACCCCTCCCAAGAGCATGGTGCGGTTCGACCGGGGCGTCCTCTGCGCCCAACTCTCCAGCAACTGCAGCATCTACGCGCCCACTTTCAACTTCTTCGCCGGAGAACAGGAGGCCCAACTCTCGCTGACCTCCCACGCCGGAGACTGGAAGAGCGGCCGGGACTGGCGGTTCGGGTGGGAGCACCTGGGGGGATGGAACCGTCTCCTGCCTATCGTTCCGGACCGCCGGTACGACATTCTGGCTGAGAAGGGGAGCCTCATTGCGGTGGGCCCGGACAACGTGGTGCTCTCGGCGTTGAAGCTGTCCCAGGACGGAGAGGATCTGGTGGCCCGGGTCTACGAGGCCGAGGGCCGTCCGGTGAGCATGACCTGCGAGCTCCTGGCTCCCTTCGTGACCTTCCGTCCCTACGAGCTGGCCCTGCACCGCCGCGGCGGGGCGCCTCTCATCCCCCGTAAATTCGGCCCGTTGCCGGTGGTCGACGCCTGGGAGACCAATCTTCTGGAGGACAACGTGACGCAGCTCGACCCGGAGGCGCCGGCCCGGGGAGTGCCTCTCTCCGCCGCCGAGATCAAGACTCTCAGGCTGGTCCTCCCCGAGGTGCGGCGGGGAGACGTGAGCGCGGAGCTGGGAGAGCGAACGGTCTACCGCCTCGAAAAAGCGCCTCCCGAACCGGAGGGCAGCGGCGGCGAGCCGGAGGAACCGATTACCGGAACCTCGCAATACTTGGGGGTGGGGTAGGTGAGAGAGGAAAGAGGAGCGTTTCCGGAGCGGGGGTTTTCCTACCCCCGCTTTCGCAGCCTGCTGTCGCTGGCCATTGGTCACGGCAGGTCCGAAAGGAGGCGCCCGAAAGACGCTCCGGAATGGGGGACAGGAAAGTCCCCCCTCCTGGCGCTCCTTGTCCTGATGCTCCTCGGAGTTGCTCCCGTCTTCGGAGAGGACCAGGCGCGGCTCCTGAGGGAACGGAGCGTGGAGGTTCTGCGCCAAGCGCTGGAAGGCGAGACGGGGTGGGTCCGGATCCGGGCCGCCGAAGCCCTGCTCTGGCACAACAACGGCGAGGGCGTGAAGGAGGTCTTCTCCGGCGAGGCGCCGGAACCCGGCTCGAGTCACGAGATCGGAGTCTGGCAGATCCTGGCCCAGGCGACGCTCCGGAAGAGCCAGCACGAGCAGGAGCGCCAGCAATACGTGGACCGGATCCTCCAAGCTTTCCTGTCGAGTGAAGCCGAAAGGGGAAGCCGGGCGGCGGAGGCCCTGGTCAGGCTGGGGTTCGCGGGCCGGCCGGAGGAACTGCTTCGGTTGGCCCGCGAGGGTCGGCAGGCCCGGCAGGTGGACGCCCTTTGGCTGCTGGCTGCCTCCGGAGAGGACGATGATCGTACGGCGCTCGCCTCGCGCTTGGATTCTCCCGACACGGCTGTTCGCGCCAGGGCGGCCTACGCGCTCCGCCGCCTGGAGAGCGCCGGTCCCGATGTCCGTAACGCTTTGGAGCGGGCCCTGTCCGCTGAGGCCGCCGATTCAAGTGCCCGGATCTACCTCCTGAGCGGGCTCTACGTGCACGGCAACGGGGAAATCAGTCCCCCGGTCCGGTCCGAACTGCTTGGCTACGTCACGGACGGGACCCGGGAGCAGAGGTTGGAGGCCGTCGAGGCCCTGGCTCAGACCGGAGGCAAAGTCCAGGTCCCACTCCTGGAACCGCTGATTCGCCAGGGGACCGAACCGGAGATCCGCGTCGCCGCCGCCAATGCGCTGCTGCGGGTCGAGCGGCGGGACTTCCGGGGCCTGGGGTGGGTGGACTGGTTCGTGGTCGCCGCCTACGGCGCCTTCATGCTGGGCGTGGGCTGGTACTACTCCCGCCGCCAGACCGACACCGAGGAGTATTTCCTGGGCAGCCGCAGCCTGGGTTCGTTCGTCATCGGGATTTCGCTCTACGCCACCTTGTTGAGCACGATTTCCTATCTGGCGGTTCCCGGGGAGCTGGTCAAGCACGGACCGGGCATCGTCGTCTGGGGAATGTTGGGGATCCCTCTGATCGTCGTGTTCTGCGGCTTCTTCCTCCTGCCCGTTTTCATGAAGCTGCGCATCACCAGCGCCTACGAACTCCTGGAGGGCCGTCTGGGAATCGGGGTCCGGATCACGGCGGCGGTGATCTTCATCCTGACGCGCCTGGTCTGGATGGCTCTGCTCATCTACCTGGCGGCCAAGGCGGTGGTGGTCATGGTGGGTTGGCCCGAATCGGCGACGCCCATGGTGGTGATGGTGGCCGGGGCAATCGCGGTGCTCTACACCGCCCTCGGGGGTCTGCGGGCGGTCGTGATCACGGACGTCATTCAGTTCGTCATCCTCTTTGCCGGAGGGCTGATCACCATGGCGATGGTGACCATGGACATCGGTCTCGGGGGTTGGGTCCCGACCTCATGGGCGCCCCACTGGGACGAGATTCCGGTCTTCGACTGGAACCCGGCCGTGCGGGTGACGGTGATCGGATCGATCCTCTCCGGCGCGGTGTGGAGCATCTTCACCTACGGTTCGGACCAGGTGGCCATTCAGCGTTACCTGGCGACCCGGGACACCAGGGCCGCCCGGCGCGCCCTGTACATCAACATCGGCGCCGGCATCGCCGTCTCGGTTCTGCTGGCCGGGCTGGGCTTCTCGGTCCTGGGATTCTTCCAGACCCATCCCCACGCCATCGCCGACGGCAAGGATCTGCTGGCGGACGCCGATTTCCTGTTTCCCCACTTCATCGCCAACTTTCTGCCGCAGGGATTGGCCGGCCTGGTCATCGCGGCCATGTTCGCCGCCGCCATGTCGAGCCTGGACTCGGGCATCAATTCCATCGTGACCGTGTTCCACGTCGATTTTCTGGGCCGTTTCCGCCGCCGGAAACTGCGGAAGGAACACAGCGTCAAACTGGCCCGGGCGCTGGTGCTGGGGATCGGCATCGCGGTGGTTCTCCTCAGTGCGCCGGTGGGCAACGTCCCCGGCAACATCACCGAGGTGACCAACAAGACCAACGGCCTTTTCGTCGCCCCCCTGTTCGGACTCTTCTTCATGTGCCTGTTCGTGCCGTTCTCGACGCCGTTCGGCGCCATCGTGGGGGCGGCCTACGGTTTTTCCTTCGCCTTCCTCTGGGCCTTCTGGGACCAGTGGACCGGCGGGCCGAGCCTCAGCTTTCAGTGGATCTACCTGTTCCCGTTCATCGTCCACGTCGCGGTGGGCTCGGCCGCGAGCCTGCTGCCGACCCGCGGCAGGTCCTGGCGGTTCCTCCTCGTCTGCAGCCTCGCCGCCGGGGCCCCAATAGCAATCGCCTTCCTGTTATTGAGTTCGTAATCCCGGGAGCGGCGACATCCCTGTCGCCGAAGGAGCGGCGTCGTCCGGAGCGGCGGCGTCCTCGCCGCCGTCTTACGACCTCGCATTCGAGAAAAACCGAGCGGCCGCATCGTCTCGACCCGCCGGTGTTCGTCCTCACCCCCTCAACGCAAAAACGAGCGAAAGGACCGGCCTCCCTTCGAAGAAAAGAACCGAGACGTCCGGCCGCCGAGCTTCGATTTCACCCAACGCTCGAAAGAGGGCGCCAAGAATGACGCCCCTCCAGTCCCCCCTCGCGTCCCCCTACTCGGAGTTCAGTTCGATGCTCACCCGGTCCAGGATCGGGTAGGAGTCTCCGTTGTCGGACTCGAAGACGGCCTGATACTGGAGGACGCGGTCGCCCCTCTCCAATGGGAAGCGGTCCCCGGTCACTCGGCGCCAGGGCTTTTTCTCCAGTCCGGACGGATCGGCTCCGGACCGGATGCGGAAGCTCAGCCGGCTGAGGGCCGGCATTTCGGCCGTGGCCGTGAGCCGGCCTCCGCTACGGCCCCCGGTCCAACGAAACAGGGAAGACTCGTAGGTCTGGCGCCAGCTCCGGTCGTAGATGTGGCCCACGTCGGTCAGGTAGATGGTATGTGCCCCCAGGGATGGGAGCCCCACCGTCCTGGGGGCGGTGAAGCGGTTCCCATCGTTGTAGAAGACCTTGGAGTCGATGCGGTGGTCTCCGTGCCGGGTGTGGCAGACGACGGCCAGGTCGAGGAGACCATCCTGATCGAAATCTCCCGCCATGGCGTCGCTGGCGCTGTCGCACACGAGCCGGGTCTTGTTCCCGGGGCGCAGGCCGTCCCGGCTCCCCCAGAACAGGTAGGAGGGTATGGACTCGCGGACGCCGGTGCCGTGATAGGAGGGCGCGAACAGATCCAGGAATCCGTCCCGGTCGAAGTCGGCCACCAACGGAGCCAACTGGCCCATGCCGGGCAGCCACTGGGCGTTCCAGGGCGTGAAACCCTTCTCCGATCCCCAGAAGATGAAGAGTCCCACGTCGAAGGAGCGGGTGGTGGGGTCGGCGTAGCCCCCCACGATCAGGTCCAGGTATCCATCGGAGTTGAGATCGGCCGTTTCCTGGTTGGCCGCCCAGGGCACGTAACCGATGGGATCCAGTTCGCGGCTCAGGCCGTCCGGGCCGCCCCACAAGATTCCCACCTCTCCGCCCGGCGAGCTTCCCGACAGGTCCAACCAGCCGTCCCGGTTGAAGTCGGCCAGGGTCAGCACCGAGGGTAGAACCCGGCGCCGCGTCCGGTGGTAGCCGGTGGCCGAGCCGTAGTAGACGATGGTTTGAGCGGGGTCGAATCGGTTGAGGACCAGATCCAGGTAGCCGTCGCGGTCCAGGTCGGCGACGTTGCCGGAAGAGACATGGTTTTCGGCGAGGATGGTCCGGGGACGGTCGAGGTCGAATCCCTCGGGTGTGCCCCGGAGGATATGGGCGCCCGTGTCGGGGCCCATCTGACCGCCGTGTCCGGAGTTCATGGCCACCAGATCGGTGATGCCGTCCGAGTTCAGATCGGCGGCCACGGCTCCGTAACCGGCGCTGAAGGGGATGACCCAGCGATGCTCGGGGTCGAAGCCTCCCTTGCCGCCCCAGTAAACGTAGAGGGGAACCCTTTCGTCCAAGGCTCCGCCCTGGCTATTGGAGAGCACGATCCGGGCCGGCAAGGGTCCCTCCGCCGGGACCGTCAGAACGTGGACGGCGCCGGAGGAGGGGATGCCCCGGCTCGCCGGCCGGAAGGAGCGGCCGCCGTTTCCGAAGAATACGGCGGACTCGGCGCTGAAACTCGAGTGGCCCTGGTAGACGGCCACCGCCAGATCGGCCCTCCCGTCGCCGTCCAGATCACCGATCGCGGAGGCCGAAGGGTGATCCACGTCCAAACTCGACGAGCGGGCAGGATCGTAGTTTCCCGCATCTCCCCAAAGCACCCGAATCCCGCCCGGACGGTCGGCCGCGCCCCGCTCGCCCCCCGACGCATGCCGGATGCCGAACTCGGTGAGCGCCAGGTCGGCATGTCCGTCGCCGTCCAGATCGCCGATGGAGATGTGGGAAGCGGGTCCGGACCGGTGACGGTTCGGCTGGTTCCAGTTGCGCCGGGCGCCGGCGTTGACGGTGTAAAGGGTCCCCTCATCGGTTCCGGCCACCAGGTCGGCGCGTCCGTCCCCATCGATGTCCCCGGCCGCCAGACAGACGGCCTCCGGGCCCGGCAGGGGGACGCGGGTGAAACTCGGGGGCAGGGTCGCAGGCGACGATTCGGAAGCCGCCCAGAAGACCCGGATCTCGTTTTCCGAGGTCAGCACGGCAACGTCCCGGGCTCCGTCGGCGTCGAAGTCGGCCGCCTTCAAGTCGACCGAAACGGGGAGCTCACGGCTCTGGCGCCTGCCGAGAAAAAAGCCCAGCCGGCTGCCCCAGAACACCTTCATGACCATCCTGTCCACCGGTTTGCCGTCCGGCTGCCTGCGGGGGGCCTGGCCCAGGACGACGATATCGGGCCAGCGGTCCCGGTTCAGATCGGCGATGGCCACGGCTCGAGGGTCCCAGGCCGGCAGGACGCCGGTGATCCGGTTGGAACTCCAGCCCTCCCGGCCTCCCCAGGCGATGGAAATGAACCTGCGGGGGTGTTGAATCCCGTCGGGATTGGGGCAGAAGACCAGGTCGGCGAAACCGTCCCGGTTCAGGTCTCCCGCCGCCGCGCGGAGACTCCCCAGCACCGCCAGGGAGGAGTGGGAGGGGGTCCGGCCGGCGTCGAACTGGGCCCAAGTGGCGTCGACGTAGGTGAGGCTGTCGTGAGTATTGTTGAAGATCAGGTCCAGGTAGCCGTCCTGGTTCAGATCGAAGCGGTGAATGGTGCGGACGGTTCCGTCTCGCGAGACGTAGATGTTCTGGCCGGAGGCGTCCAGACGTCCGTCGGCAAAGTCCTCGAAACTGTCTTCAATCCAACTCTGTGCCCTCATGGCGGGGAAAGCCGCCGCCAGCAAGAGAGCCGGCAGGAAGGGCAGGTGGGAAAAGCGGCGACAGGAATTCGGCATGGTCAACCTCCCTTGAGGGTCGGCGTCAGTTCACCCGGAGGGTCCGGCTTCGACGGCCCGGAGGCACATCGCCTTCCTGGCGGAACCAGCGCGCGACCGCGTGAAGAAGCCGAGAGTTGGAGCCGGAAGTCGAGCACACTTTACAGCCCGTGGTGAAAGTCCCGCGAGCGCCGAGACCGTTCCTGCGCCCGCCGGACAAGGCGCGATTCGGATGCATACCGGGAGTATGTGAGCCCATAGCAACGCCGTCCGCGCACGATGCAGGGACGGTCGAATGCCGCGATGACTTTTGCCACGGGCCGTTTACTCCGGGAGAGGCAGCTTGCTCATCATCCCGCCGTCCACGTTGATGGCGATCCCCGTGACGTATGCGGAGAGAGGAGAGGCCAGAAACAGAGCCATGTTGGCGATGTCTTCCGGCAGTCCCACGCGCCCCAGAGGCAGGGAGGCCACCAGCCTCTCCATGTAGGCGTCCCGATCCTCATTGCTGGTGAAGGACCGGTCCAGCATCGGAGTCTGGATGCAACCGGGACAAATGGTGTTGACGCGGATGTTGTACTGGCCCAAGTCTCGGGCCATGTCCCTGGTCATGGCCAGGATGCCCCCCTTGGCGGCGGCATAGGGTGCGATCTGTCCGGTGGTGGCCAGGGCCTGCACCGAGGCGGTGTTGACGATGCTGCCGCCGCCGTTCCGGATCATGGAGGGAATGGCCCTGCGGCTGCAGAAGAACACACTCTTCAGGTTGACGGCGATCTGCCGGTCGAACTCCTGGTCCGTGAATTCCAGGAATTCCTGGTAGTGCTCGATGCCGGCGACGTTCACCAGGGCGTCGACGGTCCCGAAGCCGGCCAGGATCTTCTCGAATGCGGCGTCGGTGCTCCTCTCGTCGCCGACGTCCGCCTGCACCTCCAACGTATCTCCACCCCTCTGCCGGATCTCTCGGGCCGTCTCCCGGGCGGTTTCGAAATTGATGTCGACGACCGCAACTGTGGCGCCGTGCTCGGCGAACTTCAGCGCCACCCCCCGGCCGATGCCGGCGCCGGCGCCGGTGACCACTGCCGTCTTGCCGCTCATGTTCATCTGATTCGTCCTCCGAATTCCTGAGATCCGGTTCTTACGGCGCCCCCTGGTGAGAAGTGGGAACTTAATGATGGCGTAAATTATAAGGCTTGACGATGTCGAATGGCGCGTGGTAAAAATAAGCCACACGCGGGCTCGATCCCAGAGGGCTCGATATCTAATTTTCCTGGACGAAATTAACCAGGATCAAGTTTGGTAGGAACTGTCCTAATCAGGGTATCCGTAGCCGACACAGGTTATAGACGGGAACTTGTATCCTACTACGACCGAGCGCGTTCCCAGGCGCTCCCTTCCATCTGTTTTCTTCTGAAATAAGGAGAGGTCATGAACAACAGGCGTATTCTTTGGGTTCTGCTGATTCCGGCGTTGATTCCCCTCCTGGTGACACCAGCGCAGGCGCAGACCACCGCCGCCACCGTGCTAGGTACGGTCACCGACGCCGCCGGGGCGATCGTTCCAGGTGTGACGGTGACCCTCACCAACCAGGACACGGGCTTCATCCGCCAGACTATCAGCGACGATCGCGGGGACTTCGAGTTCGCCGTGGTGCAGGCGCCGAACACCTACACCCTCAGCGCGGAGCTGCCCGGTTTCAAGAAGTATGTCAACGTTGACAACTATCTGGCCACTCGGGTCACCCAGCGGTTCGACGTCAGACTGGAAGTGGGTGAGGTAGCCGAGCAGGTGACCGTGCAGAGCGCGGCACCGGTGATCAACACCGACACGCCCCAATGGAGTGAGACCCGGACCGACCGGCTCATCAACGCGGGACCGCGCGGGACCATGGTCATGAGTCGCTTCGGCCACGCCACCCGGCCCCTCAGCCTGGCCTTCATCAACGCTGACGTGGCCGACAGCTACAAGAGCAACGGCTCGCGAACCACCATGACCCAGACTTCGGTGGACGGGACGCCCATGAACGGCGAGCAGGTGGGGCCTCCCTTCTCGGCCATCGCCGAGGAGAAGACGGTCGCCTTGAACGCCGCCGCCGAATACCGGGCCCCGCTGACCGTCGATGCCGTCACCAAGCGCGGTGAGAACCGGCCCCACGGGATGTTCACGCTGAACATGCGCCACCCTCGGCTGCAAGCCCGCTGGCCCGGCCCTCCCGGCGCGGTGCGGAATCCCAACGCAGTGTGGGCATTTCGATACAATTTCACCGGGGGCGGTCCCATCTACATTCCGAAAATCTACGACGGCCGCGACAAGAGTTGGCTCTTTATTTCCTTTGAGCAGAATCCGCCCACCAACATCACCTTCGGGCAGGGAACTTGGTTGAACACCCCCACCCAGGCCATGCGCAGGGGCGACCTTTCCGCGTATCTGGCCAAGGTCCGGCCCCAATTGGGGGAATTGAAGGATCCCCTCACCGGGGAAACCTTCGCCGGGAACATCATTCCCCGCTCCCGTTGGAACCCCGTCGCCATCAACATGATCGACAAGTGGCTCCTGGAGCCCACCGGATCCAACCTGGGCGACCCCGATATCCCGGAGCAGAATTTGCAGTATATCGGAAGCCAGCAGGGGGCCAACAAGCAGTGGATCTATCGCTTCGACCAGAGCATCCTCAACCGGAACACCTTCGGCATCATGCACACGCAAAGAGATGCCTGGGAGACTTGCCATTGCGGGGGTTCCACCTTTTTCGGCCAGCGCCATCCCGCCACCGGACAGGACTGGTTCGGCAGTCTCAATGACGTCATCAACGTCTTCGATACCCATATCTTCACTCCCGGTCTCATCAACGAGTTCCGCTTCGGCTTGTTCCGCCGGGACAACTACAACCGGACCGAGCATTCCGCTGCCCTCTTCATCGACTCGCTGGGGATCGACCTGGGCGACGACGCCGCCACCCGCAAGGCGTTCAACACCCTCCCCTACATCAGGGTCGACAACCTCCACACCATCGGCACCCGCTCCGGCGCCACCAACGAGACGGTGACCAACTACTACAGCATCCGCAACAACCTCAGCTATCGCACCGGAATCCACAGTTGGAAGCTGGGCTACGACCACGCCATCCGGCGTATCTCCGACCTCCGGGCCCTCAGGTCGGTGGCGGGCGACTGGAATCACACCGGTTTCTTTACCGGCGATCCCTTCGCCGACTTCCTGCTGGGACTTCCCACCCAGACCGGGCGCCACACCCCGCGGCCGGCCGTGGAGGGGCGCTACAGCGAGTTCGGGATGTTCGTCCAGGACGACGTTCAGGTCAGTCCCAGGTTGAAGCTGAACATCGGGTTCCGCTACGACCGGATCTCCCCGCGCACGGATGCCAACGGGGCTTGGTACAACTTCAATATGGCCACCGGCGCCCTGGTGGTGCCGGAAGCCGGACGGGGTTTGATCGCCCCCGCCTTCCATCCCGCCATTCCCATCGAGACGGCGGCCGAGGCCCGCTTTCCCAGCCAACTGATCAATTCGTTGACCAAGTGGTCACCGCGTCTGGGCTTTGCCTACCGGCTCGACGACAAGACCGTCCTGCGGGTCGGTTACGGCATGTTCATGCACGACGCCGGGAGCACCAACAACTACTTCGCGACGCTGCTCACGGGCGGGCCTTTCGCTCTGGACGAGACCTTTCGGAATACCATCACCGACGGCGTCCCCCTGGTCACCACCGACCGGCCCTTTCCCCGGGCGACCGTCGGAGGCTCGGCTCCGGCCACCTTCAACATCCAGGGCGTGAACCCCAAGATCAAGGAGCCCTACCTGCAGCAGTGGAACCTGACCTTGGAGCGGCAGTTGGGACGCGAAACCTCCTTCCGCTTCTCCTACGTCGGCTCCTCGGCTACGAGCCTCTGGTACTCCAGGGACGTCAACATTCCTCCCGCGAGTCTGACTCCCTTTACCGAAGAGCGGCTCAACTACCCCCACAACCCGGGTTTTGACGACATCATCTACCTGGACAGCGGCGGCCACATGAGCCATAGCCAGTTCCAGTGGCAGTTCACTCGGCGCATGTCCCGGACTCCTATCGGCGGGCTCATGTTCGACGGAATATTCCAGTGGCTCAAAGAGATCGAGGACGTGGACGACACTACGGCGTTCGCGTCCGCCTACGGGCGGGGCATAGCGCCGCGCCTCGGAGGCTATGCCGGGATCGAGGATCCCTACGACCGGAACCGGGATCGGGCCGACGCCTATCTGAACCCGACATCAATCCGCATCAACTTC
The DNA here is from genome assembly GCA_022827025.1 of Acidobacteriota bacterium. Taxonomy (GTDB): domain Bacteria; phylum Acidobacteriota; class UBA6911; order RPQK01; family JAJDTT01; genus JAJDTT01. The sequence continues at coordinate 16,891 of JAJDTT010000293.1, forward strand.
ATCTGGGAGCTCCCGTGGGGTCCGGATCAGCCTTACCTGTCGCACCTGAGGAAAGGCTCGATCCTGAGCGGCCTGCTGGGTGGCTGGGAATTCGCGGGCATCTTCGATGCCGCTACTGGACGTCCGTACCACCAGTACTACAGCGGTTTCGATCCCACCAACACCGGTCGCTTCAGCGGCCGGGCCAGCATGTCCAAGGCCGGCTGCGACCCGCAGATCCGCCCCCACAGCTATACGCGGCCGACGACCGTCAACATCAACTGCTTCAAGGTCCCGGATCCGGGCACCTACGGCACGACCCCGCGCGACGCCGTGAGCCGGTTGCCCGGCTGGGCCTTTGACGCGACCTTTTACAAGTTCCTTCCCATCCGGCTGCTCCATGAAGACATAAAAGCCCGGCTCTCCGTGACCTTCGTCAACCCATTCCACCACGTGGTGGCGTCGAGAGACCGCGGCCTCTACGTCACCAGCCCGGCTCGCTTCGGAATCCCTTCACGGGGCGGAGGCCTGCTGCGGTTCGGGTCGGCTCCCCGTAGCGCCCACTTCCAGTTCCAGATCGTCTGGTAGCGGGTTTCAAGCCGGGAAAAGTCGATTAGAAAGGGGGGAAGGGAACCGGTTCCCTTCCCCCCTTTTTTTAATGGGGTGGAGGATATGAACAGAATACGTGGTTGTCTCTGGTTCGTACTGGGAACCCTTTTCCTGCTGGCGTTGGAGCAGGGCGCCGCCCAGCACCGGGGCACGTTGCAGGGTCAGATCAAGGACCAGGAGGGCAAGCCCCTCAGAGATGTCGCGGTCAGGATCGAGGGACTCAATAGCACAAAGAGATACGAGCTCAAGACCGACAAAGGCGGGAGATATTTTCACATCGCCGTCGATCCCTATCTCTCATATCGAATCGTGGCCATCAAGGAGGGTTACTGGACCGAAGAGTCGGTGGGGGTTCGGGCGTCACGGTCACAAAGCGGCGGCATCAACAACTTCACCATGAGACCCGGCCACTCCACTGACGCCGAGATGACCCGAGCGGAGAGAAACACGCTGGTCCGAGAGCTGCGCCAGGCGGAAGAAATGAAACGGACAGTGAAGGTCATCGACGAGAGCCACAAGGTGGCCATGCGATTCATCGACGAAGGTCGATACGCGGAGGCGGCGGAGGCCTTCCGCAGGGTGGTGGAAATACAACCGACGCTGGCGCCCACCTGGGCCAACCTGGGCCACGTCTACAACAAGCTGAAAAAACCCGCGGATGCCGTGGCCGCTTACCGGAAGGCCATCGAGCTCGATCCCGAGAACGCCACCTACTACCAGGACCTGGGACACGTCTACTCGGACATGGGGAAGGCCGGGAAAGCCACGGAAATGTACCGGAAGGGATTGGAGTTGACCGGGGATCAGGACTCCAAGGAAACGGCGAAATCGCAATTCTTCATCGCCGTGAACCACCTCAACTCGGGGAGGGACGCAAAAGCCATGGACGCCTTGCGTAAAACCCTCGCCGCCGACCCCGAACACGCCGATGCCCACTACTACGTCGGGGTTCTGCTACTTCAGGAAAATCGGATGGCGGAAGCCCTGGAACATCTGAAAAAACACCTGGAACTCGCGCCCCGAAGTACCACCGCCGCGGATGCCCAGGCGCTCCTGGAGGCGCTCAGGCAAGTGCCCAAGACCGAATAGAATTCGATCACGTTCCTGATTCCGGATTGAAACCGGAAGTTCGAAACGACAAAGACTCCTTGAATCTTAGAGTGGGGGAGGGGGGACATTCTTGTCCCCCTCTTCGCCGCGGTTGCTTTCGCTGGGCCCCGGTGGGGCCGGAGTTGGGCGGATAGGAGGGGGGACTTTCAGTCCCCCCCGAGGGAGTGGGGGTAGGAAAACCCCCACTCCTTTTCTCGCAGGATTTCGCCGGACCGGGGCCGGTGGGGAAGCTCCTAGCGGAACACCTGAGCTTGGCTGGCGTCGCCGGCAGGCTTCAGAATGGTGAACTTTTCCTCGCGGCTGGTGTTGTTCCCTCCGATCCGGTCTGCGATCTGCGCACTGAGGGTGTACTTCCCCGGCTTCAGCCGGGCCAGGGGAAACCGTTGCAGCAACATGGTGCGGCGATAGGAGGAGAAGTAGACCGACTTGCCCAGAGAGTCATGGATCTCGAAGACGATCTGACCATTTTTCAGGATGTAGTAGTCCGCCTTGATGGAGGGTTTGCTGGAGGCTGAGTCCAGTTCCAAACCATAGATCTCCAGGTAAACCCATAGCGGATTCTCGCCGTCGAAACTCCTGGAGACGCTGGGGCGGACCAACAGGTCCCCCATGACGAACATCTCGTATTGTTCCGGGACATAACCCAACTGGCTCACGTGATCCGACAGCAGCAGGGTACTGGCTCCCAGACCTTCATCCCGGGGTCGAAAAGGATTGATGGCCAGGGTCTTGCTGCCCACCTTTCCACTCTCCAGGTCCTGCAGAAAGAGTTCCAGCTTGTAGCGCTGCCCCCGGCCCAGGGCAAGGACCACCTGGTGCAGGGAGAGGTCGTTCAGCCCTGCCGCCAACTCGTCCGTGGCCACGTGGACGGCGATCTCCTGGTCGATCTCGGCCACATGCTGGTTGGTCATGTTGGTCACCACCCCATACAGGTCCAGCGTGGCCGTAGCCACGGCCGCGCCGCCCGGTTTGAAGTTGAGCTCCTTCTTGGGCACTTCCAGCGTCAGCAGCACCAGAACTTCCTCGCCATTCAGCTCCAACTGGTCGTTCCTGAGCCGAAAGGGAAGCGGCTCATACGAGACACGGGTCCTCACGAACTTCTTCAGGTCGTCGTACTTGCCCTTGGTCTGTCCCATGGTGGCGGTAGTGACGCGGAGCCGGTCGAAATACTTCTGCACCTGGAGCCAGTCGCCGGCGCCGCTCATATCCATCATGGGGTATCCGTGCCTTAGCCAGCGCTCGGACCTGTCGGTCCATCCTTGTACCTCGGCCCACTTCATGCCCCCGAATCCCTTGTCGTCCATCAGGTCCTTTTCGTCGGGGTGGTAGGCGAGCTTGTAGTCTCCCGTCATGGACTGGTCGACAAACTCGATGATGATGTTCGATCCGATGCCCTCCAGGTTCCGGTAGCGCCAGCGCTCAAAGGGAAAGACGATGGTGGTGCCGAGTCCTTCATCCAGGGTCCGGTCGTAGCGGCCGCCGGCAGGAAAGCTCTCGATGTCGGCCGGCGGACCGTGCATGATGTAGATCCGGCCCCGATCCGTATTCCGGCCCGCGAGTCCGCTGGAGAAGTGGTCGTCGGCGTAGGCGATCCGGCGGTAGTGCTCCTCCTTGAACTCATTGAGCATGGTGCGAGGGTCGGGATCCCGCCGACGCCAGAACTGCTCGATGAAGTTCTCTTTCTCCTCGGGACTGGTCAGCTTTTCGAAGACCGCACGTTCGTCATGGGCGATGATGTGGACGACCGTGTCGTTCAGCCACTTCTCGTAGTAGTCGACGGCCTCTTCGCTGGAGGTGTCCTTTTCCTTGGGCCCCGCCCAGGTGATTTCGGGGGTCAGCGCCAGAAACAGGACCAGCGAAGCTACCGCGCTCGAATTGGAACAGGAAGGAAACATTGCAGTTTCGAGTAGTTTAGGCCCGAACCGGAGACGAGGTCAAGCCGGGGATGGGAGTAACGAAGCCGTGGTCTTCACCCGGCAGACTCGCAGTCAGGCCAAGCTTGCCGCGTGCATGATCCTGTCCGACAAATACGCGTGGCTGCGCACTTCGCCATGGAACCGGGCATCGACCACAAATCCGCTCAATCCGAGATGTCCCGATCTCGGTCGGCCCTTATGACCTCACTGCTGTCGACGGAGGTTCGAAGCCGTTGCCTTAGGCTCTTGGCCCGGGAGGCAAAGTTCTCCTCTCTTTCGAGTAGTGCCCTACGGAGGATCTCCCTGTGCTCGGCTTCGGCGGATCTGCCATGGGCCGCAGCTCTCCGCTTAAGCGCACGCACCACTTGATCGGTCACGTTCCGAACCGTTAGTCGCGCCATGTTCTATGCCAGCAAGTCTAGCTCCTTTCAAGACTGCTGGGCACGCATCCGAATTGCCTCACCAAGGAAATCAACCCGAAACAGAAGTCGTCGCGGCTTTCGATCCACCCTGCGACCCAACGGGCGTCATCGTCACTGCGTCATAGGCTTCGATTGGAAACGGGCAGCCACAAGGGCTGCCCCTACCTTCGGGATGGCGCAACTGGCGAGATTGCCATCTTCATTCATAATGGGGAAACTCGTGCAGATGTTTCTTCGATCCGCCGCATGCCTATTCTGCGGCGCAATGGCCTTCGTTGTCGCGTGCAATGTCGAGCCCGCGCCCCAAAAACGCCAGGACATCGTACTGCTGGCTATCGACGACCACCTGCTCCCCTTCCGGCGGAACCTCTGCTACTACCTGTCCCGGCCGCGGGTCCGGAAGGAGCCGGTGCTGGTCCCCAGTCGCGACGACCCCGGCGCGCCCGACCAGTTGGCGGCGCATTTCTACGGCACCGTGATCGCGGACGAGGGCAGATTTCGCATGTGGTACTACCCGGTCCGTTTCGGCGCCCGGACTTCGGAACTGGGATTGGGGCCCGCCGCCTACGCCGAGAGCGAGGATGGCATTCGTTGGGTCAAGCCTTCGCTGAAGCAGGTCTCCATCAAGGGAAATCTGGAAAACAACGCCATCCAATTATTGCCCGACCAACGGGTCATGGGGGTCACCGTCATCAAGGACGAGGAGGAGACCGATCCCGAACGGCGCTACAAGATGGTCTACAATCCCATCGCGGCGCGGGATCGCTGGGCCGAACCGAAGTTGAATGGGCTGCCCCGATCCACCCTCCGAACCGCCACCAGCCGCGACGGATTGACCTGGTCTGCAACGCCCGATCTGCCGCTCGACGTCTTCGTCGAACTCTCCTCCTTCTTCAAACACAAAGGGCTCTACCTGGCTCACGGGCAGGGAAAGCTGTTTGGTGAGGGTGGAGAGCTGCACGAACGCCGGGGTTACGCCTGGGTGTCCACCGACTTCGAACACTGGCTGGCGGGCCAAGCCGAGACCTTCGGATTACCGGAGCCCCGGACCCTGGGCCCAAGGGGAGCCGCCGGGGAGTATGATCAGGTCCACCTGGGCGTCGGGGGGGCCAGCTACGGGTCGGTAGTGGTGGGACTCTACGGAATCTGGCGCCACGGCGGCACGGGAGTCGGCGGAACCACCTGCGACCTGGGTCTGGTGGTGAGCAACGACGGGATCCATTTTCGCGAGCCGGTGAAGAAGCACGTCTACATCTCGCGGCACGATTCTCCGGTCACGCCGGTGGCCGGGAAGGACTATCCCACGATCCTGTGCCAGGCCAACGGCATTTTGAACGTCGACGACGAGACCCGGATCTATCACGGCCGCTGGCGGAACGCGCCGGTGGGACCCGAATATTATGGGGAGGTCGCCCTTGCCACCTTGCCTCGTGATCGATGGGGCGCCGTGGGGCTGATTCGGGGAGTCTCCGAGGGCTGGGTCTGGTCGGCGCCCCTCCAATGGCCCGAAGGGGGCGCCCAGGTCTACCTGAACGCCGATTTCGCTCCGCAGATGCGGGTTGAGGTGTCCGACGTCGATTTCAATCTGCTCCCCGGCTACTCCGATGCCAACGCCGGCACGGTCTCCTGTACCGACGGCACGGGGCGTTTCCGAGAGCGGAACGGGGGACTCGACTGCTCCGTCGCCTGGCCCGGGGCTCAGCCTTCGGAGTTGGCGGGTCGGCAGGTGCGGCTTCGCGTCCAACTCACATCGGACGGAGGCGATCCCAGGCTCTACGCGGTGTATGTGCGCGGGGAATGAAGGGCCGGTCCTTTCTGGTATCCGGGACACGGTCCTAGAGCGAATCGAAGCGATGACCATGGGAGTTTGAGTATGTCGAATGTCCTCTTTGCGGGCGCCGCCCGAAGAATCATCAACCCGCCCCTGGGAACGAAGCGGCCCGGCATCCGGCTGTTCGCCGAACCGCTCCAGGCCGTCGAATCGGATCTGTCGGCGACCGCCGTGGTTCTCTCCAATCAGGCCGGCAAGGTGGTCATCGTCGGGATCGACATCTGCACTATCTTTTTGCCTGTCGCTCTCGAAATCCGGCGCCGCATCGGCGAGGCGGTGGGGACGCCGGCGTCCCATGTCCTGATCAATTTCAACCATACCCACAGCGGTCCGGCGCTCCCCGATTTCCTGCCCGACTCGCCCGGGCAGATGAGGCTTCAACGCGCCTACCAGGAACAACTCATCGAATGGCTGGTGGAGACGTGTGCGGAAGCCGACCGGTCGTTGCAGCCGGCCCGGATCGGGGCCGGGTGGGGTGAAGCCCATATCGGCGTCTACCGGCGGGAGACGGGTCCCGACGGCCGGGACGTGCTGGGAGAGGATCCCGGCGTACCCATCGATTCGGCCGTGGGCGTCCTCAGGATCGACGATCTGGAAGGTCAACCCATCGCCACCTGCTTCAGTTACGGTTGCCACACCGTGACCATGGGACCCCGCTCGTCGTTGGTCTCCTCCGACTTCCCCGGTCCGGCCCGCGACCTGGTCGAAAACACTTTGGGTGGTCTTTCAGTCTTCCTGCAGGCCTGCGGCGGAAACGTCAATCCCGTCCACGGGATCGGCTACGAGGTGGATTGCCGGGACACCAAGAATCGGACCGGCCTGATTCTCGGTGCCGAGGTCGTCAAAGTGGCCTCTGACATCCGCACCAACGTCCAGCGCGGGAAGGAGCGGCGTCCCATGGGCGTCATTCCCAATATCCTGTTCTGGCCGTGGGAGCCGGTGGAGGGCGATACCTGCACCTATCTGGGCGCCGTCGACGAAATCATCCAGTTGGAGTTCGGGGAACTGCCGCCGCTGGAGGAAGCGGAGGCCATCCGTGACGAGTGGAGGCAAAGGCTCGCCCATGCCCGGGCCAGCGATGCCAGGAACTGGGAGATCAGCGTGGCGATGCGCTTTACCGACTGGGCCGAAAAACTGGTCGAAGCCGTGCACCAGGGGAATCCGCCGTTGGATACTCTCATCCAGGCGATTCGGATCAACGACATCGTCCTGGCCAGCGCCAGCGTCGAGGCCTTCTTTCAGACCGGGCTGGACGTCAAGGCGCGATCGCCCTTTGAGCATACCCAGTTCCTGGGGTTCTCCAACGGCCTCGTCGCCTACCTGCCCCGCGCCGATGATTATCCCGAAGGCGGCTGGAGTGTTCACGAGCGCTACGCCGTGCCGGACCTCCTGGTGCAGAGCTATTCGATGCCGGTGGCGTTCCGGCCCGAAGCCGAGCAGACCGTCGTCGAGCGGGTGTCAGAACTGATCCGGCAGCTCGCCTGATCGGGACCGGAGGAATACAAAAATGGACGAAAAACTGGCCGGCAAGGTGGTGCTGATCACGGGGGCTGCGGGCGGAATCGGAACGGCCATCGCCCGGGCCGTCACCGATGAGTCGGCAACGGTGTTGCTCTGCGACATCAATCTCGAGGGCGCCCAGAGACTGGCGGATCGGTTGATCGGGGAAGGCCGGTCGGCGGCCGCTTACGCCCTCGATATTTCCCGGCCCCCGGAGATCTCGTCGGTCGTCGAGAAGATCGTGAAGCAACACGAGCGCATCGACGTGCTGGTGAACAATGCCGCCATCTGTCCTCGAATCCCGTTGGAAGAGGTGACCGAAGCCGATTTCGATCGGATCGTGGGGATCAACCTGAAGGGGACCTTCTTCGTGTCCCAGGCGGTGTCGCCGGTTATGGTCAGCCAGGGTTCGGGGAGAATCGTGAACATCAGTTCCGTCGGCGCCCGGACCGGCGGCGTGGCCGCTTCGTCGGTCTATGCGGCCACCAAGGCGGGCATCATCGCCATCACCAAGTCGTACGCCCGGACTCTGGCCCCCGACGTCACCGTCAATGCCATCGCTCCCGGAGTCGTCGATACGGACATGATGCGGATTCCGTCGGAGCAGGTGGCGGCCATCGTCGACCAGATTCCCCTGGGAAGGCTGGCCGATCCGGAAGAGATCGCCTCCGTCGTCGTCTTCCTGGCCTCGCAGGAAGCGTCCTACTTCACCGGAGCCACCCTCGACGTCAACGGGGGGTGGTTCATGTATTAGGGGAGCGAAATCCTTGTCGCCGAAGGAGCGGCGATTTCCAATCGCCGAGGGCCGGCGGTTTCTAGTCGCCGACAGGGGGGATTAGGGGGGACGGCAGTCCTCCCTCCGCGTAGCGTCTTCCAAGAGGGCGATTAGGAAATCGCCCCTCCGGTGGGCGGCTAGAAACCGCCTCTCCCGGCGATTAGGAAATCGTCCTTCCAGGGGGCGGCTAGAAACCGCCCCTCCTGGCGATTAGGAAATCGCCCCTCCGAACGCGTACTTCTCGACCACGGACTGGTCCACCGTCACCCCCAGGCCCGGGCTCTCCCGGACCTCGAGATAGCCGTCCTCCTGGACCCAGGGATCGGAGACCAGCTCATGCTGCATCGGTGAAGTGTGGGGCTTGAAGTCCATCGCTGCGCCATGGGTCGAACTGGCGAGAAGGTGAACGCTCGCCGCCGTGTTCAGGGCGCTGCTCCAGGTGTGGGCGGAGAACTGGATGTTCTGGGCCTCGATCAGCGGAACCACCTTGACGCAGCCGGTGATCCCCAGGCACCGTCCCGGATCCATCTGCACCACGTCCACGGCGCCGTGCTTCAGGAGGCGCCGGTAGCCCTCCGGGTTCCACTCCTGCTCGCCGGTGCCGATGGGGGTCCGGGTCCCCGCGCGGAGGAGCCGGTGAGCGGCATAGTCCTGGGGCGGAAGCGGCTCTTCGATCCAGCGCAGCCGGTAGGCTTCGAAGTCGCGGACCCGGCGAATCGCCTCCTGGGCGCTCCATTTCACCCGGCCTCCCAACACGTCGAAGACGATCTCGCATTCGGGGCCGACGATCTCCCTCACGTCTCGCACCAGCGCCAGGTCCTTGGCGTGGTCCAACCCGAAGACGGCGTCGGGCGCGCTGCCCCAGCCGCCCTTGACGATCCGGTAGCCCTGGTCCTTGAAGGTTTGAAACTCGTTCAGCGTCCAGTCCAGGTCGACCATGTCCAGGTGGATGGACGCCATGGCCACGACTCGCGGCACGACCCGTCCTCCCATGAGCCGGCACACCGGCTGGTTCAGCAGGTGCCCCTTCAGATCCCAGAGGGCCATGTCCACGGCGCTCACGGCGAATCCCGCGATCCCCTGGGGCCCGTACCACCAGATGTGATTCAACAGCTTGTGCCAGAGGCGCTCCACGTCCAGGGCGTTCTCGCCGGTCAACATGGGGGCGTATCCGCGCTCGATGACGGTCTTGACGGCTGCGGCCGACTCGGGAAACTGGCTGATGCATTCCCCCCAGCCCACGGCTCCCCCTTCGGCTTCCACCCGGGCCAGGGTGATGTAGCGGATGTTGTTGTGGTCGTGAGGTTCGGGGTAGCGCAGAGGATACGCATCCACCCGCCGTATCTTCGTCATCGTCTCGACCTTTCCGGTGGAGGGGAATGGGGAATTCAGGCGTGATCAACGCACATAGATGAATTCCGGCGCGTTGAACAGGGCGTGAGCCGTATCTTTCCAGACTTGCGCCGATTGCATCACGGGGAGCCGTCCTTCGGATCCCGCATCCCGGCCGTGGAGGGCGGCGATGTCGATGACGGCTTCGGACCAGCGGGTCAATTCCTCGGCCACGGGGTCCCGGTTGAAGGCTCGCTTGAACATGTAGGCGAGCCTCTCGCGAGGCGACTCATGCGGCGTCCTCACCAGCTCCTGGGCCCAGAATTCGGCCTGTCCCGCGACGAAGGGGTCGTTCAGCAGGGCCAGGGCCTGGGCCGGAACATTGGTGACGTCCCGCCTTCCGGTGGGAATCTTGGGCTTCGGCTGGTTGAAGGTCGCCAGCAACTTGGAGGGCTCCATGACCGTCATCTTGAGATAGATGGACCGCCGCCCGTCGCCGTCGAGGGGTCCGGAGAAGAGGCGCTTGGTCGCATCCTCCATCTTGCGATAGGGATTGACGGGTGCACCGAAGAGGCTCCGGTCCAAACGTCCCGAGACGGCCAGCAACGTATCGCGAATCGACTCGGCGTCCAGGCGCCGCAGAGGCATGTGATGCCAGAGCCGGTTGGAGGGGTCCGCCTCGACCGCCGCGGCGCCGGCTTGCCCCGACTGCCTGAAGGTCTCGCTCAAGACCATCGTCCGGACCAGGTGCTTCACGGACCAGCCGTTTCGAACGAAGTCGTCGGCCAGGTAGTCCAGCAGTTCCGGGTGTGTCGGCTGATCTCCCAAGTGGCCGAAGTCGTTGGGCGTGGAGACGATGCCGCTTCCGAACACCCATTGCCAGACCCGGTTGACGAACACGCGAGAGGTCAGCGGATTCTCGGGGCTCGCCACCAGGTTGGCCAGCTCCAACCGGCCGCTGCCCTGGGGCCGGCCGTCGTGGTCCGCCCTCAGGACCCGAACGTGCCCCCGGGGAACCAGGTCTCCCAGGTCGTCGTAAACCCCCCGGATATTGACGCGGTAGTCACGTCCCGGGTCCAGGTCGACCATGCCGTTGATGGTCTGAGGCTCCAGAAGCCGCTTCTCCACGGTGCGGTAGGATGCGACCAGGTCTCGAACCGGCTCCCGCTCCTCCATGCTGTTGGGCAACAGCTTCCGGTTGAGCATCCAGTTGATCAACTGGACGTCATCTTCGTCCGCGCGATCGTTGGCCCAGTCCTGGAGGGAAGCGGTCAGCCACGCGCCATAACGCGCCGCGGCCTCCGGCAGGCTGGAAGGAGGATCGCCGGAGAAGAGAGGCCGGAACCGGGACAGCTCGTCCGCCGGCGACTCGACGCAATCGAAGATGGCGCCGTAGTTCGTGACCTTGCCTTTGTCGACCAGGTACGCCCGGGTGACGCCGAACCAGCTCTGCGGGTCCTCGGACCCGCAGTCGTCCTTCGCAATTTCTTCCTCTCTGCATCCGCCCAGCCCGTAACGCGGCGGGAAGTAGGGATTGGAGGTCTTGGTGGTGAACTCGAGATAGTTCCGGGTTTCCGCCGCCTCGACGGCTGATTTGGGCCAGGCGCTCTTGTCGGCCGCATTCTGGGTATGGCACACCCAATGCAACTCGTCGTCGTCCATGTATCCCCACTCGCGCTCGGTCAGGAACCCGTTGTCCACCACGAGCCGGCGGGTGCTGTAGTCGCCGCCGTTCATTTCCAGGCTGATGACCTGGGGACTGGTGGGATCGAGGAAGGGACTGCGCACGGCGCCATTGAGCCGCGGCGAGATCGCGTGGGTGAACAGCCCGGCCGGAAGCAGCATGTCCACCGCCTCGGCCCCGTCAATCGCCACCGCGAAATCGCCGTTGGAGACCGGACCGCGGCGCAGTCCGACCCCATCCAGCGACCACCCTTCCGGCACTCCCTCCCGGAAATCGGCCATCAGGGGGAAGTTCTCGGCATTGTTCCGGGACCGCTCCTGTCCGGTGCTCCCGTATTCCTGCGCCAACTCCGACCAGCGGCCGTCGACACCGCCGCCCTGTTTCGCCGACGCGTGCAGTTGGAGCCAGGGATAGAGAATGTCCTCGAGTGCCGGCTTGTCTTCCTCCTGCTCTTCTTCGGATTCTTTCTCGGCGGCTTCCCGTTCCTCGGCTTCTTCAGCCTTCTCGCCGCTTTCGGCCGGCTCCTCGACCGGCTCGAACCGGAGCGCCTTCTCCCAGGCCTGCAGCCGCTCGGGCTTCAACCCTTCGGCCAGTCGGCCCGCGGCTTCATCTCCGTCGATCCGCGCCTGGGCGGCCAGGATATAGGCCGGAATGTCATGGGACGCCTCCAGCCACCAGTCCGCCAGCGGCGCCCGCATCTGCTTCTTGAGATTCGAGAGTTCCTCGATGACGCCTCTGTTCCGTTCGGGGAGATCCAGCGTGTTGGTCCCCCAGCGCGAGCTCATCAGGACGCCGGCCAGCGCGTAATAGTCGGTCTGGGCGACGGCGTCCAGCTTGTGGTCGTGACAGCGCGCGCAAGCGACGGTCATGGCCTGAAACGCCTTGGAGAAGGCGTCGATCTTGTCGTCCACCATCTCCTGGTGGATGCCGTTGAAGACCACGCTGTCCCCGTGCCGCTTCTCACCCATCATGTAGAACATGGGACCGATGAGCGATTCGTTGATCTGCTGCTCCGTGTTGATTCTGGGAGGCTCCAGCATGTCACCGGCGATCTGCTCGCGGATCAGGCGGTCGAAAGGCAGGTCGTCGTTGAAGGCGCGGATCAGGTAGTCGCGGAATCGCCAGGAGCCCTTGGCCGGAATGTCCCACTCGTAGCCGTAGGTGTCGCTGTACCGCACCACGTCCATCCAGTGACGCGCCCAGCGCTCGCCGAAGTGGGGGGAGTCGAGCAGGCTCTCCACGAGGCGCTCATAGGCGCCCTCTTCGGAGTCGCGAACAAAGGACTCGACCTGTCCGGCGGTCGGCGGCAGACCGGTCAGCACCAAGCTCAGGCGCCGGACCAGCGTGCTCCGTTCCGCCCGGGGAGCCGGCTCCAGTCCATTCTTCTCCAGTTGGGCGAGGATAAAGCGGTCCACGGACAGGTCGGACCAACCCTCGTTCCCGACCTGAGGCAGCGGCGGTCGAACCACCGGTTGAAGACTCCACCAGCGGCTCCGTTCCTCGTAGACTTCTTCCCACGACTCGTCCGGGACATACGCGGTATTGGCCGCGGGGGGCGCGTCGCGCGGGTCCGGCGCTCCCATGAGGATCCACTGTTCGAAGTCATGGATGGCCTCGGCCGACAGTTGCCCGCCACCCAGGGGCATGGGGGTTCGCGAGCCGTCGTGCCGGATGGCTCGAATCAGGGGACTCCGGTCCGGATTTCCCGGGACCAGCGCCGGACCCGACTGACCGCCCTCCTGCCATCCGCCCCGAAAATCGAGGCGCAGGCCTCCCATGGCCTGGTTCTCGCTGTGGCAACTGTGACAGCTATCGACCAGGACGGGACGGATTCGCTTCTCGAAGAACTCCAGCTCCGCCGGGCTGATTTTCTTCTCGGCACTCTCCGCCTCCCCGCCGGGCGCCCAAGCGCAGACCATAGCCAGGGCGGCAACTCGCAAGAAATGTTTCGCCATCCGAACTGCGAATTTGTTCATGGTCGAGGCAGCCCTCCAGGTCACGGGCAACGGTGGCGTTTCAGAATCCCGCCTTCTTCTCCCAAGCCTCCAGGTCTTCCGGAAAGATGGAGGTCCCCGGTTCCAGGTACGACACTCACCTAGAACGATAACTCAGGCGTTGGACACATTATTACTTCCCGGCCCGTCCGGTTCAAACGAGGAGGGGGGACTTTCCTGTCCCCCCTCCTCCCATTCCACATGGACCTACCCCAACGTATTCGTCCACCCGATCAGAAACATCGAAGCAGACAAGACCAGGATCGACACGCCCATCACCGCCATCGACTTCCTCGAAGCGCCGGTCCACTCCCCGCTCAACGCCCCCCAGAACGTAGCGGCAATGATCGACATGGCGGAAGCCATGGGCCAGCCGATGACCTCGCGCATGTCGCCCATCATGGAGCCTCCGATGCCATAGGTGACGACGCCCGAAACCCACAAGATCCCCATGGCCACTCCCACCCCGTAGTGAAACGGCTGCCCCCGAAAAATATTCCAACTCCTCCCCTTGACGATCAGGTAGACACAGTAGCCCGCATTCACCAGAAACCCAGCGGTCAGGGCCACCACCCAGATGACGTTCGAAGCCATCGACGGCGAAGTCCCGAGGACAACGGCCTGGTCGGCCAACCGGATCCCGTAGGCGAAGCTCAGGTTCAGCATGGGCGAGAGTATTCCCGAAAGGGCGGCCACCAGAAGCCCCAGCAGCACCGCCGCCGACTTCTTGGATTCCTTCTCCGGGGTTTCCGAACCCTCCGCAGTTTCCTGGCTCCGACCCGGCGATTCCTCTCTCAACTTTCCCGCCCAGGCGGAGAGCAGGACGCCAACGACGACCAGCAGGACTCCGGCGCTGATCACCGTGCCCTTGAAGGTCAGGAAATCGTCCCAATGGAGCAGCACGAACGGCGCCATGGTGCCGACGGCCGCGGTCAGGCCCATGACGATGGCGTAGCTCAGCGCCAGGCCGACCATCTTCAGGGCCAATCCATAGAGGACGGACCCCACTCCCCATCCCATTCCGAACAGGAAGACCAGAAGCAGATCGCGACCGTCGACCGCCGCCAGAACGGCAAACAGAGACTCGACGGTGAGAAAACCGAGGAGCCAGGGCATCAGGATCATCGCGGTCACGGAGAAGAGAAGCCAGATATGCTCCCATTTCCAGCTTCGCGTGAACTTGAGTCCCAGTCCAAAGGCGGAATTGGCCGTAGATCCCGCCAGGATCACCAGAATTCCCAGGCCGAAACCGGTTTCCATCGGCAAATCTCCTTGCCAGAAACTACACTGGAGGGGATATGGAGACAATCCAATTGCCCAAGCTGGCCATCACCATGGAAGAGGGGACCGTCGTGCGATGGCTCAAGCAGGAGGGCGATCCCATCGTCAAGGGTGAACCTGTGGTCGAGATCGAGACCGAGAAGGCCAACGCCGAGATCGAGGCCATCTGCGTCGGCTTCCTCAAGAAAATCGCCGTCAAGGAAGGCGAAGCCGCCCCGGTGGAAGCCGTGCTGGCCTATGTCGCCACCGACGAAGCGGAATTGAGCGCTCCCTTCGAACCCGCCGTCCCCGAGCTGAAGCCAAAGGCCCCGGTGCTTTCCACGAAACCGTCCCCCAAGACCCCGCGCCGACCCTCTCAGGGCCCTGCGGCCAGAACGAAGGGCCCGGTGCGGGCCGCTCCGGCGGCCCGCCGGTTGGCCCGGGAACTGGGTCTGGATCTCGCGTCGATCCCGGGGACCGGTCCGGGAGGGCGTATTCTGCCGAAGGACGTTCGCCGTGCCCAAGCCGCTGCCGCCGAACCGCCGGCAGACCCACTCGAAAAACGAAGGCCGATCATTGCCACGCTGACCAAGTCCATCCGGTCGATTCCCCACATCCACATCTGCCGGAAGCTGCCGGCGGACGGATTGATCGCCCTGAAGCGACGCAACCGGGACGTGACCTACACGGAGATCCTGCTCAAGGCCCTGGCGCTGGCGGTCGAGAAATGTCCCGCGTTCAAGACTTCACTGGTGGACGACCGGCTCCACCAGCCGGACACCACCAGGCTGGGGTTCGTCGTCGACGTGGAGGACGCCCTGGTGATCCCCACCATCGAAGACCCGGCAAGCAAATCGATCCAGGATCTGGCGGCCGAAGTTCGGAGCCTGACCCGCCGGGCCCGGCAGGGGACCCTGAAGCACGCCGACGTGAGTGGGGCCACGGTGAGCCTCAGCAATCTCGGAATGCACGAGGTCGACCTCTTCACCGCAGTCATCCCTTACGGCCAGGCCGCCGTGCTCACCACCGGCCGGATCCGATATCAGCCGACCCTGCAAGAAGGATCGTTGGGGGAAGTCCCCCGGCTGTGGGCGAACCTGACCGTGGACCATCGCCTGATCGACGGCGTCGCCGCCGCCAAGTTCCTGAAGACCCTGGCCAACCTGCTTGGTAGGAGCGGCGGCTTTCCAGCCGCCGACAGGGGGGTCTAAGTCCCCCCTCGTGAATCTTTAGGGGATTATAAAGAGTGTTTGACACGCTCTACAGTTCTGGTGACACGCTCGGCCTATCGGCCCACGTTCCGCCACCGGCGGCAGAAACCCCAGCCGCCAAGATGTTGATCGCAGCGTTATGGTCCCTGTCCATCCGGAGTCCGCAGGTGCGGCACCTGTAGGTCTCACTGCGTCCCGGATCGTG
>JAJDTT010000072.1 GCA_022827025.1 Acidobacteriota bacterium
CCAGAGGAACCGTTGAGGTCAGGGTCGGCGGCGCGTGTTGGCCCAACAGCGGCGCCAGCAGCGAAACGATGAGAACCCCGGGAAAAATCGAACTTTTTTTCATCATCAGCTTGCCCGTCTATGGAGCCTGCGCGGCAGAAAATTATAATCAGCGAAAACGTATAAAACGTCCATATTTCCCCGATTTCTCGGCGAATAGAACAACTATGCGCCTCTAAATCGTGAAAATCTGGCCTCGATTCTCCACTTTCTCGCTACGATCATTTCTACCGCGCAGACTCCTATGGTATCGGCTCGAAGACCACCATCCCATCATAGCGGCCCACGGCCAAAGTCTCTCCGGAAGGGCTGACGGCCAGCGCCAGGACCGTGTCGGGCTGGGCTTGCAGGGCCTTCCTCTCCTCCAGGGAGCCGGCGTCCCAAAATTTGACTCGGCCGTCGGCTCCCGCCGAGATCAGCGTGTTCCCATCCGGCGTCAGGGAGAGGTCGACGACCGGTCCGTCGTGGGAAAAGACGGAACCGGCCAGGACGCCTCCCTCCTCGCCCAGGTCCCAGATCCGAATCATCTTGTCCATGCCGGCGGCCGCGATCCGGCGGCCGCCCGGGTAGAACGCCATGGCGAAGAGCTCGGCCGTCGCGCCCGAGAGCGGCGTACCCAACTGCCGCCCGCTGGCGACGTCCCAGACCTTGACCGTGCGGTCGGCCGAGGCCGACGCCAAGCGGTCGCCCGAGGCATTGAAGGCCAACGAATAGACCGCATCCACGTGTCCGGAGATGGTTCGGATCTCCCGGCCCGTCTCGACTTCCCACAATTTGACCAGGCGATCGTAGCTGGCGGTGGCCAGGACCGAGCCGTCGGGACTGAAGGCCACCGAGTAGATGCAGTCGGTGTGGCCTTCCCAGCCCCGGACCAACTCCCGGGTGACCGGATCCCAGATCTTGATTTCTCCGAAGCGGGACGGCATGCCGGCCCCCGAGGCCAGCCGCGAGCCGTCGGGGCTGAAGGCGACGGACCGCACCGTCTCGGCCAATCCGGTCAACCGGGCATCGACTCCTTCCCCGGGCCGGAGAAGCCGGATCTCCTGGTAGCTGCCCGCCGCCACCATCGTCCCCTCGGGATGGAAAGCCAGGCTCGCCACCTCCGGCCGGACCGTTGCGGCGGGACGGATGTCGGGCAGGCGCTCCAGGCGCATTCTTCCCAGATCGCCCTCCCACGGCGGAGCGCCGGCATCGACCCAGGCGCGAAGGGCTTCGATGTCCTGGTCGGCCAGGAAGCCGTCCTCGGGCATGATGGGCTCCAGCAGGCCCTCCACCATCTGGATCATCCGGCTCTCGTCGCTGTTGCCCGGGACCAGCGCGGGACCGTTGTTGCCCCCCTTCATGAGGGTCCGGTAGGTGTGCAGGCTCAGGGCCCCCTCCCGCTTGACCTGGTTGTGGCAGGAGTAACATTCCCGGGCCAGGATCTTGCCGGCGGCCTCCTCCGGCGCCGGTTGGCTCCGGCCCCCGGCGCTCCCCGCGGTCATGGCGGCCAGGAAGAGGCTCCCCGCCAGAGAGGCCGAACCGTACGTACGCACGCCCATGTTCATCACGGCGGATCAGTGTGTGAACAGGAATTCCTTGCTGGTCAGGACGGCCCAGAACAGGTCCTCGACGCCCTCCCGGCTGGCCTGCTCCAGATCCAGGGCCGCGACCAGGCGGGCGACTTCAGGCTGGCTCGGCCGCCGCGAAAGGGCCGACTCATAGACCCGCTCCACCAGTTCGGGAGCCGAAAGCTCCAATTCCAGCAACCGGTCGACGGCCCCCCCTTCCGCCCTCAGCTTCCGGTTCAGCGTCCCCCCGTTGATCAGATGGAGGACCTGAGCCACGTTGGCGTCCCCTTTGCGCTCATCGGCTCCGGAGGTGAGTCGCGGCGGTCGCCCAAAGGAATCTAGGAAGTACGACTCGACCTGGGTTTCAGGCAGTTGGAGAGCCCGGGTCCCGAGCGGATAGCCTTCGAACTCCTCCGGAACTTCCGTGACCTGCGACATGGCGTCCAGAACCACCTCGGCCGGCAACCGGCGGCTCCGATGGTGGGAAAAGTACTCTTCGTCGTCCCGATTCGCGGGAACGCCCGTGGAAGAGAGTTGATAGGTGGCCGAATTCAGTATGGTTCGGATCAGGCGCTTGACGTCGTGGCCGTGGTCCATGAAATCCCGGGTCAGAGCCGACAGGAGAGCTTCGTTCGACGCCGGATTGGTGGCCCTGAGATCGTCCTCCGGCTCCACGACGCCCCGCCCGAAGAAATGGGCCCAGACTCGATTGACCAGACTTCGGGCGAAGTGCTCGCTCCCCACCAGCCACCGCGCCAGGTGGCGCCGCCGATCGGCCGGGTCGTCCAGCGCCAGGGCCTCGCCGTCCAGGGGCTGCGGCGGCATGGGCCGTCCCAGTCGGGGATGGCTGACCTCTCCCACCGGCCGCGGCACCAGGGTGACCTCGCCTGCCGCCTGTCCGTCTTTGAGACGGACGCGGGAGACCAGATTGGCCATCCCGTAGTACTGATCCTGGGTCCACTTCTCCAGAGGATGATTGTGACAGCGGGCGCAGGTCAGGGAGATCCCCAGGAAGGCCTGGCTCAGGTTTTCCGTGATCTCCTGCGGTTGCTGGTGGATCAGCCAGTAGTTGACCGCCCCGTTCTCCAGATTGCTTCCGGTGGCGGTGACCAGTTCTTCGATGAACCGGTCCCAGGGACGGTTCTCGGCAACCCCGTTCCGGATCCAGTGGTAGTAGGACCACATGGCGGCCTGTTCCAGCTTGCGGCTGGAGACCAGCAGCAGGTCGGACCACTTGTAGGCCCAGTAGTCCACGTATTCGGGCCGGTCCAGGACCGAATCGATGAGCCGTGCCCGCCGGTCGCTGCGCGTATCCCCGAGAAATCGGCTCAGATCCTGCCGGTTCGGCAACACTCCGAGGGTGTCCAGGTAGACCCTTCGAATGAAGGTGTTGTCGTCGCACAGCGGAGAGGGAGGAATCCGCAGCTCGCCGAGCTTGGCCAGCACCAGGTCGTCCACCCAATTGTTGCGGGGCGCCTGCCCGAAGAGCTCCGGGCCCAGTTGGCGTTCGTGAGGCACCGTCACCCGGGAGAAGGCCACCTTGCTGGAGTACCAGACGGAGACCGCCCCCTCACCATGGCCCTTCGCGGTGGCCAGACCGCGGTCCCCGACCTCCACGACCCCTTCGTTGGTGGAACTGAACTTGGTCTGGCGCGTCACCTCCCGAATGCTCCCGTCCGAGAACCGGGCCCGCACCGAGATCCGGACCGTGTCACCGGGTTGCTGCAGGACGATCTTCTCGGGATGCACCTCGATGGTCTCGATCTCCGGGTCGCCGGGCTTCGGGGCCGGCGCTCCCGCCGCGATCCAGTCCGCGATCACCCGGTATTCGGGTGAGTCGACGTCGAACCGCTTCCCACCTCCGTGGGGAAGGGTCAGGGTCGGCTTCAGGAGGATCAGGCTCCGGGCGGGCGCCATCTTGACCAGCCTGCGGCCCAGCGCCTCCCGCGTGAGGGAAAAGTAATCGGTGACCGGATCGTACCCGCGAAGCGAGAGCCGGAACCCGTTCTTCCCCGCCAGCGCGCCGTGGCAGGGGCCCGAATTGCAGCCCGCCTTGCTCAGGATGGGCAGGACGTCGTTCCGGAAGCTGGGGGAATCCGGAGCCGCCTCCAATACGGCAAGAGCCAGGAGGAATGACAGGAGGATGGGCGACCGCTTGGCCACGACCTCAGATCAACTCGTGAATGGGCTCGACGTTGTAGTCCACGATGGGCACGGGACGTCCTCCGGGCCCGTCCAGCTCCGTCTCCAGGTCCACGCCGAGCAGGTGGTAAACGGTGGCGACCACCTCCGCCGGAGTCACCGGACGATCCTTGGGCAGGGCTCCGATCTCGTCCGACTCGCCCACCACCCGTCCGCCCTGGATGCCGCCGCCGGCGAATACCGTGGTCCAGCACCCGGGCCAGTGATCGCGGCCGCCGGCCGGATTGATCTTGGGCGTGCGGCCGAATTCGCCCATGGCCACGATCAGCGTGTTCTCCAGCATGCCGCGGTTCTGCAGATCCTCCACCAGCGAGGAGAACCCGTTGTCGAACATGGGGCCCACCAGATCGGAGTAGCAACTGATGGGGCTGAAGGGGGCCGAGCCGTGGATGTCCCAGGTGATCTCGTTGAAGACGGTCTCGAACATGTTGACCGTGACGAACCGGACGCCCCGCTCCACCAGCCGCCGGGCCAGCAGGCAGCTCTGTCCGAACTTGTTGCGACCGTAGCGGTCCCGAACCCCATCGTCTTCCAGGGTGATGTCGAAGGCCTCCCGGGCGCGCTCCGACGAAATCAGCGTGTAGGCCTGGTGGAAACTGGAATCCAGCAGCCGGGCGTCGTCGCTGTTCTCGAAGTTGCCGACGACCCCGTCCACGATCTCTCTCAGGTTCCGGCGCCGGTTCAGGCGGTTGGCGGAGATGTAGTCGGGCGGCAGGAGATCCCGCACCTTGAAATCGGGCAGCGACGGGTCGCTGTTGAGGACGAAGGGATCCAGCGCCCGGCCCAGGTATCCGGCGTCCTGGCCGTGGGGCATGTTGCCCCCGGTCTTGCCGATGGGACGGGGGATCAGGACGTGGGCCGGCAGCGCCCCGCGAGGTCCCCGGAGCTTGTTGATGACGCAGCCGGCGTGGGGGTGCTCCATGCCGGCCTGAAAGAGGCGGCCCGTCTGCATCATCTGGTGTCCGGTGTCATGCACCGCGGCCGCATCGTGGTAGAGGCTCCGCACCAGGGAAAACTTGTCGGCGTGCCGCGCCATACGAGGAAAGATCTCGCTGATGCGGATCCCGTCCACGTTGGTGGGAATGGGCTTGAAGGGACCCCGGATCTCGGCCGGCGCATCCGGCTTCATGTCCCACGTGTCCAACTGGCTGGGACCGCCGACCAGGAACAGAAAGATGCAGTTCATGGGGTCCTTCCCGGCATCGACGGACCCCATTGCCTTCAGGCCGTAGAGATCGACCAGACTGAGTCCCAACCCGGAAAGCGCCCCGATGTGGAAGAAGTCGCGCCGGTTGAAACCGTCACAGAACGATACGGGCTTGTCGGCGTCGAGTCTCAGCATGGAATTCCTCCCGATTCGAAAACCGCCTGCGGAGCCGGTGCCGAGGCTGCCGTTTTCCCGGCGGACTTGGAAAATTTATACCGTAGCCCCCTGGCCAAATCAACCGGTCCAAGTCCGGGAATATGTGACCTGAAAGCAAATCAGTCCGCCGGGATGCGGACCCGATGGAATGCCATAGTCCAGTCGTGTAGATCGTACCCCCGGCGAGTGCCCCCCGGAGTTGCAGCACCTGGGAACGCTCGGGCGGGGAATCCCGTCTGAGCGCCAGAGACCAGACACTGGTATCCACGAACAGATTCATCGGCGGGAACGATCGAGTTTGTGGTCGTAACCGGCGTCCCAATCCAGTTTGCCGAACAGGTCGAGCAACCGTTCCTGACCACGGCGCGCAATGAACTCCCGCAAGGCGCGGTTGACGGTGGCCTTCGTGGTCTTTTCGCCCCCGATTGCCAAGGCTTTGTCGAGCAGATCCGGATCTATTCCAAGATTCGTCGCCATTGTGTCATCCTCTACACAATATATCGCACATGAAAGTGGCCTTCGCCCAGGGCCATCCCACGCCTCTAGGAGAGCTGACCGGGAACAATCCCCATGAGACGGTTTCGGACAAGACTGTCTCCACCCTCCTGCTACACTGGATCCTCATGAAACGACATGCCCTCCTGTCCCTGGCCATCGCCCTCCTGTTGCAAATCCCGGCCGGTGCCGGGTCCGGTCCGCCTCGTTACGAGCACCGGACCAGCGCCGATCCCCACGGGACCGGAAAGTTCTACATGGGACGGGAGATCTCCCGGGTCATGGGCCACCAGGGCGCTTCCTGGCTGGACCGGCCCGAGCGGGAGGTTGAGGAGGCCCCCGAAGTGCTGTTGGACGCCCTGGGAACCTTGAGGGGAATGACCATCGCCGACATCGGGGCCGGATCCGGCTACTTTTCCTTTCGTCTGGCCCGGAGGGCGGGACCCGGGGGACGGGTGCTGGCGGTAGACATTCAGGACGAGATGCTCCGGATCATCCGCCGCCGCGCCGCCCAAAAAAGCATCCGCAACGTGGAGCCGATCCTGGGGACCATCCAGGATCCCGGACTCTCTCCGGAGAGCGTGGACCTGGCCCTCCTGGTGGACGTCTACCACGAGTTCTCCCATCCCTGGGAGATGATTCAGGGTATTCATCGGGCCCTGAAGCCGGGCGGGCGCCTGGTCCTGGTGGAGTACCGGGCCGAGGACCCGGAGGTTCCCATCCTCCGGCTCCACAAGATGACCCAGGATCAGGTGCGGCGCGAGATCTCGGTGCATCCCCTGGTCTGGGTCGAGACGCTGGATCTCCTGCCCCGCCAGCACATCGTGATCTTCAGGAAACCGTCGCGGTAGCCATTGCTACAGCAGCGGTCAGGCGCCGAACCCGAGCCTCTTGGCCACATAGTAGACGGCGAAGAGGAGCATGACGGTGGAGCAGACCCAGAGCAGCACGTCGATCGTGAGGCTCGGCCGGATCGCCCGGTCGGTGTGGCGGTACCGGAGGTAGATGGCCGAGAAGCTGATGACGGGGAGCATGCAGGCCTGGAAGATCCCGCCGATGATCACCATGAAGACCGGCTGAGCCACGAACCCGTAGAGCACGACGTACAGCGTGGGGACCACCACGATCACCACCCGCCTCCAAAAGAGGAGCTGGCTCTCATTTTCGATCCGCGCCACTCCCACCAGGCGCAGGAAGTCCGTGATGACCCGGGAACTGCTGGCAACGCCGGCAAATAGAGTCGAGTAGAGCACGAAAAAGGCCCCCACCAGAAAGAGGTAGAAGGCCCCCTGCCCCAGGGTGGACGTGTACATGTTCGACAGGGTGGAGACCATTTCGTAGCCGGACGGGACCGTCCCCATTCCGTGAAGGACCGCGGCACCCAGAATGTAGAACGCCACCGTCGCCGTGGTGTAGACCACCATGGCCATGAGCACGTCCGCCTGCATGACCCGGATCCAGCCTCGCGCCCGTCCTTCCCAAGCGGCGCCTTCTTCCCGGGGGCCCACGAAGCGCGCGTAGCCCTTCTCCAGGCACCAGTAGGGATACATGATCAGCTCCGTCGCGCCCACGCCGGTGATTCCGAAGGCGGCGAAGGCGACGGCGATTCCCCCCTCCGGAAGGCCAAACCGCAGGCCGGAGAGGAAGTCTTCCGTGGTGGGGGCAAAGGGGGTCCATCCCAGCAGGACGGCACACGCGATGGTGACAAAGGTGAAACTGACCACCATCCCCACACAGATCTTCTCCACCCTCCCGTAATGCCCCCGGAACAACAGCGCCATCACCGTGACCGCGGCGACCATGGCCCAGGCCGTCCCGCTGATTTGAGGGACAAAGAGGTGGAAAGTCTGACCGACCCCGCCGACGATGCCTCCCCCCTGGATGATGACTCCCAGGGTCATGATCCACCAGCACCAGACCACCCATGACACCCGCCACCGGGGTCCCGGGACCCGGTTCAACCCCTGCAGCGTGGTCTCCCCGGAGGAGACCACGTACCGGCCCAGCTCCTCCTGGACCACCACCTTGATGCCGCAACTGACGATGATGAGCCAGAGAGCGACGAAGCCGACCTCGGCACCCAGAGTAGTGGTGGCAATGAGCTCTCCCGAACCCACGATGGACCCGGAGATGATGAGCCCCGGACCCAGTTTTCGCAGGACGGGCCAGAATCCCCGGGGTGCTGTTTGCGTCTGTTCCGAATGAGACGGGTCGGTCATAGTTTCCTCGAATTTCTTCTTTCTTCTATCCCCGAATCAGGAATACCCCGCTTCCCAACCCGCTATTCCCCGACGGGAGCGCTCCGGAGATTCAGCATGCCGGCCGCGCCCGCCGCCCCATAGACGTCTTGGAACCACAGCTTCAAAGGACCCTCGTCCAGCCCGTGCAACTCCAGACGTCCGGGCGCCAACAGAACCGCCGCCGTCTTGAGGTCTCCGGCCCGCCGCAACAGGGGCACGTTGAGGCGGTCCAGAAAGACCTGATCCGTGTCGCCGGAGAACTCTTTCAACTCGGCCGTGACGTGCCCGGCTCGGGGCCCGGTGGCGGCGCCCAGCAGGACCCATGCCCCCGCTTCGCCCATCCCCACCAGATCCAGACCGGTCACGTCGCCCCGTTCCAGGATCTCGCGGCAGGCCCGCCGGACCTGGTCGATCCGGCGCGACGCGGGGGTCGGGTTGTAGGTGGTCCAGTGATTGACGTCCTCAGGAGGGATCAGCGCCTCGACCTGAGGGTAGGGGCTGATCCGGAAAGTCAAGCGTCCCTGGTCCCGGTATCGGCGCGACAATTTCCCGGCCCTTTCCTCCTGATCTCGCGGATGCACCACCAAGACGGCCCGGCCCGCTTGGTCGTGGGGGTCGGGCAGCAGGACCTCCATCTCGATGGAGCCCGATGACGAAGGGACCGCAAGAGAATGGCGCAGCACGGGGCCAAAGGCCTCCCGGTAGCGGAAGATTCCCTCCCAGTCCCGCGGCTTGTGGGTCTCGATCTGTCCCCGGGCCCGGGCGGCGAAGTTGGAAAAGAGTTCTTCCAGCGGCAGCGGCGGCGCCGGAAGTTCCGCCTTCAGGGCGTCGGCCGGCTCCATCCGGAACGGCTCTTCGCCAGACCGCTCTTCTCCCCAAAGCCATTTCCCGAACCACCCATAGACCGCCTCCCGGCTGTCCCGGTTGTAGTTGTGCGGGTAGTCGAAATGGGCATTGGCGACCCGTTCCTCCGCGCCGAAGAGGCGGTAGACGGAGCGAATGGCCGGAAACTCCACGTCCGGAGTCTTGGAGGTCCAGTCGCCGCTGGTGGAGACCAGTATCAACGGCCGGGGCGCCATCATCGCCCCGATCTCCGTATTGATGGAATCCAGGCGCAAGAGGGGAGCGTTCTCGCAGATGCATCCCCCCTGGAAGTGGGCCGAGATCATGTTCACGGGCGCCGCCACCGCGATCCTGGGATCCACCGCCATCAGCAGGAAGGTCTGGGTGCCGCCGCCCGAGGCGCCGGTCATTCCGATCCTCCCGGGGTCCACGTCGGTCATGGAGGTGAGGAAGTCCAGGGCCCGGAGGCTGTTCCAGAGTTGAAGGCACGCCGGTCCGAAGCCCCAGAGCTGGTAGCGGGGCTCGTCGAAACGATGGGGGATGAACCCCTTGGTCTCCTCGTAGCCGATCATGGAGTAGGTGAAGACCACGGCTCCCCGCCGGGCCAGGTTGATGGCGCGCCCCGGGACTGACGACAGCTCGCTGTTCTCCAGCCTTCCGTTCTTCCAATGGCCGTGCGGACCGAGGACGGCCGGATAGGGCGGATCGATCCCCAGGGGGCGGTAGAGGTTCCCGGTGAGGTAGAACCCGGGCAGGGTCTCCAGACTGACGTTCTGAACCGTATAACCGTCCCGCGTCAGCGGCGGGGAAAGCTTCGGATTCAGGGGTGTCCTGGCGGGCAGCGGTTTCAGCCCCGCGCTGACCATGATCCGGGTTCGCAGCTCGTGCGCCCGCGCCATCCAGTCTTCAAGCGTGGCGAATTCAGGGGGAGTCTGTTCCTGGTCGAGGCGGCGGAACTCCTCACTCCGCCCCTCGGCGGAGAAGAGCAGGAGAAGTCCCCCCAGGAATATTGCAACCCTGAAGCAGCTTCGACGCGCCGGCACAGTCTGAGCATCATGCAACAGGCGGTAACACATGGCAAGAAATGGGTCTCGCGGTTCGCCGCCGTATTTTTGGCGTTGCGAGACAATGGGCACGCACCGAACGACTGGGAAGCCCATGGCCAATGTCGAAACTGGCCGTTACCGGGTTAACAGCCCGTGGCAAAAGTCGTCACGGCATTCGACCGTCCCTGCATCCCGGCGGACTGCGTTGCTATGGGCGCACATACTCCCGGTATGCACCAGAATCGCGCCTTGTCCGGCGGGCGCAGGAACGGTCTCGGTGCTCGCGGGACTTTCGCCACGGGCTGTTAAGGACGAACGGAGCCCGAACGCCGTGATCGGGGACTTGCGGACCAGTTTGGTATCATACCGTTGTTGGACATGGCAGCTACCTGCAGGAAACAGAAGAGTTGATGGCACTCATGCTGTCCGACACCTACGATGCCTTGATTGAAGCCGGGGCCAGCGAATCCAAGGCCAAAGCCGCCGCTCAGGAAGTCGCCGCTCTTGACCGTCGGCTCCTGCGGCTGGAGGTCATGTTAGGCATCAACCTCACCATCACTCTGGCCATCGCCGCCAAGCTCTTTACCTGATTCAGGGTACTAGGATCGATCTGGTCGGCGTGTCTCCCGGCGAGGTCACCGGAACGGTCTCGATCGGAAGGCTCTTCAATTCAAACAACGTAGTCTCTTACGTCGTTTGACAAGGTTATTCGTCTTGCGGACGATAGGATCCCGTTTTCGGCAATTTTCGTTCGCTGGACCCACGACGCGTGATCGCTTTTCTGACCGAGATTCTCAGGGCCCGCGCTTCCGGCGGTGGATGGAAATGGTTCCAGACGGCGTCCCGGAGCACGGTGGCGCCCGTCGACCTCAATCGCCTGCTGGGCAACTACGCGGGCGCCTCACTCCGTTTGGGTAAGAGGGCCTTGAACCTGGAACCGGAGGAGACCCGGCGCTGGAATTCCCGGCGTCCCGATCTTCCCGTCGATCACTGGGGCCTGGACGAACTGGGACGGGCCATCCTCCTGCTGAAGATTGTCCATCTGCCTCCGGACGAATATGTCGATACGGTTCTGGAGTGCTATCAGCAGGGCGACAGCCGCGAGCAGCAGAGCTGGCTCCGGGGACTGAATCTGCTCCCCGGCCGAGGGCGTTTCCTGGACGCGGCCGTCGACGCCTGCCGGACCAACATCGTTCCCCTGCTGGAAGCCATCGCCTGCGAGAATCCGTACCCGGCGGCGCATTTCCCGGAGTTGAACTTCAACCAGATGGTGCTCAAGAGCCTGTTCAACGCGATCCGGATGGAGCGCATCCTGGGCCTGGAATCCCGCTTCAATCCGGAGCTCTCCCGGATGGCCGACGACTATGCCAGTGAACGGGAGGCGGCCGGCCGGGACGTTCCTCCCGACCTCTGGTGGGTCGTGGCGCCGCGAATCACTCCCGAAAGGATCGGGCGCATCTACCCTTATCTGCAGCAAGGCAATTCCCGTCACCGTTACTGGGCGGCCCGGGCCCTGGGTTATGCCCGCGACGAACCCAGCCGCCTGGAATTGGAGGGACGGCGAACCATCGAAACCGACGACCGGGTTCTGGCCGCTATTGACGCCTCGCTGGCCAAGATGGTCCAATGAATTTCCATCATGAAGATCTTCGATCCTCACATTCACATGACCTCCCGGACCACCGACGACTACTCGGCCATGGCCCAGAACGGGATCCTGGTCATCGTCGAGCCCTCGTTCTGGCTGGGTCAACCCCGAACCAACGTGGGATCATTCATCGACTACTTCAACAGCCTTTTGGGCTGGGAACGCTTCCGTGCGTCCCAGTTCGGCATCCGCCATTTCTGCACCATCGGACTGAACCCCAAGGAGGCCAACAACCCCAGGCTGGCTGAGGAAGTGCTCTCGCTGCTCCCGCGCTACCTGCAGAAGGACGGCGTCGTTGCCGTGGGAGAGATCGGGTACGACGATCAGACGGACGCGGAGGAACGCATCTTCGCCCGCCAACTGGAACTGGCCATGGAAATGGACCTGCCGGTCCTGGTGCATACGCCCCACCGGGACAAGAAACGGGGCACCATCCGCTCCTTGGACCTCATCCGCAGCGTCGGCTTCCCCGAGGAGAGGGCCCTCATCGACCACAACACGGAAGAGACGCTTCCCCTGATCCTGGACACCGGCTGCTGGGCCGGCCACACCATCTATCCCCACACCAAGATGGACGAGGTCCGGATGGTGAAGCTGGTGAAGGAGTACGGCAGCGAGCGGATCCTCATCAACAGCGCCGCGGATTGGGGCATCAGCGACCCCCTGAAGGTCCCCAAGACCACCGACCTGATGCTGGAGAGCGGGATCACGCTCCAGACCATCCGGACTATCGTCTGGGACAACCCCGCCCACTTCTTCTCCCAGAGCCAGCGGCTGGACCTGGCCGGCATCGACGCGCGCCCCAGCATCGACCAGACCGAGTTCTACGGAGGTAGCACCGTCCTGCGCGGCGGCCAGACCCCGGTCGTGGAGCGTTAGCAGTCCGTGGTGACAGTCCCGCGGAGCACGGCGGTCATCAACGTCGTCGGACTTACCCCAGCCCTTCTGGGTCCGGACACGCCCAACTTGAACGCCCTGGCCCGCAGCGGCGCCGTCCGGCCCCTGCGCACGGTGACTCCTGCCGTCACTTCCACGGTCCAGAGCACCTTCCTGACCGGACTGCCCCCCTCCGGCCACGGCATCGTGGGAAACGGATGGTATTTCCGCGACCTGGCCCAAGTCTGGTTCTGGCGCCAGTCCAACCACCTGGTTCACGGCGAGAAGGTCTGGGAGAGCGCCCGCCGGCGTGACGCGCGCGTCACCTGCGCCAAGCTCTTCTGGTGGCACAACATGTACAGCAGCGCCGACTGGAGCGTGACCCCGCGTCCCATGTATCCGGCCGACGGCAGGAAGATCCCGGCCATCTACTCCCACCCCGGCGACTTGGCCGAGCGGCTGGAGAACGACATTGGACCCTTCCCCTTCTTCGACTTCTGGGGTCCCCGCGCCGACATCGCCTCCAGCCAATGGATCGCCCGGGCGGGGCGGCGGGTCTGGGAGTGGCACCAGCCGACCCTGACCCTCATCTACCTGCCTCATTTGGACTACAACCTCCAGCGGCTGGGACCGGGTCATCCCGACGTCCACCAGGACGTTCGGGAGATCGACTCCGTCTGCGGCCGATTGCTGGACTACTTCCGGGAACGGGACGCCCGGGTCATCGTGCTCTCCGAGTATGGGATCACCCCGGTGGCTGGCGCCATCCACATCAACCGGGTGCTTCGCCAGGCCGGATGGATTCGTGTCCGGCCGGAGCTGGGGCTGGAGATCCTGGATCCGGGCGCGAGCCCCGCTTTCGCGGTCTCGGATCACCAGATCGCCCACGTCTATGTCCAGGACCCGTCCCACCGGTCCCAGGTCCGAACGCTGCTGGAGAACACTCCGGGCATCGAGCAGGTCCTGGACCGCCGGCGTCAGCGGGAGCTGGGACTCGATCACCCGCGTTCGGGCGACCTGGTGGCCGTCAGCCAGGCCGGCAAGTGGTTCTCCTACTACTACTGGTCGGACGATTCCGTGGCCCCCGATTTCGCCAGGACCGTGGACATCCATCGCAAGCCGGGCTACGACCCGGCCGAACTCTTCGTCGATCCGGAGATCCGGCTTCCCTTCCTGAGGGTCGGACGGAGGCTGTTGCAGAAGACTCTGGGATTCCGGTATCTCATGGACGTCATCCCCCTGGACGCAAATCTGGTCAAGGGCTCCCACGGAAGACCCACGGAAGACCCGAACCAGGGACCGGTCTTCCTGAGCACGGAACCCGGCCTTGTGCCCGACGGCGAGATTCCGGCGGAGGGAGTCCGCGATCTCATCCTCGATCATCTCTTTGACTGAAGCGGCCGGTCAGGGTCTCCCGAACCGGGACGGCACCCCCTGCATGGTAGACTGACCGGCGGTTTCCGCTCGCCGCCGTCCAGTGAGAAACGGCGCCGTGCAAATGCCACGGTGGACAGATGGCTTCCCAATTGCGGTTCACGCAGTACTCCGGTCGTAAAGCGGCGTTCGTCCGCCGGGGAGGGCGGCAGCTCCGGCTCTTGGCTCTCCTGGCCGTCTGCCTGGTCTGGAGCCCCGCCGTGGCTCTGGCCCAGATAGGCGCCGGAACCCTGGTGGGACATGTCCGCAAGGAGAACGGCGAGGCGGCGGCCGGCGTGGAGGTGGCGATCCACCGCGTCGACACCAACGAGGCCTTCCTGCTGCTCACCAACGCTAATGGGAACTACCGGCGAAGCGGCCTGCCTCCGGGCCACTACGAGATCACTGCGGTGCTGCCCGGTTACGGAACCCAGGTCCGGACTCACATTCGACTCCTTGTGGAGCAGATCCGGGAGGAGAATTTCCACCTGCTCCCGGGCGATTCGGGGATCAGGCATGCGACCCGCAGCGGCACCGTGCTGGCGGGCACCGGCCGGGAGGACCGGGGACAACTGATCGACCAGGAAAAGTTGGAGAGCATGCCGGTCAACACCCGGGACCTGGGGCAGTTGGTCAGCCTCGCCGCGGGCGCCGCCACCAGCTACGAGAGCCGCAGCCGGAGCGTCAAGGTTCTGGGCATGCGCCGCAAGGACAACCTGACTTTCATCGACGGCACCCTCTTCACTCACGGCGACGGGACCCCTTCGTTCAATGCCAGCACCGACGCCCTGAGGGAATTCGACGTCAAGACCGGACTCTATTCCGCCGAATACGGCATCCGGCCCGGAGGCCAGATCGTGGCGGTCACCAAGAGCGGCACCAACGAATTTCACGGGGGCTGGTTCTGGTTTCACCGGAACGACAACCTGGACGCCCGCAACTTCTTCGAGCAGCGGAAGGCGGAGTTCAAGCGCAACCAGTTGGGGGCCACCCTGGGAGGCCCCCTGGTTCTGCCCGGCCTGATGAACGGACGCGACCGGGCCTGGTTCTTCCTCTCCTACCAGTTGCGTTCCATCCGGGAAACCAAGCCGCTCACCGGCGTGGTCCCGACCCCGGAGGAGAAGGCGGGCCGATTTGCCGTTCCCATTCGCGACCCCATGACGGGTGGCTTTTTCCCCGCAAACCGGATCCCGTCCCAGCGGCTGGATCCCGTCGCCTTGCAGCTCCTCCGCTTCTGGCCCGAACCCAACACCCCGGGAGCGCTGAACTTCACCAGTCCCGACTCCCACAGTCCACTGGACAATCCCCAGGTCATTGCGCGCATCGACCTGAAGCAATCGGAAGTGAGCCGCTGGGCCGGCCGCTTCGTCTGGGACAGGACCCACTGGACCTCGACCCAGGCCATCAGCAACTTCTCCACACGACACCCCCTGGCCACGTTGGGGCAATCCCTCTCCTACACTCGAACCCTGAGTCCAAGAGCCCAATCCGTGGCCAGTCTCCATTGGTTCCGCCGGCCCTACGAATCCCTGGTGTCCCCCCATGCAATGGAACTCGATCTGGGAATTCCGGAACTTCTCGTCAGCGAAGTGGATCGGGTCGGCGTTCCCATAGTCGAAGTCCAGGGCTTCACCAGGATCGGCGACTACTCCTTTCTCGGCCCCAGCAGCCTGGGGAACTGGCAAGGGAAGAAGGATCTGACCCTGGTGGAAGGCGACCACGCCTTGAAAGCCGGCATCCACTTCCGCCGCCACTACAACCTGTACGTGACCTCCCGGCGCAGCCGCTTCAATTTCTTCGATCGGTACACAGGCAACGGTTTCGCCGATTTTCTGCTGGGCTACCTGTCCCAGAGCCGGCTGGGCGGCGAAGGTTCCCGGGGCCGATTCCACCAGGACAGCTACTACCTCTACTTCCAGGACACCTGGAAGGCCGGGCCCCGGTTGACCCTGAATCTGGGCCTGCGCTACGAGCTGCGGCTGCCGTGGAGGGAAAAGCGGGGCTTCATGGCGAACCTGGACCCGGCGACCGGACAGACGGTCCCCGAGCTGCTGGACCTGGATCTGAAACCGTGGGAAACGGGCCGCTTCCAACCCAACTATCCCCTGATCCGATGGAAACCCCTGGACGGCATTCTGCCGCGCCTGGGCCTGTCGATTCGCCTGGCGGAAAAGACCGTTCTGCGCAGCGGATACGGTCTTCATGCCAACGAGCCGGATCTGAACATGGTCCTCCGCTTGAGCCGGAATCCCCGCCCCGGAGCCGAACGGCTCATTTTCAACAGTCCCCTGGAGACGCCGTCGCTGCGCTTCGCCAACCCGTTTCCCCGGGAAAACCGGGACACGGCCGTCCCCGACCACTACGGATTCCAGAGTCCCCTGCCCTTGTCCCGGACCCATTCCTGGGGCCTCAGCCTCCAGCACGAGTTCACGTCGCACTGGATGCTGGACACCGGCTACCACGGCTCCCGGTCCACCGATCTCCTGGAGACGGTCTCCCTGAACGACGCGGCGCCGGGCGCCGGCGACCGGCAACTCCGTCGACCCTGGCCTCACCTGCAGGCGGTTCATTTTCCGTTTGCGAATGCCGATTCCTGGTACCAGGGCATGCACTTCCAGGTGGAAAAGGCGGCGGGCGCCGACGGCCTGTACCTGCTGGCGTCGCTGAGCTGGTCCCGTCTGATTCAGACCGGAGGTGGGACGACGGGCTACACCTCCCGGCGAATCTACCGGTCGCGCAACCTGCCCCTGGAGGCGACCCGCGGAGTGGCGGACTTCCACATTCCGGTGCGGTTGATGCTCTCCGGCGGTTTCGATCTGCCCTTCGGCCCCAACCGTCCGCTGCTTCAGAGCGGCTTCGCTTCACGGCTGCTGGGAGGATGGTCCATCCGGGCCATCTCCAATTTTCAGGACGGCGGCTGGCGCACGGTCTCTCTGCCCGGCGACCCGCTGGACGCGGGGTCGGAGGCATCCCAGTGGCCCGACCGGATCCGGGACGCGAATCTGCCTGGACACGAGCGGACTCCCGCCCGGTGGTTCGACACCGGAGCCTTCGCTCTGCCGCCGCCGTTCCAATACGGGAATTCCGGGCGAGGCGTCATCAAAGCTCCCGGCCTGTTCAACCTGGACATCTCGCTGCGCCGGACCTTCCGTCTGGCGGAGACTCAACGGCTGGAGGCCCGGGTGGAGGCCTTCAACGCCACCAACCGTCCCAACTTCCTGGTCAACGCGAGGCAGCAGACCCTCCTGTACGGGACCGCCGGCTTCGGCGTGCTGGCGCAGTCGCTGGCCGCCCGGCAGATCCAGTTGGCCTTGAAGTTCTATTTCTAATATCTCAACCGAACCCATGAGGAGAACATCTCCATGATTCGATACGTCCATACCTGTAGGAAATCGCCGCTGATTCCGTTCCTGGCAGTCTTGTTCTGCGGCGCCCTGACCGCCGGCGAGACGGGTGGGAACTCGGACCAGCAACTCGCCCGCTACAAGTTCCTGCTCATCGACGACGAGCCCCTGGTGGAACACCACAACCTGCGCCGCAAGGTGAACCAGGCGGTCAAGCGCAAGGAGCCGGTGCTGCGTCTCGACGCTCCGTGGGAGACCGACCGGGACATGCTCAACTACGTCTCGGTGATGTACGACCAGGAAGAAGGAATCTTCAAGATGTGGTACACGCTCATGCGCTGGAAGGGAGAGACGACCGACGGGCCTCGGGGCGTCGCCTATGCCGTCAGCCGGGACGGCCTCACCTGGGAAAAACCGAAACTGGGCCTGGTGGACGTCAACGGCTCGCGTGAGCACAACATGGTGATCAATTTCAAGCGGACTTTCGTATACAGCATCATCAAGGACCCCAGCGACATCCCCGCCCGCCGTTACAAGATGATCTTCAACACCTTCGGAGAGGAGTCCCTCTGGGCCCGCCACCACTCGGCTCTGAATTTGGCCTATTCCCACGACGGACTGCACTGGGAACGGCCCCGCCACGTCAATCCGGTGATCCGCGGCATCAGCGACGACAACTGCACCCTTTTCTACGACCCGGACCGCCGCAAGTACGTGCTGATGACCCGGCGGGTCCCCAACGCCCCGCGGGACATCTCACAATACGAGAGCTACGACCTGGTGAACTGGGAGGACAAGGGCCGCGTCCTGGTGGCCGGCGATGATCTGGACCCGCCGGAGCTCTACAACATCTACGACATGCCGGTCTTCCGCTACGAGAACTTCTTCCTGGGGATCATCAACCCCTATTACGTCCATCCCTTCGCCCCCACCTACGGCGCGTACCACAAGCCGCCCGACTACCCCCGGGGCAAGGTGGGCCAATTGGAGATCTCCCTGGCCTACAGCCGCGACGGGAGGACCTGGCACCGGCCCGACGACCGCTCGCCGGTGGTCCCGGTGGGCAAGCCGGGCGCCCAGGACGGAGGCATGCTCTACCCGGCCGAGAACCCCCTGGTGAGGGACGGCGAGACCTGGATCTACTTCACGGCCAGCCGTCTGAACCACACCTGGTGGGACTGGCTCTCCTACGACCTGTCACAGGGGACCCGGGACGTGGCGGCCCTGATGGTGGCCCGCATGCCCGAGGACCACTGGATCTCGATGGACGCCGGGGACGAAGAGGGGTGGATGATGACCAAGCCGTGGGGTCCGGCCTACGAGATCCTGGTGAACGCCGACGCCGAGGGCGGCTCCATCGAAGCGGAACTGGTCACGCCATACGGCGAAACGATCCCCGACTTCACCCGGGCGGATTCGGTCCCGCTGACTTCCAACGGCACCGCCCAGAAGCTGACCTGGAAGAGCGGCCGGTCTCCCTACGATCTGAGCGTGGAACAGTTCGGCGGCGTCTGCCTCAAGCTCTATCTCACCCGAGCCAAGCTCTACTCCTACACCTATACGCTCCCCGACCCGGACGGCAACCTGGCCCGCCGCCAGGCCAACGCCCGCTGGCTGGACGTGATCACTCACCGCTCCGATCACTGGGGCCTGGGCACCAACGAGCCGGCGAAAGGGGTTCCCCCGCATCCACGCCACCAGTCCAACCCCGCCGGAGGGCAGAAAGACTTCGGGAAACAGATGCAGGATTCGATTCGCAAGGGTAAGCGCTGAGGGATCGAGGTGAGGTGAAGCTGCAACGTCTTGGGCACTCTGGCGTTCGGGTGGAGCTTCCATAGAGAGTTCTGGAAGTCGCGGCGGCGGAGAGAGAAGGTGACTGTCCCCTTCTTCCCGGTCCCCTCGTCAAGAAACAGCTTGCGTTGATATGGCGGAACCACCATAATGAGGCATGGCTGCGCGATGAAAACCGATAACGTGAAGATCGAACGCGGCAGCGGAAACGTATTCGCTGACCTGGGACTCCCCGACGCCGACACGCATCTGTTCAAGGCCGAGTTGGTCACCCGGATTGACAAGATCATTCGAGAGCGCGGCCTCAAGCAGGTCGACGCAGCGAAGCTGCTCGGCCTGTCTCAACCCGATGTGTCGCGCCTGTTACGGGGCAGCTTCCGAGAGTACTCCATGGAACGGCTTCTGCGACTCCTGATGGCTCTGGGGCGCGATGTGAACATTGTGATTCGCGAGTCGCACCCGGAGCGACCGGGCCGACTCAGCATTGGAGCATAACCCGTGCCGCAGAGCAGGGTGCGGGTAGATAAAGTAGCTGTCCTTATTGCCGAAGAGAGAAGATGACTGTCCTTTTCTCCCGCACGAGTTCGTCTATTCGTATGCCGGCGCACCGTAGCCTTAACAAGAAGTGAAGGAGCCGCGGTTTCCAGCCGCCAACCTCCAGAGTAACTAGTCACCGAAGAAGAGCGAGCGATTGGAAATCCGTCGCTCTGTCTAGATGAACCAGAGAATAATCCCTTTATTTGAAACAGTTTATCCCGATTATCCCCTCTAATCATTGCCCCTTGTTTCCGACCCGTTGCCTGTTTGTTGCCTGTTGCGTTTGTGAGTCTTCGGTAGCCTGTGCCTCTCATATGTTGCGGTCCAGATTATGTGGCGGACAGTCTGTATCATCCTGCTGAACATGAAAACACGCCGTATCTCAGCAACATAATTATCTGACTCGAAGTCGTTCGACCATAATCATGCCTTCACCCCACAAGGAGGCACGATCATGTTCGAGGCCCTGTTTATCGACCGCGCCACGATAGCCCGTTATCGCTGCGAACCGTTGCTGGAAGAACGGCTGAGCTACCTGAGGCATCGCGCGCAGGAGGGCGCGCGGCCGGCGACATTACGCACGATCGCAGCTGTTCAGAGCACCCTGATTCGTCTTCTGGACTTGCGCGCAGGCGAGCTGGTCAGCATGCCCCGGATCGAGGCGGTGGCCAACCGTCGACCGTATCGTTCGGCGCGACCGAAGGTGCGCCGGATCTTCGTCAGCCGCGCAGTGCGATGGCTACGCTTCGCGGGTTTGCTCGATGAGCCCTGTCGGGTGCGGCAGCGGCACGCCCACGTCGCCGAGATCACGGTCTTCAGGGAGTGGATGCGCAAAGAGCGCGGATGGTCCGAGGTGACGATCCGTACTTGCTGCCATACGATGGACCGCTTCTTCGACTGGCTCGGCGAGTGGGGCATTGCCTTGGGTGCGGTCGTTGTCGCCGACATCGACCGGGCGGTCATGCGCTGGCACGCCCGTGGCTGCAGTCGGAGCACGATCCGCGTTTACGGGCAGCGTCTGCGCACTTTTTTCCGGTTCGCCGAACGCCAGGGCTGGTGTCCACCAGGTCTGGCTGACGGGATCATGCCGGTGCAGTTCCATCCCGGCGAGACACTCCCGAAGGGACTCAACCGGGGCGAGGTGCTCCGCCTGCTCGCAACCTCCGAGGGCAACCGGCAAGCCGACATTCGCGCCCGTGCCATCCTGATGGTGCTGATCGCCTACGGGTTGCGTGCCAGCGAGGTCGCCGGCCTGCGGCTCGATGATCTGGACTGGGAAGAGGAGACGCTGCGGGTACGCCGCCCCAAGTCGGGATGCACCCATCACTATCCGCTTTCCCGCGGTGTCGGGCAGTCGATCGTGCGTTACCTCACCGAGGTTCGTCCCCTGCGCCCGGAGAGGGCACTGTTCCTCACTCTGATTGCTCCGATCCGTCCGGTGACCGGGCAGACAGTTTCCAACGTCGTCAGAACACGCCTCGATCGGCTCGGGATCACCGGCAAACGTCGCGGTGCCCATGCGCTTCGTCATGCTGCCGCCCAGCACCTGCTCGACCACGGCCTGTCGATCAAGGAGGTCGGCGATTACCTCGGCCATCGCAGCACCTCGTCCACCGCAGTGTACGCCAAGGTGAACCTCAGCACCCTCCGGGAGGTCGCCGACATCGATCTGGAGGGCCTGACATGATGTTCCGGGATGCGGTCAACGACTATATCGCCTGGCGTCAGGCCCATGGCGCCAAGTTCGACACCAGCGCTTACT
The DNA here is from genome assembly GCA_022827025.1 of Acidobacteriota bacterium. Taxonomy (GTDB): domain Bacteria; phylum Acidobacteriota; class UBA6911; order RPQK01; family JAJDTT01; genus JAJDTT01. The sequence goes on from JAJDTT010000072.1 coordinate 21,150, forward strand.
TGTTGCACCGGTTCCTGAAGCATGTCGGCGGGAGCGCCGGCTGCGATGCCGTCTCCCAAGCCCACGTTCTCGACTTCCTTGCCGGTCCAGGTCCGCTCACCCGGTACCGGTCCAACAAGTACAGTGTCCTGGCCGGCTTCTACCGCTACGCGATCAGCCGCAGCTACGTGATCCGGTCGCCGCTTCCGGCGCGCGATGAGGAGCCGAATCGACCGCGGACGTCACCCCCTTACGTGTACTCCCGCAACGAGTTGCAACGCCTGTTCGACGCCATCGATGTCAGTCGGCAAGGTTCGATCCAGCTGGACGCCGATACCCTGCGGACACTGCTGCAGCTTCTCTACGGCGCGGGGCTGCGATTCGGTGAGGCCCAGCGCCTGACCCTCGACGATGTGGACCTGCCCGATGCGCTGCTGACCATACGTCACACCAAGTTCTACAAGACCCGCCTCGTTCCCGTCTGCCGGCAACTTGCCGACGCGCTCAAAACCTATGCCGCCCGGCGCGCACAACGCCCCTTCCCCAAGGGCACGGCCTCAACCTTCCTCGCCAACCGCGACGGGACGCCCTTGGCCAAGAGCACCGCCACGCGCGCGTTCACCAAGCTGCTCAAGGAGGCCGGAATCGAAGGCCGCAACGACGGACGACGAGCTCCGTGCTTGCATTCCCTGCGCCATGCCGCAGCCGTACACCGGATGGAGTCCTGGTACCGGCAGGGCGCCGATGTCCAGCGACTGCTGCCGACGCTATCCACCTGGCTCGGCCACACGGATCTCAACGGCACCCGGGTCTATCTGTCGATGACGCCCGAACTCCTGCATCAGGCTTCGGTCCGTTTCGACGCCTACGTCAACGGAGGAGGAAACCATGAGTAATCCCCGCACGCTCGGCCCCTGGCTGCGCCGCTTCCTGGCCGAATACATCGTCACCGAGCGCAACCTCGCCCGCAACACACAGAAGAGCTACCGCGATACCTTCGCACTCCTGCTGCCGTTCGTCGGCGCCAAGGCCCGCAAGCCAGTCGAACGGATCGCGGTGCAGGACCTCACGGCCCGGCGCGTGCGCCAGTTCCTCGACTATCTGGAGGAGGACCGCGGTTGCTCCGTGCAGACCCGCAACCAGCGGCTATCGGCGATCCGCGCCTTCGCACGCTTCATCGCCAGCCGCGATCCCGGACGTATCGAGTGGAGCGGCAGTCTCCGTGCGATTGCCTCCAAGAAGGCCGCACCGAAGCCGATCGGCTGGCTCAGCAAGGCCGAGATGAAGGAACTGCTCCAGGTCCCGGACCGCCGAACGCCGAGAGGCCGGGTCGAACACGCCCTGCTCCTGTTTCTGTACAACACCGGGGCGCGTGTCTCCGAAACGACTCAGCTCGTGGCAGGCGATCTGCAAATCGGACGACGCGGCGGCGGGCAAGCGCTCGTCAACATCCACGGCAAGGGCGGAAAACACCGACAGTGTCCGCTGTGGCCCCGGACCGAAGCCGCGCTCACT
>JAJDTT010000010.1 GCA_022827025.1 Acidobacteriota bacterium
ACAAGGGTCGCCCCTACGATGCGGTCACCACGGGCGACACGATTGGGGCCGGGCGTCGATCATCTTCCCCAATTCCCCAGGAAGTTAGCCGGAGGCCATTGCCAGCCATAGTTGGGGGAGGACCTGGAAACGTCCGCGGATCGTAGGGGCACCCCTTGTGGGTGCCCTTCGGCGTGGCAACGTTCGCCTGTTGGGGGGTCGTGCCGCGCAACCGGGCCGGCAAGGGGCCCGGCCACGACCGCGGTGGGCGACGCCGTGTGCAGGGGAGGGGAACCACAAGGGTGGCCCCTACGATCCAAGTCCGGCCCCGAACATCATGTTTGGGGCGACGCGAACGTTGGATTGATCGGGTGATGTCGAACCGCCGGTACGATCCGAAGATCCACCATCGCCGGTCCATCCGGCTGAAGGGATACGACTACAGTCTTCCGGGAACTTATTTCGCGACGATCGTGGTGCAGGACAGGGTGTGCCTCTTCGGCCACTGTGAGAAAAACCGAATGCGGCTGAACGAGGTCGGACGCATGGTCGCGGAAGAATGGGAAGATCTGCCCCGGCGTTTTTCGGATCTGGAACTCGGGCCTTTTGTGGTCATGCCAAATCATATTCACGGTCTCATCGATCTGGTCGGAAACGTAGGGGCGCCCTTTGTGTGTGTGGGCGCCCGCGCCGACCATGATCCGGCGTCCGGCGGTGAGGTTTCGACCTTAACCCGCAGGGCAACCACAAGGGTTGCCCCTACGTTGGGATCTGTCGTCGGTGCCTTCAAATCGTTGACGACCGTGCAATACATCAGGGGAGTTCGGACTCGGGGATGGATTCCGTTTCGAGGACGGCTGTGGCAGCGAAACTACTTCGAGGAGATCGTATGGGACGATGAGGCACTGGAGAGAATTGACGACTACATCCTGGAAAACCCGGAAAACTGGCCGAACGATCCGGAGAACCCGATGACGGCGGGCAGGCGACACGGCGGCACTGGTAGGGGCGCCCCTTGTGTGGGCGCCCGGACCGGGCATGATCAGGTTTCCGGGTCTTGACGGAGGAATCCTTTGGCATCAGACGGGCGTGATATTCTGCCTCCACGCTATGCGAGTCATCTCTGGCCTGCTCCTGCTATTGACCGTATCGGTGTTCGGACAACCGCCACCGGGCGCGGGCGACCTGCCCGAGGGGGTCCGGATCACTCCGCTTGCCAGGTCCTTCCAGCCGGGGGAGGTGATGCTGGTCACCCTGATCGCTCCCCGCCGCGTGGACCGGGTTGCATTGCGGGTTTTTCGGCAGAACCTGACTCTCGAACCGGGTCTGGGAGAAGTTCCGACCAATTGGTGGGCGCTGGTCGGAATCGACCTGAATACGAAACCGGGCGGATACCGGCTCCGGTTCGACCTCTACGAACAGGATCGTATTTTCGCCCGGGCGGATCACCGAATCACGGTCAAGCACAAGAAATTCCCGACGCGCAGACTCAACCTGCCGGAGAAATTCGTGACTCCTCCCAAAGCGTCCCTGGCCAGAATCAAGCGGGAATCGCGGCTCGTGTCGGGCATCTTCGCCGAGATGGGCAGCGAACGGCACTGGTCCGGGTTTTTCCTCCGGCCCGTTCCGGGGCGGGCCAACAGCAGTTTCGGCAAGCGGAGCATCCTCAACGGCAAACCTCGCCGCCCCCATAGCGGGACCGACTTTCGCGCCTCCAGGGGCACTCCGATCAAGAGTCCCAACGCAGGAGTGACGGTGCTGGCGCAGAATCTCTACTACGCGGGCAACACGGTGATCCTGGACCACGGCCAGGGCCTGTATTCCTATTTCGCCCACCTCGATGACTTTGCGGTCAAGAAGGGGGACCGCGTGGAGCGGGGAGACCTCATCGGTCACGTCGGATCCACGGGCCGGGTTACGGGTCCGCACCTGCACTGGACCGTTCGACTCCGGAAAGCCCTGGTCGACCCGCTGTCGCTCATGGAAATCCTCGCCCGCTTCGAATCGAGCTGAAGACAAGGCAAAGAAGCGGTCTCGAAGGCCGCCACACCCTCCACCCAAATGCAGACCGCGTCGAATACCGTGACGACTTTCGTCACGGGCTGGTAGGGTGCAACAAATGCCGATTTGGATCGCCGTGGCGGCCATGGCCTGGATGGCCGCGGGAATGGAGGCCGCCTACCGCCGGGATTTTACGGGCGCCCTCATGCGGGTCGACTACTTCCATACCGGAACCGCCTCGAAGGAGCGTTTCAGCCTGGATCGAATCCGGGTCGAAGGCCCCTGGGCCGGGAATCCGCGCCGCCTGCTGGATTCGACCGGCTTGGGCAAGTACCGCTTCCGGTTGACCGATCCCGAATCCGGCCGTGTCCTGTTCTCCAGAGGGTTCTCCAGCATCTACGGGGAGTGGGAAACGACGGAGGAGGCCAGGCAGGAAATGTGGCGCACCTTTCCGGAAGCGGTCTGCTTTCCGGAGCCCCGGCGAATCGTGCGGTTGGAGCTTCACAAGCGGGACCGGCAACAGGCGTTCCAGCCGGTTTGGAAACTTCTCATCGATCCCCGCTCCAACGAGGTCGACCGTTCTCCAACCACGTCCGGCAACGAGACCACGCTGATGCGAAACGGTCCCTCTTCGCAGAAGGTGGACCTTCTCTTCCTGGGAGACGGGTATCCGGAGGAAGCCGGGTTCAAACGGGACGCCGAGCGCCTTGCCGAAGCCCTCTTCCGGGTCGAGCCCTTCGCTTCGCGCCGGGCCGACTTCAACGTGACAGGCCTCTTTACGCCGGCGGAGGCCGCGGGCGTGTCCCGGCCGACCGCCGGGGTCGTCAGGAATTCGCCTTTGGGGGCCAGTTACGATGCCCTCGGGTTGAGGCGCTACATTCTGACCACCGACGACCGGGCCTGGCGGGATGCGGCGGCCTCCGCTCCCAGCGACTTCGTGGTCATCCTGGTCAATGAGGAGGAGTATGGAGGAGGTGGAATCTTCAACCTGTACGCGGCGGTCGCAGCGGATTCTCCCTACAGCTCCCACCTCCTGGTGCACGAGTTCGGGCACCTCTTCGCCGGCCTTGGAGACGAGTACTACACTTCAACCGTGGTTTACCTGGACCTCGTGGCGCCCGGAGTAGAGCCTTGGGAGCCGAACATCACGGCCCTTCTTGACCCGGCCCGGCTCAAATGGGGCCACCTGGTGCAAGAGGGAACGCCGCTGCCGACTCCTTGGGACAAGCAGGGACACGAACTGAGGAGCCGGAGCAACGGAGAGAATTCGGAGGCTGGGCCGACGGTTCGAGAGAAGGAGCCTCATGCGGGGATTGTCGGCGCTTTCGAAGGGGCCAGCTACACGCCCACCGGGCTGTACCGCCCCGCGCGGACTTGCATCATGTTCAGCCGCAAAGAACCCGAATTCTGCCCGGTCTGCCGGGAAGCCATCGAGAAGATGATCGATTTCCACGTCAAGTGACGAGCCGTGGTCCGGCGGAGGTGAGTATATGGATTTGGAGCAGATCAGAAGAGTCGGAGTGGCGGGAGCGGGCACCATGGGGACGGGCATCGCTCAGCTCTTCGCCGAGGCGGGTTTCCACGTCACCTGGTACAACCGGTCGGCGGCCGGCCTTGAACGCGGTCTGGCCGGGGTGCGCCGGAACCAGGGCATCCTCATGGAATCCGGGGCCCTGACAGCGGAGGAAGCCAGGGAGTCCAGGGCCCGCCTGAATCCCACCCTGGAGCTCTCGGATCTGGCCTCCGCCGATTTCGTGGCCGAGACCATCGTCGAAGACCTGGACGCCAAGAGCGGCTTCTTCCGCTCCTTGGACGGAATTTGCCGTCCGGGTGTCATTCTGACCACCAACACCTCGTGGTTGAGCATCTCCCGGTTGGCAAACGCCGTCTCCCGGCCGGAGCGCTTTGCCGGCCTGCATTTTCTGAACCCGGCCCACCTCGTTCCGCTGGTGGAAGTCATCCCCGGAGAGGCCACTTCGGACCGGACCGTCGAAATGGTCATGGAGATGGCCCGCCGGATCGGAAGACGGCCCATCGTGGTGCGGAAGGAGGTCCCCGGATATGTCACCGTCCGGCTGCAGGCCGCCCTGGTCCGGGAGGCGGTCCACCTGGTGGAAGAGGGCGTCGCTACGAGCGCCGAGATCGACGTGGCCGTGAAGGACGGATTGGGAATGCGATGGGCGCTGCTGGGTCCCCTTGAGATCGCCGATCTGGGCGGTCTGGACGTGTTCAACATCGTCACCCGGAACTTGAACCCCCACCTGTCGGCGGCCCGGGGAGGCCTCCGGCTGCTGGAAACACTGGTGGCGTCGGGCCGGCTGGGCGTCAAGAGCGGCGCCGGCTTTTACGAGTATGCCGGGGACGAATCGGCGAAAGTGCTCGACGACCGGGACCGGAGGCTCCTCAAGCTCCTCCGGGTCAAGTCCGAATGAAGCCGGGGACCGACCTCCGGCAGGCTCGGCACCGCGGATGGCAAATATGACCCAATCCCACTCCTTCCGCTCCAGCTCGGAGGCGGTGCGGACATCGACCGGCATCGTCATCCCCGTTTACTTTCCACCCGGGGTGGATCGGCAGGTGGGTCACGACCTGCTGGCGGACACCGTCGATGCCTGCGTCCGCCAGGTCGAACGTCCCGAGTCCGTCTGTTTGAGCGTGGACGGCGAACGCTACGGGAGAGACGTGGGCGAAGTCCTGTCCCGCCGGTTCCAGGTCCGTCTCACCTGGTGCCGCCGGAACAAGGGGAAGCTCCAGGCCGTGCGGCGGGGCATGGCGGCGTTGTTGGAGGAGGGCGGCCATGAGTATCTGGCCTCGCTGGACGCGGACGGGGACCATTTCCCTCATGAGCTTGCCAACGGGATCCGGTCGGCCCAGTACGCACGCCGCCACGACCCGGATCTGGAAGTCCTGGTGCTGGGCCGGAGAATCAGCCGGCATCGGCCCATGGGCCTCATGAGGGGCGAGATGGAGGAGTTGGCCGACCGCGTTCTCCTGGACGCACTGAACTATTGGGCCACGGTCCGGGGGGCTCCGTTGCGGCTCGAATACGCCACGGTGCTGGAGGAGTTTCCCGATTTCCACTCCGGATTGAAGATCCTCACCCGCGGCCTTGCCCGGCAGGTCTTCCTGACCGGGCCCAATCTGTGCGGGGGGACGGAGGACGCCTATTTCAAGCACGGCTGCGAGTCGGTGGTGACCGTGGAGAGCCTGCTGGCCGGCGGCTGCCTGGTCGTGTTCAACCGCACCACCCTCAACGAGCCCGTGATCTCCTCGTTCGGACTCCTGGAACGCACCCGGATGGTGGCCGACAAGATCGTCTGGCCCTGCCGCCGTCTCGGGGTCCCCGGTCATTTCGTCCGGCAATGGCTGCGCAATCATCTGCCCCGGCTCCTGTTGAGCACGCTCACTCCCCAGGGAAGAGAGGAACTGAAGCAGATCCGCCGGCTCGTCCTGGAGGACTTGGGCATGGAAGACCCTGCCGAAGAGCCCATCGAGGCGCCGCTGATCGTGTAGACCCCCGTGTTAGACTGTTTCCATGGAAACTATCAACGCTTCTGAATTCAAGGCTCAATGTCTGACGATTCTCGACCATGTGCAGACGACGGGCGCGCGTGTTCTCATCCTGAAGCGGGGTCGGCCTGTTGCCGAATTATCGCCCACGGGCGGAGATCAAAACGAATATCCGCAGCTGGAATTGGCGGGGACGTTGACGATCGTCGATGACATCATTGGACCAGCGGTTCCGGAACAAGACTGGGAAACTCTCCGCTCATGAGGGCGCTACTCGATACACATGTGCTTCTGTGGTGGCTGGATGACCGAGATCGGCTCTCCGTGGCTCAACGGGAGGTCGTCGCGTCAGCTGGCGCTGCGTCACCGTTGCTGGTGTCTGACATAACGCTCTGGGAAATTGCGATGTTGCA
>JAJDTT010000123.1 GCA_022827025.1 Acidobacteriota bacterium
AAGGGCCACGCCTGGGTCAAGCGCGTGGTGACGGTGACGATCGTCGTTTTCGCAATCAAGCTGTGGGTGACCGGTTGACCGGTCTTCGAACCTCCCGCATCCCAACCCATTCGACGGAGGTCTGCTCTTGAAGAGAGTCGGGGTCGCGTCCTTGATGCACGAATCCAACACCTTCTATCCGGTGCCCACCAACCGGGAGATGTTCCGGGACACCTGCCTGGTGTCGGGCCGGGAGGTCATCTCCCACTGGGGCGAGGCCCATCACGAGATCGGGGGCATGCTGGAGGTGCTGCCGGCTCTGGGCCTGGAGACGGTCCCCCTGCTCACCGGCACGGCCATGCCCTCGGGGCCGGTCGAGGAGGAAGCCTACGAGGAGATCCTGGCGGAGATCCTGGACCGGATCTCGGGCGAGTCCCTGGACGGACTGCTCCTGGCCCTGCACGGGGCCATGGTGGCGCAGCACGTCCGGGACGCCGACGGGCGGACCGCCGCCAAAATCCGGCAACTGGTGGGCCCGGACCTGCCCATCGTCATGACGCTGGACCTCCATGCCAACGTCTCTCCGCTCATGATCGGGAGCGTCACCGCCACCACCATCTATCGGACCTATCCGCACCTGGATCAGCGGGAGCGGGGCCGGGAGGCCGCCCGCATCCTGGCGGAGACGCTGGAGGGCAGGATCCGGCCCGTCCAAGCCCTGGTCAAACCTCCCCTCTGCATCAGCATCCTGGCCCAGGGGTCCCGCTACGAGCCCATGGCGGACCTCTACCGGCGGATGGAGGAGTTGATCCATCAAGAGGGGGTCGTCACGGCCAGCATCGCTCCCGGATTCGCCTACGCCGACGTGGAGGAGATGGGTCCCGGGTTCCTGGTGGTGACCGACGGCGACGGGCCCCGGGCCCGGAATGAGGCGCTGGGCCTGGCTCGCCGGGCCTGGGACCGCCGTCACGAGTTGACACTCCTGGGAACGCCCATCGGGCAGGCCGTCCGGGAAGCCATGGCCGATGACGCGGGTCCCGTCACCTTGCTGGATGTGGGCGACAACGTGGGCGGCGGCAGCCCGGCCGACGGCACCCTGATCCTGGAGGAAGTGATTCGGACCGGGTCCGGGCCCGCCCTGGTGGTCCTGTTCGACCCGGCCGCCGTCCAGGCCTGCGCGGCCTCCGGAGTGGGAACGGATGTGTCGCTCGAGGTGGGCGGGAAGAGCGACGGCCTGCACGGCCCTCCCATCCCCATCCGGGGACGGGTCCGTTGCCTGCACGACGGCGCCTTCGTTGAGGAAGAGCCCCGTCACGGCGGGGCCCGTTACAACAACCAGGGACTCACCGCGCTGGTGGAGACCGGGGAAGGTCACGCCATCGTTCTGAATTCGCTCCGGATGGCGCCCATGAGCCTGGAGCAGGTCTTGAGCCTGGGCATCAAGCCGAAGTCCTACCGGATCCTGGTGGCCAAGGGGGCCATCGCTCCGGTCGCGGCCTACGAGCCGGTCTCCAGCCGGATGGTCTACGTGGACACGCCCGGGATCACTTCGGCCAACCCGGCTCACTTCGACTACCGGCACCGTCCCCGCCCCCTTTACCCGTTCGAGCCGGAGACGGTCTGGGATCTTTCCTGATGATCGGCCCGTCCTGGGCCTTCTCCAATTTTTGGGGGTTCGGAAGAGACGGGGAAGCAGGTTTGAATGAGGATCGCGACGCAGGGGCACCCCTTGTGGGTGCCCGCTGTCGCCCCACACTGATCGGCCGGGGGAGGGCGGCCACACAAGGGTCGCCCCTACCAAGGGGCCATCGTCGTAGTAGACTGGCCCGGCGTCAGGTTGTCGCGAACATCGACAAGGAGAACAGGAATGCTGACAAGAGAGAACATGGACGGTCTTTACGTCCTGGTGGTCACTCCCTTCGACGACAGATTTCGTCTCGACACGGAAGGATACCGGTACAACATCCGGAAGCTGGTCCGGATGGGAGTGGACGGGATCATCACCACCGGGACCAACGGCGAATTCTTCGTGGTCAACGACGAGGAACTGCGCACCATCAGCCGGATCACGGTGGAGGAATGCCAGGGAACCGGGACCAGGGTCGTCGTGGGCGCCAGCGCCGTCAATACCGAGGAGTCGATTCGCCGCTCCCGCATCGCCATGGAGGAAGGGGCGGAAGGGGTCATGAACGTCGTCCCCTTCTACCAGACCCTGACCAAGGCCGAAGCCTACCAGTACTTCCAGGACCTGGCGGAAGCCTGCCCCGGCTTGGGCATCATCGTCTACAACAATCCCGGCACCACCAAGCTGCTGCTCAACGACTCGGACTTCGTGGAGCTGCAGAAGATCCCCAGCGTGGCCGGCGTGAAGATGATCGGCGCCGACATCAACCTCTACCTCAACTGCCTGCGGCGGACCGAAATCCCCCACTTCCCCCTGGAGCAACTCTGGAGCGTGAGCCACGTGATCGGAGGAAATGGTGTCATGGCCAGCTTCGTCTACGCCTTCCCCGCCTTCATGCAGAGGTGGTGGAAGGCGATCCGCGGCGGGGACGTGGCCCAGTCCATGGCCTGCCAGCACCAGTGCAACGAGATCTTGCAGGAAGCCATCATTCCCCTGGCGGGAGAGGGCTACAACGACACTTCTCTCACCAAGGCCACGGTGAACGCGGCCGGCTATTTCAAGGCGGGCCCGCCCCGTCCACCCTCGGAAGCGGCGCCGCCCGAGAGGATCGAACGGCTTCGCGCCACGCTGCAGGAAAAGTTCTCTCACTTTCTGGAGGACGAGATCCGCTGACCACGGCCGGCGAGAGTCGGCAGGAGACATCGAGGAGACTATGAATCAGCTTCGAGGAACGCTCAAAGGCGTGGTGACCGCGCTGGGAACACCGCTGGACCGGAACGAGGACCTCCACGAGAAGGGCATGAGAAAGCAGATCCGGATGCAGTTGGACGCCGGCGTGGACGGCCTGCTGGTATTGGGGTCCATGGGCTGCATGCAGATGCTCAAGGACGAGGTCTTCGTGGAGGCGATGGAGGTGGCCATCGACGAAGTGAGGGGCGCCGTGCCGGTCATCGTGGGCTGCGGCGACACCAGCACGGAGCGGACTCTGGCGCGAATCCGGCTCGCCGAGAACTACCCGCTGACCGGGGTGGCCCTGATTCCCCCCTTCATCTTCCGCTTCAGTCAGGACGAGCTCCACGAGTACTTCACCGGCGTGGCTTCCCGGACCAGCCTCCCGGTCTACCCGTACGACAATCCGGCGCTGACCGGACATTCCCTGGAGCACGAACTGGTCCGGAAGTTGGCCGGGCACTCCAACATCGTGGGATTGAAGGCGTCCGGAGACTTCCTGACGTTTCGCCAATCGGCGGAGTACTTTCGGGACTCGGACTTTGCCGTTCTCTCCGGTCACACCACCTTCTTCGACCTGGCTCTGCAGCTGGGAGCCCGGGGAATCATCGAGGGGCTTTTCGCACTGGCGCCCGAGTTCGGAGTCGAGATCTACCGAAGCTTCCGCGAAGGAGACCTGGAAGGATGCGCCGCGGCGCAGAGGAAGCTGCTGCGGCTGAGGGAGGTCGTGGCCTACGACTCGGTCTTCGCCGGTTTTACCTCCGCCATGAACCTCAGGGGAGTCCCGGGAAACTTCACTCCCCTGCCCTTCGCTCAGCCGACACGGCGGGGCCGCGAGCAGGTGGAGGCGGTGTTGCGGCGGCTGGAGTTAGTCTAGCCCGTGCCAAAAGTCATCACGGCGGACTGCCACCCTCCCGGTTCGTAGGGGCGACCCTTGTGGTCGCCCGCCCGGCGTCACCTGCCGAGATCATCCGGACGGCCCTTCAGGACCCCCGCACCACGTCCCCGCGGTTGGCTTGGTCGTCCGGGGTCGGACCGAAGAGGGCACCCGCAAGGGGTGCCCCTACGGGTTCGAATCCGCGGCTGGACCCGTTCCGAACACATGAATTCGCGGGACAGCACACGATCTCTCGGTTCTCCGCAGACGGCGGTTTGGGGACCGCACCCCGTGCCGGTTCATTCCCGGACGGCTGAGAGGAAGGCCGAGGCCTGGGCCCGGACCATGCCGGTGGCCTCTCCGAACGACAGGAAGTGAAATCCCCGGTCGATCCAGAAGCGGCCCTGCTCCAGCGTTCCCACCACCATGCCGCAAGGCTTCCCGGCAGCTTCGGCTCCCTTCAGCACCCGTAGAATGGCGTCGACCACGACCGGATGGTCCCACTCTCCGCAGTGTCCCAGATTGAGAGAGAGGTCATAGGGACCCAGCATCACGGCGTCGATCCAGTCGCGGGCGGCCAGTCCCGGCAGGGCCTCGATGCCCCGGGGAGTCTCCACCTGGAAACAGACGAAGAAGTCGTCCTCCACCTCCTGCCAGCCCCTCAGGTCGAGGCTTCGGGTGCGCATCACGGAGGGACCTCCCGGCCCGCGGCGTCCCCGGGGCGGGACGAAGATGGCGCTCTTGACCGTCTCCAACTGCTCCTCCCGCTCAGTCCAGGGAATCATGAATCCGGAGGGACCCATGTCGGCATAGCGGCGGAGCAGGTGATAGACGCTGTCCTCGGGACGCAGGATCAGGGGCAGGTCCAGCAACCGGGCGGTGCGGCAAAGCTCTTCGGCCTTGGCCAGGTCGGCGGCGCCGTGCTCCATGTCCAGGAACACGAAGTCCATGCCCACCTGCTTGTAGATCTCCAGGTAGCCGGCCCAGAAATCGAAGGTCATGAGGGTCCCCACCACCAACTCGCCCCGGGCCAGCTTCTGTTTCAGGGAAGCGTTGACCATGTCAGGAGTCCTTGTACTCCTCCCGCACCGGATAGAAGACCTCCACGACCTCCGAATCCGCCTGGACCTGGCAGCCGTGGAACTTGTAGGGATCGAAAACGTAGGAATCGCCCCCTTCGGCCAGGAAGGTATCCGATTCTTCCTTGCCGATGAACTTGAGGGACCCGCTGACCACGTATCCCACCTGGCTGGCCCGGTGATTGTGCAGGGGGATGGCGGCCCCTTTGGACATGGAAAAGTGGCAGAGCATGACCTCCTCGTTGTAGGCGAGCGTCTTGCGCAGAATTCCCGGAAATCCTTCGTCTCCCAGAACGTCTTCAACCGAATGCTTCTTCATGGATCCTCCCTCTTGCTGTCTCTGTGAGTGGTCATTCTGACGGCCGCAGATTCGCGTCCAGTCTACTACGGCTGGGCGCGCTCAAGCATAGCTCTGTATCGTGGGCGTGATGACGATCTCGGGAACGCAGGCGTGGGGCGGGAGTCCGGCCGCCAGCAGGACGCAGGCCGCCACATCCTCGGATCGGAGAATCCTCTCCCGCCTCTCGGCCGGTACCTGCTCCGGACGAACGTCCAGGATGGGGGTGTCCACTTCGCCGGGAAAGATCACGGTGGAGCGGATCCCATGGACTCCCTCCTCCAGGTTGGTGGAGTGGGTCAATCCCACCATCCCATGCTTGGAGGCCACATAGGCGACTCCGGCCACTTTGGCGGCGCGTTTCCCGGCGATGGAGGAAACATTGATGATGACGCCCCCTCCCAGTTCCCGCATGCCCGGCAGGACGGCGCGGATGCAATTGAAGGCGCCGGTCAGGTTCACCGCCACCACGTGGTCCCAATCCGAAGGTTCGATATTCGCCAGACCTCTCACCACCGTGTTGATCCCGGCGTTGTTCACCAGCAGGCTCACGGCTCCCAACCGCTCCCGGATCCGTTCGAATACGCCGGCGACCTGCGTCCGGGACGAGACGTCGCACGAACAGGCCAGGACCCGGTCTCCGGGCAACTGAGCCGCGACATCCAGAAGTTTTTCCTCGCGCCGCCCGAGCAGAGCCACCGCTGCGCCCTCACGGGCAAACGCCTCGGCCACGGCCCGGCCGATGCCCGTGCCCGCCCCGGTGACCGCCGCCACTTGATTTTCCAGAATACTCATCGACCATCTCCCTCCGTGGGCGTGAAACCAATCACGATTCCACGGCAAAATTCATGTTTCCTTCTTGAAGTCCCGTTCAGCGGACCTCACAGTCCGTGGCGACCTTCATCACGGACTGCTAACCTCGGGGTGGAGGATAACCTTGAAAAAGCTCTCAACCAAGTTCCTGCTTCGAGTCTCTTTCCTGATGGCTGGCGCAGCTTGCTGGTTCTTCCTGCAGGATCCGGGCAGCACCTTCTCCTCGCACGACCAGGGGCCCGACCCGGACGAGCGCTTCGTCCTGGAGACGGGCCAGCCGGTGGGCGAACTCTCGTTCGAGGTTCTCGAGGACCTGACCGGCGTCCACCTCCCCTCCCGGCTCTACTTCGCCCACGCCGACGGGCGACCGGAAACGCCCGTGGTCGGACGCTTCGAGAACTTCCTGGTGACCGCTTCCGGGCATGAGTTGAAGACCATTCCGGTGGGCCGGTACGACGTCTACGTGAGCCGCGGATTCGAATATACGCTGGACCATCAGGAGGTGGAGATCCTGGAAGGGAAACGGACCCACTTCACCTCCACCCTCTCCCGGGCTATCGACACCAGCGGCTTCATCTCGTCGGATTTCCATTTGCACCTGCAGTTCGCCATGCGGGACGGCGCCATCGTATCGGCCGCGGCCGGCCTGGACCTGCTCACCGCGACCGACCACAACATCCTCAAGGACTATTCTCCCTACATCGAGCAATTGAACCTGGGCCGCTTCATGTCCTCGGTGGTGGGGTCCGAGATCGACACGGCTTTCGGCCACTACAACAGCTTCCCCATGTCCCTGAACCGGTGGCAGGAACGATCCTATCGCTACTCCATTCGCACCCCGGGAGAATTCCTCCGCCTGATGCGGCAGAACCCGGGCGACGAGATCGTCCAGATCAACCATCCCCGGTACAACGCGGCCAGGGGCGGCTACTACAACACCCGGCTCAACCGGGACAGCGGAGAGATCGAGTATCCCTTCTTCGAAACCGGCTTCGATCAGGTCGAGGTCCACAATGCCCTCACCGTCGTGGAAGACCGGGAGAATCCACATTTCGGCCGGAACCACAAGCTGGACCAGAATCTGAAGGACTGGTACAGCCTGCTCAACCGGGGGATCGCCATCACCGGCGTGGGCAACACCGACGCCCACAGGTACCCCAGCGAACTGCCCGGATATCCTCGCAACTACGTCCTCTCGGACACGGACAATCCCTGGGAGATCGATCCCTACGAGGTGGTCGACGCCTTGAAGCGAGGCGAGTCTTCCGCTTCTCTGGGACCTTTCATCCGCTTCACCATCGACGACGGCGTCCAGATGGGCTCCACCCACACCGCCCGGGACGGGTCGGTGATGCTGCACGTCAACGTCCAGAGGGCGCCCTGGATTCCGCTGGACCGGGTGGAGATCGTGGCCAACGGCAAGGTGCTCAAGACGCTCTCGACCCTCGAGGCGGAGGAGGGCACCCGGCACCATTGGGATATCGAGGTCAAGGCCGACCAGGACACCTGGATTCTGGTGCTGGCCACCTCCGACCGCCGTTGGGAGACGCCCTTCTCCCACTTCAGCTCGTTCGCGTTCACCAATCCCATCTGGGTGGATTTCGACGGGAACGGGTATTTCGATCCTCCCAACCCCGGCTATCCCGCCAACGAGACGGCGGAGTAGAGGAATCCGACGGGACCGGCCTCGACCGATCTACTCAAGTTCTTCAACCGGATTGGCGCGGGGTGGTCCGGAGGTCGGCAGCCCCTACTCCGGCTCCGGGGGTTGGATCTCCTTGGTCAGGCCGGCGGCGACCTTCTGAGCCTCCGAGACCTGATCAGCGGACATCCTGGGGCTGAGCCAGTTCTGGGTCCGGGTCGCGTTCTCGTTGCCGTTCTCCGCAGACAGGATAATCCAGGCGTAGGCCTGAACTTCGTTCTTCGGCACTCCCCAACCGTTGGCGTACATGAGACCCAGGTTGTTCTGGGCCCGGGCCTCTCCCTGCCGTGCGGCTTTCCGGTACCACATCACGGCTTCGCGATCGTCCTCCGGAACTCCCCAGCCATTGGCGTATCTGAATCCGAGGTTGTATTGTGCGCCGGCGTCTCCCCGCTCAGCGGCCCGCCGAAACCACTTGAGGGCCTCGCCGGCGTCCGCCTGCACGCCCCGGCCTTCCGAGTACATGTCGCCCAGACTGAATTGAGCGCCGGCCTCTCCCTGTTCGGCGGCCTGCCGATACCACTTCGCGGCTTCGCCCACATCTTTGGGCACTCCCCGGCCCGAGGCGTACATGTCGCCCAGGTTGTACTGGGCGCCGGCGTCTCCCTGTTCGGCGGCCTTCAGATACCAGTTCACGGCTTCCTGGTCGTCCTTCGATAAGCCGCGGCCGCTGGCGTACATGACGCCCAGGTTGTTCTGAGCGCGGGCCTGTCCCTTCTCGGCCGAACTCCGATACCACTTGACCGCCTCCGCGACATCCTCCGGCACGCCCCGGCCTTCCGAGTACATGTCGCCCAGGAACAGTTGGGCGCGGGCGTGGCCCTGCTCGGCAGCCATCCGGTACCACTTCGCGGCCTCCCCGGCGTCCTCCGGTACGTCCCAACCGTTGGCGTACCGGAACCCAAGGTTGTATTGGGCCCGGGCATCTCCCTGCTCCGCCGCCTTCAGATACCACTTCACCGCCTCGTCCGGGTCCTTCGGCACTCCCCGGCCGATGACGTAAATGACGCCCAGGTTGTATTGCGCGCGGCCATGGCCCTGCTCGGCGGCTTTCCGGTACCACTTCGCGGCCTCCCCGGCGTCCTTCAGCACACCCCGGCCGTTCGCATACCTGACGCCGATGTTGTACTGGGCGCGGGCGTCTCCCTGCTCCGCCGCCTTCAGGTACCACTTTGCGGCCTCGGCGGCATCCATCGGGACGCCCCGGCCTGTGACGTACATGACGCCCAGGTTGTATTGCGCCAGAGCGTCTCCCTGTTCGGCCGCTCTCCGATACCACTTCGCGGCCTCCTCAGGGTCCCTCGGCACGCCCCGGCCCGTGGCGTATCTGAAGCCCAGGTTGAACTGAGCGCTGACGTCTCCCTCTTCGGCGGCCTTGCGTATTTCTTCGACATCCTGGGCGCGGACGGGCCCGAACTGGAACGCGGTAAAAACGGCGAGGAAGACGAGCCAATGGGCAACTTGGCGCGGGCGGGTCCTACGCTGCGACATCGTCGGCTTCAAATATACCGAAATCCAATCCCATTGTCCAGGGTCCTCCCACCCTTCGTCACAAAGGAGTTGGAATCCCGTAGGGGCACCCCTTGTGGGCGCCCTCTTCGGTTCGAACCGGACCAAGACCTGGTCATCCGCCGGGACATGGCGTTGGAATAGGGGGGGTGGCGCCCGGTCAATCCCGGTTGCCGGCACCGGGAGGGCGACCACACACAAGAGTCGCCCCTGCGAACCGGGCGAGAAAAATGGCGAAAATCCGCCGGCGCCGGTCTCTTGAAAGCGCCCGGCCGCTCCGATAACATGACCGGTTGAGTCCCGGCTTGCGGGCCCGAGACCAACTTTGGGGGAGCTGGAGCCCGGCTGAGAGGATGGAAGAGATCCATCGACCCCATGAACCTGTTCGGATAATGCCGGCGTAGGGAATGTCTTTCCTCCCAATCCATTCTCCCCGCGACCTTTCCGCCAGCGGCGTTGGAACGAGGATTCTTTCATGAGCCAGAGAAGATCCAAGAACGGCAACGGATCCGTCACTCTTCCCAATCCCATCCGGCCGTTCCCGGCCTCCCGAAAGGTGTACGTTCGGGGGAGCCGGAGCGACCTGAGAGTGCCCATGCGGGAGATTCAACTGAAGGGAGGCCGGAGCAACGGCCACGCCGCGTCCGGGGCCTCCCGATTCACGGTCTATGACACCTCGGGACCCTACACCGACCTGAGCGCCACCCCTCAGATCAGCCACGGCCTCTTCCCCATCCGTCTGCCCTGGATTCGGGAGCGGCAGGACACCGTGGAACTGCCTCAGGCCACTTCCGGATACGTCCGGGAGCGCGCCCGCGATCCCCGGCTCAAGGAGGTCTCGTTCCCCCCGCGCAGGAACCCGTTGCGGGCCCGGCCGGGCGGTAACGTAACTCAGATGCATTACGCCCGCAGAGGGATCGTCACGCCCGAGATGGAGTTCATCGCCATCCGGGAAAACGCACGCCGATCCCAGTTCGGATCCGAGCCGGTGGACGACCGGCTTCGGTCCCAACATCCGGGGAATTCGTTCGGGAGTTCGATCCCCCAAGACATCACGCCCGAATTCGTGCGGGACGAAGTGGCCCGGGGACGGGCCATCATTCCGTCCAACATCAACCACCCCGAGTTGGAGCCCATGATCATCGGGCGGAACTTCCTGGTGAAGATCAACGCCAACATCGGCAATTCGGCGGTGGGCTCGTCGGTCCAGGAAGAAGTCGAGAAGATGGTCTGGGCCACCCACTGGGGCGCCGACACGGTGATGGACCTTTCCACCGGAGCCAACATCCACGAGACGCGGGAGTGGATCATCCGAAACTCGCCGGTTCCCATCGGCACCGTGCCCATCTACCAGGCCCTGGAGAAGGTGGGCGGGCGGCCCGAGGAACTGACCTGGGAACTGTTTCGCGACACTCTGGTGGAGCAGGCCGAGCAAGGCGTCGACTACTTCACGATCCACGCCGGCGTGCTGTTGCGCTACGTGCCGCTGACGGCGAACCGGATGACCGGGATCGTCTCCCGCGGAGGCTCCATCCTGGCCAAGTGGTGCCTGGCCCATCATGCCGAGAACTTCCTCTACACCCACTTCGAAGACATCTGCCAGATCATGAAGGCGTACGACGTCTGCTTCAGCCTGGGAGACGGCCTGCGGCCCGGCTCCATCGCCGACGCCAACGACGAGGCCCAGTTCGCCGAGCTCAGGACCCTGGGAGAGCTGACCCGGATCGCCTGGGAGAACGACGTGCAGGTCATGATCGAAGGGCCCGGACACGTCCCCATGCACCTGATCCGGGTCAACATGGAGAAGGAACTGGAGGAGTGCAGCGAGGCGCCCTTCTATACTTTGGGCCCCCTGACCACCGACATCGCCCCTGGATACGACCACGTGACCTCGGCCATCGGCGCCGCCATGATCGGCTGGTACGGTTGCGCCATGCTCTGCTACGTCACCCCCAAGGAGCATCTGGGACTGCCCGACAGGAACGACGTGAAGGAGGGGGTGATGGCGTACAAGATCGCGGCTCACGCCGCCGATCTGGCCAAGGGGCATCCCGGGGCCCAGGCTCGTGACAATGTCCTGTCCCGGGCCCGCTTCGAATTTCACTGGGAGGACCAGTTCAACCTTTCTCTCGACCCCGAGCGAGCCCGGGAATACCACGACGAGACCCTGCCGGCGCAGGGAGCCAAGGTCGCCCACTTCTGTTCCATGTGCGGGCCTCGATTCTGCTCCATGCAGATCACCCAGGAACTTCGCGAATATGCCCGGGAGCGAGGCTTGGACCATCAGGCCGCGCTGGAGGCGGGACTCCAGGACAAGTCCCAACAGTTCCAGCAGGCTCAGGAAGGGATCCATCCTTGACCGCCACGCTTCGGGAAGGAATGGTCATTCGAGGCCACCAGGGCTGCTGCTCCAGACGGGGCGGCTCCCTCTCCAGGCTGGTTCTAACGTGACCCTATGAGCCTGCGCGGCAGAAATCAATCGACTGCGAAAGCGTAGAATCGGTCCATATTCGTGCGATTTCTCGGCGAATAGAACAACTATGCACCTCAAAATCGTGAAAATCCGGCCTCGATTCTCCACTTTCCCGCTACGATCGTTTCTGCCGCGCAGACTCCGGGTCCGGGCGTCCAGCCTGGTGCTTCTGGCAACCGGGTCCCTCGTGGCCATTTCCCTTTGCATCGCCGGCCTCACCGACGATCTCGGCGAGGGAGGCGTCTCCAGCATCAGCGAATCCGATCTGAGATCGACGGTCGCATTTCTGGCCTCGGAAGAACTCCAGGGGCGCCGCCCCGGATCTCCGTTCGGCCGGATCACGTCGCGGTACCTCGCCCACCGTTTTGAGTTATTGGGTCTGGAACCGGCCGGAGACGGGGATTCCTACTTCCAGCACTTCAGGTTCGTGCGAATGAAACTGGGCGAGCGCAACTCCTTGGAGATCCGGATTCCGGACGGCGCTTCCCCCAGAAAGCCCGAGTTGTTCTCCGAGTTCTGCCCGGCCCCCCTGTCGGCTCGGGGCCCTTCCCATGGCCCGGTGGTCTTCGCCGGCTACGGCATCGTGGCGCCCGAGTTGGGATATGACGACTACGACGGTCTCGACGTCAAGGACAAGGTCGTCATGGTGATACGTCACGAGCCCGGCGAGAAGGATCCGGAGAGTCCCTTCCAGGGAGTCGTCGCCACCGAGCACAGCCTGGCGCGCGAAAAGATTCTCAGGGCTCAGGAACGGGGGGCTGCCGGCGTTCTCCTGGCGCCGCACGTGCTCAATCACGCCCAACGGAGAGGGCTCAAGCGATTGGCCCGATTCTTCTGGCCAGAGAAGGGTCTCACCCGCCGGCGTTACCTGGAGATCTGGGCTGAAGCCGTCACCATCCCGGTGCACTACGTCTCCGCCACGTTGGCGGATTCCATGTTGGAATCGCAGGGAACGACCCTGAAGGAAATGCAGCAGAAGATCGATCGGGACTACCGGCCTCAGAGCCTGATCCTGGAGGGCGTAGAAGCGCGCCTGGAATCGGAAACGGCGCCCCATGCGACGGAGGCTCGCAACGTCCTGGCCACTCTCCCGGGAGTCGATCCCCGGCTCAACCAGGAGGTGGTGGTGGTGGGCGCCCATTTTGACCATATTGGCGCCGACGGCGGAGAGGTCTACTACGGCGCCGATGACAATGCCAGCGGCACGGCGGGTCTCCTGGAAGTGGCGGAAGCCTTCGCCCGGAACGCGCAGGGGCCCCGGCGCTCCATCCTCTTCGCCGGATGGGACGCCGAAGAATCAGGCTTGCTGGGCTCCTACTACTATGTGGCGCGGCCCACCTATCCCCTGGAACGGACCGTCGCCAAGTTCCAGATGGACATGATCGGCCGCGACCAAGAGGTCCCCAACTCCCGGGACCGCCGATTTCTGGGCCTGGAGCAGCAAAGCGCGGAACAGAACCGGAATTCGGTGAATGTCCTGGGCTACAGCCGAAGCAGCGATCTGCAGGACCGGGTCCGGGGAGCCAACCGCCGGGTCGGGCTGGAGCTGCGATTCCGCTATGACGACCACCCCATGAGCCTGATTCGGCGCAGCGATCACTGGCCCTTCCTGGCCCACGGCGTGCCGGCGGCCTTGTTCCACACCGGACTCCATCCGGACTACCACCGGACTTCGGACACGGTCGACAAACTCAACTTCGCCAAGATGGAAAAGGTGACGCGACTCGTGTATCTCACCGCCTGGCGCACGGCCGACGAAATCTCGAGACCTCGATTGATCCCGTAGCGGCATCTCGGCCAGCGCTCCACCGGGCAGAGGGATTGCCCTCCCGGTTCATGGGGACGACCCGGTAGTCGGTAAGAAAACCGCCCGTCCCAGCGATTGTCCTCCCGGTTCGCAGGGGCGACCCTTGTGGAGTCCGAATCCGAGGCTGGACCCGTTCCGAATACATGAATTCGCGGGACAGGCTACTAGCCGGCGCCGGCGATGGCGTCCAGAGCGGCGTCGTAGTCCGGCTGCTCGGTCACCTCGCCCACGTACTCGACGTGGCAGAGAACTCCGTCGGCGTCAACGACGAACAGGGCGCGGCTGGCCAAGCGCAACTCCTTGATCAAGGTCCCGTAATTCTGCGTGAAGGACGCCTCGCGATGATCGGAGAGCATGGAGAGGTTCTTGACGCCGGCGGCGGAACACCAGCGGCTCTGGGCAAAGGGAAGATCCATGCTGATGGTGTAGATCTTCACGCCCGGCAGTTTCGCGGCTTCCTCGTTGAAGCGCCTGGTCTGCACGTCACAGACGGGGGTATCCAGCGAGGGGACCACGCTGAACACGCGCACGGAATTCCCGGTGTCGGCCAGCGTGACCGGGGTCAGGTCGGTAGAGAGGGCCTGGAAATCGGGAGCTGGGCTTCCCGCTTCGAGTTCAGGTCCCACCAGGGTGAATGGATTGCCTTTGAGCGTCACTGCATTGGATCTTTCAACCGTCATATTCGCCTCCTTGGTGGAGGGGCATTCTAACAGTCCGTGCCGAAAGTCTCACGCAGCACACCGGGGCTGCCCGGCCGTCCCGTCACCCCCGATCGATACAATCCACTCGTAGACGCTGGTCATGGGACTCGAATCAAGGCATGACTTTCAGAACGGTTGGAGGGGAAACCACCGGGAACCATGACTCCCGTCCGGCCCGAGTTTTTGAATTAACGAAACTTTTTTACTCGAAATTGCATCAAATAAGATATTAGAAGAGGTTTCGCCCACGGGCGGCTTGGATAGGAAGTGGCGTTAGCAATGAAGACTTCGGTAATCGAAAGCGAGGGTCTGTACCCCAAGGTCAGAAAGCCGGATGCCTCCCTGAGGAATCTCGCTCTGGGAATTCTGCTGCAGGCATTTCGAGATATCGTAGCTCCCAAGAAGTCTGCCAGCAAGGAATGGGAACTCTGGCGCCAGGATGCCCTGGATTGGTTCTCGTCGGAAGAGAAAGATCCGGGAAGCTTCTGCTGGGTCTGCGACGTCTTGGCCCTGAACCCCAAGGAACTGCGGGAGTGGCTGGCCCTGTACAACAGTTGCGACCCGGATCGGCAGCGGGAAATGGCGCGAAAGCTGACCCGCTTTCAGATCCGCCACTAATTTGCGCCGGGCACCGAATCGGAGCATGCCGGGAGCATGTGACCGGGAAGCAACGCCGTCCGCCCGGTTGCAGACCCCGTCGAATACCGTGACCATTTTGGCCCGGGGCTGACATGTTCGACAGCCCCCTTCTCGTTCTTCTCTGCATCCTTCTGGCGCTGCCTCTGGCTTTGCTGGTGCTGGCGATTCGAAGGCGCCGGCGGGCACGGACTGTTTCCGCCGGCGCCGCCTCCAATCCGTCCTTGCCGGCACAGCAGGAGTCCTCCCTTCCCCTCATCGAGTTGAACGACGTCCACAAGTCCTTTGGCTCCCAGAAAGTCCTGAACCGCTTGAGCTTGAAGATCCAGCGCGCCGAGACCCTGGGGATCCTGGGGATGAGCGGGGGCGGCAAGAGTGTCCTGCTGCAACTCATCGTCGGGTTGCTCTGGCCGGACCGGGGCGAGATTCGTTTCAAGGGCCGGAGCCTGGAAGAGATGAGTGAGAGTGACCTGCTGGACGTTCGCAGGCGGGTCTCCTACGTCTTCCAGAGCGGCGCCATCTTCGATTTTCTCAGCGTGGGCGAGAACATCGCCTATCCCTTGCGGGAACGGGGCATGGCCGACGAGGAACAGATCGACAGGCGTGTCGAAGAGTTGTTGGACGCCGTGGAGCTGGAAGGGATGGGAGACCACGGGTACGACGAGTTGAGCTTGGGCTCCAAGAAGCAGGTGGCCATTGCTCGCGCCATCGCCTCCAATCCGGAGGCGATCCTCTACGACGAGCCCACCGCGGGGGTGGACCCCATGATCGGCAAGACGCTGTCCCGCCTGATCCGCAAGCTGAACCGCCGGAACAACCTCACCTCGGTGGTGGTCACCCACGACCTGCAGTGCCTGGCCACCGTGTCCGACCGGATCATCCTGCTCAAAGACGGCCGGATCCACTTCGAAGGAGATCTGGAGGCGCTTTACTCCTCACCCGACCCCTTCGTCCAGGCGTTCGTCACGGGCCGTCATCCGGACGGGAAGATTGCGAGCTGAGTCATTTGCCCGCGGGCCGGGGAACCGGACGAACCGGGATTCCGCGTTCCGCCAGGAACTCCTTCACGGTGGCGATGGAATACTGGTCGTAGTGGAAGATGCTGGCCGCCAGGATGGCGTCGGCCCGGCCGATCCGGACCCCCTCCAGGAGATGTTGCGGGGAACCGGCTCCGCCCGAGGCGATGACCGGAATCCGGACCAGTGAATCGACCTTCTGCAACAACTCCAGGTCGTATCCGGACTGGGTCCCGTCACGATCCATGGAGGTGAGGAGAATCTCGCCGGCTCCCAGTTCGGCGCCTCGCTGGATCCATTCCAGGCCGTCCCACCCGGTCTCGTAGCGCCCGCCCCCAATGTAGACCTTCCACGACTTTCCGTGCCGTTTCACGTCCACCGCCAGCACGATGCACTGGGCGCCAAAGGCCCGGGACGATTCCCGGATCAGCTCCGGCCGCTTGACCGCCGCGCTGTTCATGGACACCTTGTCGGCCCCCGCCCGGAGCAGTTCCCGGATTCGCGCCAGCGAGGTGATTCCTCCTCCGACGGTAAAGGGTATGAAGATGGAGTCGGCGACTCTTCGGACCCAGTGCAGGGTCGTCTTCCGCTCCTCGACGGTTGCGGTGATGTCCAGGAACACCAACTCGTCCGCCCCCTCCCGATAGTACCGGCGGCCCAGCTCCACCGGGTCCCCGGCATCCCTCAGGTCCACGAAATGGATCCCCTTGACCACGCGCCCGCCGGCGACGTCGAGGCAGGGAATGATGCGCTTAGCCAACACGAGCCATCTCCTCCAATGAGATCTTCCCCTCGTAGAACGCCCGGCCGATAATGGCTCCGCCCACACCCATTCCGTCGAGCCTGGCCAGATGCCCGGGTGTGGTCACACCACCGGCAGCCACCAGCAGCACGTGAGCGGGCAGCAATCCCAGGATGGTCCGGCAGGCCGCGTACCCGGGACGCTTGAGCATTCCGTCCTGTTCCACGTCGGTGCAGATGATCTGACCGACGCCCCAGTCCAGGATTCTCCTGAGCACGGCCTCCAACGCCAAGCCGCTCTCCCGCTCCCAACCCTGCGCCTGGAGGCGGCCGCGGCGCAGATCGACACTCACGATGAAGGGAGAGGGTCCCCATCTGGAGATCCACTCCTCCACCTTTTCCGGGGTCTCCAGGACCGACGTGCCGAGGATCAGGTGGCCGGCGCCCCAGTCCAGGAGCTGGGAGACATCCGCTTCCTCACGAATGCCACCGCCGATCTGGACGGTGGCCCGCACACGGGAGAGAATCCTGCGGATCGAATTCCGGTTGCGGCCTTCCCCAAAGCGGGCGCCTTCCAGGTCCACCACGTGAATCCGGGTCAAACCCGCCTCCTGAAACTCCAGGGCCTGCTCCACCGGGTCCCCCGAATAGACCGTCTTGCGGTGAAATTCGCCTCGAACCAGGCGCACGCATTTTCCATCCACCAGATCGATGGCCGGGATCACGAGCATGGCTCATCCACCGCGACGAAGTTCCTGAGCACCCGGAGCCCCGGTTCGCCTGATCGCTCCGGGTGAAATTGGACGCCCCAGAAGTTCTTCCGGGACACCATGGAGGCGAAGGAACCGGAATAGTCGGTGACCGCCACCGTCTCGGCCGAGCCGGAAGGGGCGTAGTAGCTGTGCACGAAATAGAAGTAGCAACCTTCAGGGATGCCGTCGAGCAACCTGCCCGCCCCGGCCTCCGCCGGGAACGCACCGCTGCGCCGGATCTGGTTCCATCCGATATGAGGCACCTTGACCCTGGAATCGTCGAAGCTCCGCACCCGGCCGTCCATGACGCCCAGGCAGGGGGTGTCCTCCTCGTCGGAAACGTCGAACAGGATCTGCAGACCCAGGCAGATCCCCAGGAACGGAACCTGGAGCCGTTGAATGACCGGGACCAGTCCCTGCTCCCGCAAGGAATCCATGGCGGCCCGCGCCGAGCCCACTCCGGGAAGGATCACCTTCGAAGCCCTTGCGACCCGCTCGGGATCTCCGGAGAAGACAAAGTCCACTCCCAGATAAGCCAAGGCGTTGCCCACGTTGTAGAGATTTCCGGCCTCGTAATCCACGACGACGATCATATGCTTCCCTTGGTGGAGGGAATCTTCCCTCCGGCAGCGGGATCGAGACTGACGGCAGTGCGCAGAGCCCGGCCGAATCCCTTGAACATGGCCTCGATCCGATGGTGCTCGTTCTCTCCCGGATTGAGGAACTGAAAGTGGAGATTGGCGCCCAACTCGACGGCGAGCGACCGGAAGAAATGAGGCGCCATTTCGGTGGCCAGGTCTCCCACCTTCTCTCTCACCGGGCGGTAGTCGGTATGGAACGCGAAGCGTCCTCCCAGATCCAGGGCAACCGCCACCAGGACCTCGTCCATGGGCAACATTGTCCATCCATAGCGGCGGATCCCCCGCTTCTCCCCCAGGGCCTGTTTCAACGCCTGCCCCAGGACGATTCCCACGTCCTCGACCAGGTGATGGTCGTCGACCTGCAGGTCCCCGTCACCCTGGATCCGGAGGTCCATGGAAGAGTGCAAGGCCAGCAGTTCCAGCATGTGACTCAAGAAGCCGGTCTGCAGCCGGGCCGAGAAGCGGCCCTGGCCGTCCAGGTCCAGCTCGATCCGTACCTGGGTTTCTCTGGTTTTCCGATCGACCGACGCTGTTCTCTTCACCGTTTCTTCTCCGTGGTTGATCCCTGAGAACGACTGGAGACTCAGGGGAGAATTCGACGCAACTCCCTCAGAAACAGATCGTTCTCCTCCGGAGTGCCGACACTGACCCGGATGCATTCGGACAATCCCGGAAGATCGCTGCGGTCCCGGACCACGATACCCGTCTCCCGCAGCTTTCTGCAGACGGAGCCGGCTTCGGGACAGTCGAACAGGACAAAATTGCTTTGAGACGGGAAGACCCGTCCCAGGGCCGGCGTCGCGGCCAGCTCTTCGGCCAACCGCTCCCGCTCCCGGCGGATCCGCCGCCACGTGTCCCTGTGCCGCTCCCAGCCGTCCAGGGCTTCCAGTCCCTTCTGCATCACCAGCGAGCTGAGATTGTAGGGCGCCTTGACCTTCAGGAAGAAAGAGGTCACCAGGGGACTCGCCACCGCATACCCCAGTCTCAGGGCCGCCCTGCCGAACGCCTTCGACAGCGTCCTCATCACCACCAGGTTCGGAAAGGCCTCCACCCGGGAGACCAGGGACGGGGATTCGGAGAACTCCACGTAGGCCTCGTCCAGCACGACGATGCCCCTCCATTCCCGGCACAGTTTCAGAATCTGCCCGGTTCCCAGCAGGTCCCCTGTCGGATTGTTGGGGGAACAGAGAAACACGACCTTCACCGAAGCCGGCACCTCCTCCAGGAAGGCGTCCGCATCGAGACGCTGGTTCCGGTCCAGACGCGACTCGACGAGCGAGACTCCGAAAGTCTGCGCCATGACCCGGTACATCCCGTAGGTGGGCTCGACGACGGCAACCTGGTCCTGTCCGGGCTGGCAGAAGATCTTGAAGATCCAGTCCAACACCTCGTCCGATCCGCAACCCGCCACCACCTGCTCGGGACGGGTGCCGGTGTAGTCCGCCAGCGCTTCCCGCAGCCGGGTCTGATTGGGATCCGGATAGCGGTTCAGTTGGATCCCTCGCCAGTCCACTGCGAAAGGACTCTCGTTGGCGTCCAGCAGAACCCCCTCCTGCACTTCGTCGCGGGCCGACCGGTAGGCCTTGAGTTCCAGGATGTTCCGTCTCACCAGTTCGCGTACCTGCATCTCAGTCTCCCGCCGGTGTCCGCCCGGCTTCCCCGCTTTCGATCCGAACCTCGACCGCCCGCCGATGTCCCTCCAACTGTTCCAGCTCGGCCATCACCTCCAACGTGGGGGCCAGCGACCGGAGACCTTCCCGGCTCAATTCCTGGAACGTGATCTTCTTGACGAAACTGTCCAGGGAGACTCCCGAAAAACTCCGGGCCAGACCGGAGGTGGGCAGCGTGTGGTTGGTCCCCGAGGCGTAATCCCCCGCGACCTCGGGAGACCAGGGGCCCAGGAAGACGGAACCGGCGGACTGCACCCGGGCGGCCCATCGCTTCGGCTCGCGAAGCTGAAGGATCAGGTGCTCCGGCGCATATCGATTGGAGAACTCCATGGCCTCCTCCAGGGACGGCGTCCGGAGTGCGAAACTGGATCCCAGAGCCGCCGCGGCCAAGTCCCGTCGTGGGAGGTCCTCGAGGCGGAGGTCCAACTCCCGTTTGACTCCATCGATCAACTCAAGCGAAGGTGAGACCAGAATGGCCAGGCTGTCCGCTCCGTGCTCGGCCTGGGAGATGAGGTCCGCGGCCACGAAGCCGGGTCGAGCCGTGTCGTCCGCCACCACCAGGACCTCGCTGGGACCGGCCACCATGTCGATGGCCACTCCCCGCTGTTGAGCCAGAAGCTTGGCCGTCTGAACGACGGGGCTGCCGGGTCCCAGGATCTTGTCCACCCGGGGAACCGAAGAGGTGCCGCAACAGAGGGCCGCGATGGCCTGGGCGCCGCCAATCCGGAACACCTCCTGGATCCCGGCGATGGACGCGGCCGCCAGAACCTCGGGCGTCACCGACCCGTCGCGGCGCGGGGGCGTGCAGAGGGCCACACGCGTACAACCGGCCAACACCGCGGGGACTCCCAGCATCAGGACGGTGGACGGAAGGACGGCCGTTCCACCCGGCACATAGAGGCCGACCCTTTCGATGGGCCGCTGTTCCCGCCAGCAGGCGATTCCCGGCTCCACCTCCAGAATGCCTTCCCGTAGACCCTGGGCGGCGTGAAACGCCCGAATGTTGGACGCCGCCCGCCGCAAGGCCTCCACCCGTACGGACGGCACCTGTCCGAGGGCCGATTCGAACTCCGTCCTGGAGACGCGGGACTCCCCGATCTCCGCCCCGTCGAACCGGCGGGTGTACTCCCGGACCGCGTCGTCCCCCTTCTCCTCGACAGCCGAGAAAATCCGGCTGCAGATCTTGAGAAGGTCCGGGTCTCCCACCGGGTTGCGGCGGCAAAGATCCGAGATCTGCGAGCCGGACAACCGCGAATAGTCGTATACCTTCATCTCGACTTACCTGCGCTCAGCCGTCGTTTCCGCTCCTCTCAAGGATCAGGACCCCGCTTGCGGCCGCTCGATTCCGGCCAACCGCCGGATCATCATCCGGTATCCGCCTTCGCCGTATCGAAGCCAATGGGCGATCCGGGTGATGGTCGCCGTGCTGACTCCCGTGAGCCGATGGATCTCCCGATAGGGGATCTCCCGCGCCACCAGCCGGGCCACCTGCCAGCGTTCGGCCATGGCCGTGAGCTCTCCCATGGTACAGAGATCTCGAAAGAAGAGAGCGTACTCCTCCCTGCCCCGGAGACGGGACATGGCGTCGAAAAGCTCCCAGAGAGCCTCGTTCTCCTCCAATATGGTTTCCATGTGATAACATGTTAACACAATATAACACGGAAGACCACCCTGGACCGAAAGTCGCCTCATGACCGGGCGCTCGCCGTCCCGAACCGGCACGCAATGGCGCCCCTTGCGTCGATCAAGAGGTTTTCCACAGTTTTTCCACAGAGGTCGGTCTTGGGCTGTGGAACATCGACCGGACCTTGCACGACTCTTGCCATTGGCTGGAGGGAACTCGCCGGACCTGTGCCAAAGGTCGGGTCGACAGTGTGGGACGGCGCTCGAACGCCGGGGGCCGGGTAGCGGACAGACCGCCGAGGGGAAAGCCTACATCAGGTCCTTCATGACCTGTTCCAGGATCTCCGGACCCGGCTTGACCTTTTCATGGGGCAGCGACACCAGAGGTTCGTCACACAGGTTCAGCGTGTCCAGGAACGACTTGGCCACCGGATTGACGTAGATGAGACCGGTCAACAGCTCGGAGGCAGCGGCGGAACTGTGGAGCATGCGCACGGCCTCCCGGCGATTCATGGGGTCGTAGTCCATGTCCACCTTGCGCAGCCGGATGACGGACCCGTCATACATCTCCACGTCCATGGCTTCGCCTTCCGGATAATCCACCGCGGCGATGGGCTCGAAACCGGGGATGAAGTCGATCTGGTGCAGCAACTCCTCGTGTTCCTTGGCCCAGGAGTAACTCTTGGTCGATCCGGGATGGTTGTTGAAGGTCACACAGGGGCTGATCACGTCGAGCATGGCGGTTCCACTGTGGCTGAGCGCCCCCTTCAGAAGAGCCACCAGTTGCTTGGGATCTCCGGCAAAGGAACGAGCCACGTAGGAGCATCCCATCTCGATCGCCAGCGAACAGCAGTCCATGGCCGGCAACTCGTTGACCACACCGGTCTTGAGCGTGGCGCCGTCGTCGGCGGTCGCCGAGAACTGGCCCTTGGTGAGGCCGTAGACGCCATTGTTCTCAATGACGTAGATCATGGGCACGTTGCGCCGCAGCAGGTGGCAGAACTGGCCCAGACCGATGGAGGCCGTGTCCCCGTCTCCGCTCACGCCGATGCAGACCAGGCCTCGATTCGCCAACATGGTTCCCGTGGCGACTGAAGGCATGCGTCCGTGGACGCTGTTGAAGCCATGCGACGCGTTCATGAAATAGGCCGGCGTCTTGCTGGAGCAGCCGATGCCGCTCATCTTGGCCACGGAATACGGGTTGACGCCGATCTCGTAGAAGGCCCGGATGATCTGGTTGGTGATGGCGTCGTGGCCGCACCCGGAGCACAGCGTCGACGGGTGACCCCGGTAGGCGGAACGGGACAACCCGATTCGGTTGGTTTTCTTTGGCTTCTTCTTGCGCGCCCTTGTACGTAGAGCCATGGCGTGATTTCAGGACGGACGCTCTGCAGCGATCACCTGTTCGGTGACGAAACGGGCGTCCAGTGGAAGTCCGGTGTAGTGACAGATTTTTCGAATCTTGGTGCCCGCCTCTCCCAACTCCAGTTGGATCAGATCGGCCATCTGGCCGTCCCGATTCTGCTCGACGACGTATACCCGCCGGCAGACGGCGACGAAGTCCTTCAGCGCGGGACTCAACGGCAGAGCTCGAAGCCGGAGGTAGTTGATCTCGATCCCATACTCCTCCAGAAGCTGGTCCCGGCACTCCTCCATGGCCGAGTCCGACGACCCGTAGGCGATGATGCCGATCACAGCCTCGTCTCGCAAGTCGATCACGGGCTGCGGCACCAGTTCCCTCGCCGTATCGTACTTGCGCTTCAGACGGTCCATGAGTTGGACGTAGTCCTCGGGCCGCTCACTGTAGCCGGCACTGTCGTTGTGCCCGCTCCCGCGGGTGAAATAGGAGGCCAGCGGATGTTCCGTGCCCGGCAGCGTGCGATAGGGGATCCCGTCCCCGTCCAAGTCGCGGTAACGGGCAAACTCCCCGGCGCGCTCCAGGTCGGCTGCCGTCAGGACCTTGCCCCGATCCGGCGGCTCGGTGGGATATTCGAAGGGATCGCACATCCAGTTGTTCATGCCCAGATCCAGATCCGAGCCGACGAAGACCGGCTGCTGCAGCCGCTCCGCCAGGTCAAAAGCCTGCCGGGACATTTCGAAACACTCCGCCATGTCCCCGGGCAGCAGGACAGGATGAGCCGTGTCCCCGTGCGAGAGGCTGTGCAACGACAGTATGTCGCCCTGGGCGGTGCGTGTCGGCAGGCCCGTGCTGGGCCCGACCCGCTGAACGTCGAATATGACACACGGGATCTCGGCAAAATAGGCCAGTCCCGTAAATTCGCTCATCAACGAGATGCCCGGACCCGAGGTCGAGGTCATGGATCTGGCGCCCGACCATCCGGCCCCGATGGCCATGCCGAGGGCCGCCAACTCATCCTCGGCCTGGACGACCGCGAATGTGGCTTTCCCCGTCTCGGGGTCGGTTCGATACTGCTGCAGGTAGTCGGTGAGAGCTTCTCCCAGACTGCTGGCCGGCGTGATGGGATACCAGGTCACCACGGTCACTCCCCCGAACATGGCTCCGAGAGCGCAGGCGGAATTCCCGTCGATGATGATCTTGCCCCGAGTCTTGTCCATCCTTTCCAGCCGGTACGGATCGCGCTTGGGAAGATGATCCCTCACATACTGAGCCCCCATGTGGGCAATCCGGATGTTCAGGTCGATGGCTTTCTGCTTCGTCTTGAACCACTTGGCGATCGCCACCTCCACCTGTTCCATCTCGATGCCCAAAAACTCGGCGACGGAACCCACGTAGGCCATGTTGGCCACCAACTTGCGCAGCCTGGGAATCCGAACCGCCTCCGCTGCCAACTTGCTGAACGGAACGGGATAGTAGATCAAGTCGTCCCGGAGCCCGGAGAGCTTGAGCCGCTCTTCGTACAGCACCACCCGGCCCGGGTCCAGGGTCTCCACGTCCTCACGGGCCGTCTGCGGGTTCATCGCAATCAGGATGTCCACTTCCCGCTTGCAGCCGACGTAGCCTCGTTTGGATGCGCGAATGGTGAACCACGTGGGCAGTCCCGCGATGTTGGAGGGGAAAAGGTTCTTGCCGCTGGTGGGAATGCCCATCTGGAAGATGGACCGCATCAGCACGTTGTTGGAGCTCTGGCTTCCGGAACCGTTCACCGTGGCGACCTGAATACTGAGGTCGTTCACCACGCTGGCCTGGATGCCGTCCCGTTGCGGGACGATGGTTTGGGTCTGTGCGACGGCCAAATTTATCTCCACCAAATCCGGGGACAGCGTCTCCCCGCCAAACGCGGAATCATTTTAGCAAAATACCAGGACAAATCACCCGAAATGCGCATTCTTCTTTGTTGTAGACTTTCGGGTCAGGATGTCCAGGGACCATCTCCACTTCATTCTGGTCCGGACCCGGTTCGCCTCCAATCTGGGTGCGGCCGCCCGCATCCTGAAGAACATGGGTTTCCGCCGCCTGGTCCTGATACGGCCCCGTTGCGAGGTCGGGGCCGAGGCCCGCATGATGGCCATGAAGGGAGCCGATCTGGTGGACGACGCCGTCTACTATCCTTCCCTCCGCGAGGCGAAGCGGGAGATTCGGATTCTGGCAGGGACCACGGCAAGATCGCCGAAGACAGGAACCCGCCGCGTCAGCAGCCGGACCCTGGCCGGCGAACTGGCCCCCCGGTACGGGTCCGCACCGCTGGGCATCGTCTTCGGACCGGAAGACAACGGTTTGTCGAGGGACGAGCTCCGGCTCTGTGAGTGGCTGGTGGAAATCCCCACGGCCGGGGAATATCCGGTCCTGAATCTGGCTCAGGCAGTGGGCCTCGTGGCCTACGACCTCCACTCGGCGGCTCTTGCGCCGGATGATTCTCCGTTTCTGAACCTTGCGGACCCGGCGGAATTCCGGTCTTTGATCGCTCGCCTGGAGATCGTCCTCACCTCGGCCGCCCTCCCCCCGCGCCTGTCCCGGCAGCGGATCCTGGCCCGCTTGAACAGAATCCTGGGACGCGCGCAGTTGGAAAAGGAGGACGTCAAGCTGCTGAGGAGTTTGCTGACCCTGGTTTCCCGTTCCCGTCCGGGGAAACGGCGGTCTGGACCGCGGGGGCTTCGCGAATGACGTCCATGAAGGAAGAGACGGAGAAAACGGCGTTGCCGATGCCTGGTTTCCCGTAACCCGGCGGGACCGGGAGCCGGTAACGTTCATGGGTATCCCGCCAGACTCGCAGCAACCCCAGGTGATACTCGAGAGGGGCGCCTCCGGGATTGGACTTCCCCAGGACGCTCAACGGTTCCGGACACCAGGTGGTGAAGCGGGGCGCCACTCCGCGGCTCATGAAGAAATCGAGCCCCTCGCCGGTGGAGGCCAGCGCCTCCTCGACGCTGGTGAATCCGGCCGGCTGGGCCATCTCGATTCCGGCGACGAAATTGGGGATCACGTGGGACGGCCCGAACACCTCGGCCGCATCCAGGATCCGCCGAATCCACTCGTCCCGTCCGATGTACCGGGCCTTTCCCGGACAGATGATCTCGAAGAGCCTGGCGTCCCACACCTCGTAGTTGGGATGGTAGATCCGGACGCCGGCATCCTTGAAGCGTTGGACCGATTCCCGCGGCAGCGCCTGGACCACCACCTTGCCCAGCCAGCGTCCCGGAAAGCGCTCCTCGATGGCTTCCGGATACCGGAGGTAAAAATCGATCTCCTCCCGGCCATCCAACTGCGAGGTGATGCTGCCGCCGGTCACCGTATAGGCCTTGCTGATCGAATCGGTGTCCTGAATGATCTCGAGCGCCTCCAGAATCTCCTCGACCGTCTTCACGCCGGTATAGGAACGGCCCGATTTCCGCTGCTGCCGATAGTTCTCGTTGATGTCGCAGAACTGGCATTCCACCTTGCGTCCGAAGTACTGGCAGATCCGGAAGACGGTGAGATAGAGGAGATACCCCCATTCGATGCTCGGCGCGATGTCGGTTATGGGCTTGCCGCTGGCCAGGGTGGACTTGTAGTACTCGGGAACCGCCGGAAGCTCCACGCCGCAGACCTCCACCCCATCCAGGATCAGGATCAGCCTCCCGTCCCCGGAGCAGTCGACGCGGTAGGGAGACCCCGGATTCAGCCGGACCGAAACGATGGTCCGCCGGAAATTCCCCGCCCCGCCGGTCAGGCAGATCTCCTCGGGCGCATGCAGGTTCTCCTGCTGCTCCATCTCGGTGATGGGCACCAGATCGAAGGAGAAGATGAAATAGGCCTTGGGTTTGTACCCGGACGCGATAGCCAGGGCATCCCTGGAAAATGCGATCCCCGTGCGCAGCAGGTCCTCTTTGATGACGACTTCGCGCGGCAGGTCCCGATAGGTTTCGGTCAGTGATTCGACCAGATCCAGGCGTGGGCTCACAACGCGTTAATTTAACAGAAAGGGAGGAGACCGGTGGAGCGGCGGCGTCCTCGGCGCCGTCTTACGACCTCGCATTCGAGAAAAACCGAGCGACCGTATCGTCTCGACCCGTCTGTGTTCGTCCTTACCAACCCGTGGCAAAAGTCGTCACGGCATTCGACCGTCCCTGCATCCCGGCGGACGGCGTTGCTACGGGCGCACATACTCCCGATATGCACCCGAATCGCGCCTTGTCCGGCGGGCGCAGGAACGGTCTCGGTGCTCGCGCGAGTTTCACTACGGGCTGTTACCCCCCCACAGCGCGAAAAGAGCGAAAGGACCGCCCCCCTGCGAAGAAAAGAACCAGAACGTCCAGCCGCCGAGCTTCGATTTTACCCAACGCTCGAAAGAGGGCGCCAAGAATGACGCCCCTCCCCCTTCCCCATCCGGAGTCTTTCAGGGCTGGGACAGGGACTCGGCCGGATTCTTGCGGAGCTCGTGGTACTCCTGGAGACTCTTGATCCGGATCTCTTCCCGCTGCAGCGCCCGGATGGCGCTGACCGCCGCAGCCGCGGCCGAGAGCGTGGTGATGCAGGGGGTGCCGTACTGGATGCAGGCCCGCCGAATGGCCATTTCGTCGAAGAAGGACTCCCGCCCCAAGGGGGTGTTCACCACCAGGTGAATCTTCTTGCTCTTGATCAGATCCACCACGTTGGGACGCCCCTCGTTCACCTTGTAGACCGTCTCCACTTCCATTCCCGACAGCGCCAGGACCTTGGCGGTGCCGCTGGTGGCCACCACCTGGAAACCCAGCCGCTGAAAGTCCTGGGCGATGGTGATGACGTAGCGCTTGTCTCGCTCGTTGACGCTCAGGAAGACGACTCCGGACTTGGGCAGGTGGTTGCCGGCGCTGGTCTGGGCCTTGGCATAAGCGTAGCCGAAGGACTCGTCT
>JAJDTT010000254.1 GCA_022827025.1 Acidobacteriota bacterium
AACGAGTTCGGAGAGGAGATCGTCAGCGTAGTTCTCCCGGACGGCGTCGTCCCGCAGACCATCGACGACACGCCGCTCCCCTGGCGGGTCAACTTCTACTCCAACGGCCGCAGCTCCGGCGGCGCCATCGGCCTGGTCAACCGGCAGGAAAAGCGCCTCTACGTCACCGCCGACCCCGTCACCGGCCTGGCCAAGGTGTCTCCGGCCCTCGAACTCCAAGGGAGACCCCGATGATGAAAGGAGGGGCGATGATGAAAGGAGGGGCGATGACGAAAGGAGGGGCGATGACGAAAGGAGGGGCGATTTCCAATCGCCCACGGGAGGGGCGATTTCTAGTCGCCCCGAGAGGCGATTCCCAATCGCCGACTCCCCTTTCCCCCCTCCGGAGTCCGGCGCCTAAAAGACGCCGCTCCTGTCGGCGCCCGGAAGGACGCCGTTCCCAGTCGGCGCCTGAAAGACGCCGCCCCGGACGCCGTTCCCGGTCGGCGGCTGGAAGACGGCGGTTAGGAAACCGCCGCTCCGGACGCCGCTCCCAGCCGGCGCGTGAAACACGCCGGTCCTGTCGGCGCCCGGAAGGACGCCGATCCCAGTCGGCGCCTAAAAGACGCCGCTCCACCGGCTTCACCCTCCTCGAAGTCCTGGTAGCCGTCTCCATTCTCGGACTCGGCGTCGCCGTCACCATGCAGACCTTCTCGGGAGGCTTGAAGAACGTCCGGCGGATCGATCTGGCCCATCGGGCCATGACCCACGCCGAGAATGTCATGAACCGCCTTCTCAGCGACGAGGACCTGGTGGGCCCCCTCCAGTTGGACGGGAATCTGGACGACGAGTTCGACTACACGGCAACGGTGGACTTCTGGGAGCCCCCCCGCCAGGGCCTCGCTCCGGAGATCGCCCTCCCGCCCGTGAACCTCCTCCTGGTGCAGGTCCGCGTGCGCTACAAGAACGACCCCAACGGCAAGTTCTACACCGCCCGCTGCCTCAAGCTGGTCCCCGACCCCTACGCCGCCCCGGGAAACCGCGGCCGCCCCCAGAGCGAAATGGAAAGGATCCTCCGCGGTGGAAGATAGAACCGGCATATTTCCCACAAGGAGCGGCGTCCGGAGCGGCGTGTTTCACGCGCCGACTGGGAACGGCGTCCTTCCGGGCGCCACCCGGGGCGGCGTCTTTCAGGCGCCGACTGGGAATGGCGTCCTTCCGGGCGCCACCCGGAGCGGCGTGTCTCACGCGCCGACTGGGAACGGCGTCCGGAGCGGCGTCTTTCAGGCGCCGACTGGGACCGGCGTCCTTCCGGGCGCCACCCCGACCAGCGTCTTTCACGCGCCGCCCCCCCCACCCCCCAACGCCGGCTTCACCCTCATGGAGCTCGTCGTCGCCTTCACCATCCTGGGACTGGTGGCCGGCATCGTCTTCTCCTCCTTCCGCCTGGCCCTCAACAGCTACCAGAAGAGCCAGACCCGCCTGGAGGAGGAGGCGGCCGAGAGAATCCTCGGAGACCAGGTCAAACGCCAGGTCGCCTCCCTCTACCCCCTGCGCCCGGTGGCGCCCCCGGACCGGACCGGCCTGGGCCCGGTGGAGCCTCCCACCCGCTTTCAGACGCCCCTCTTCTTCGGCACCCCTGATTCGGTCACCTTCATCACCGTGGCGCCTCTGGTCATGCATGAGACGCCCGGACTCACCGTAGTCCGTTACGGCCTGGCGGAGGACGAGTACGGAGACCGCTACATGGGTTCCATGGAGAGCCGTTTCGTGGGCCTGGACAGCTTCAACACCATGGTCCGGATTCCGGCCGGAAAGCCGCTGCCCCTGATCCGGGGCATCGACGCGCTGGAGTTCCAGTACTACGGCTACGACCCGCGCCAGCGGGCGTTCGCCTGGTTCCCGGAATGGCTGGGAGAGGAAATGCAGTCCGTGCCTCGGGCCATCCGCATCGTTCATAACAGAGGGGAGGTCTTCGCCTCCGTCAACGCCAGCTTCATCGGGAGGCGGGCAAGGTCGAACCGGGTATTCGGAACGGCGGCGGATCAATGAACGGCAATCGATCGAACACCGGCGGCGGCGACCGCGGCGCCGTCCTCGTCCTCGTCCTCTGGGTGATGCTGGCCCTGGGACTGTTGGCGCTGAGCTTCGGCGCGGCCATCCGCACCGAGATCGACGCCACCCGCAACCTGGTGGACCAGAAGCGGGCGCACTACCTGGCCCGCGCCGGAATCGACTACGCCGTCTATCGGATCGTCGAATCCCAGATGGCCTTCGCCAAGAGCCGTCAGCGCATGGAGATGGGGCCGGGATCGGTCCCCGAGATCATGACCGGCGTCGTCACCCTGCGGTTGGGACCCGATGTCGCCGACGTCCAGGTGGTGGACGAGACCGGGAAGATCAACCTGAACACGGCGCCCTCCCACCTGATCTACAACCTCCTGATCACGGTGGGAATGGATCCGGACGGGGCCGACAGCCTCACCGATTCCATCGAGGACTGGAGGGACCCCGACGAGTTCCTCCGGCCCAACGGGGCCGAGAGCGGCTACTACCTTTCGCTCCCGCAGCCCTACTACGCCAAGAACGGCCCCTTCGACGTCCCCGAAGAGCTGCTCCTGGTGCGGGGCGTGACCCCCGAGATCTACTACGGCCGGAAGGGCCTGACGCCCGAAGGCGACCGCGTGGAGTACTTCGGTCTGGGCAAGTACCTGACCGTCTTCAGCAAGGTGAACCGGATCAACGTCAACTCGGCCCCGGTCCCGGTCCTGGCCGCCATCCCCGGCCTGACCTACGAGACGGCCCTGGTCATCGACGAAATGCGCCGCCAGTTCCCCCTGGGCGACGTCAACACCGCATTGACCCGGATCCCGGGCCTGCCCACGGACACGGCCTCCTATCTCTCGACCCTTCGATCCAACGTCTACAACCTGATCAGCACCGGCCACGTCTCCGGCTCGGAAGTCGCCGGCCGCATCAACGCCGTCGTCCAGATCGGAGTCGGAATCAAGCAGTATGCTGTCCTCTACTGGAATGAAGCCAACACCGAACTCTAGAACCCGCGATCTCCAATCCCCAAGGAGCGTCGTCGTCCACGCGCCGACCGGGAACGGCGTCCGGAGCGGCGGTTTCCTAACCGCCGTCTTCCAGCCGCCGACTGGGACCACCGTCCGGAGCGGCGTCGTCCCCGGCGCCGACTGGGAAAGGCGTCCGGAGCGGCGTCGTCCTCGGCGCCGACTGGGATCGGCGTCCGGAGCGGCGTCGTCCTCGGCGCCGACTGGGATCGGCGTCCTTCCGGGCGCCGATCCTCTCCCCCGTGCAACAACCCCCCAAACAGCCACACCTCAAAGTGGCCGCATCCGGAGG
The DNA here is from genome assembly GCA_022827025.1 of Acidobacteriota bacterium. Classification (GTDB taxonomy): domain Bacteria; phylum Acidobacteriota; class UBA6911; order RPQK01; family JAJDTT01; genus JAJDTT01. Next base: position 3,346 of record JAJDTT010000254.1, read on the forward strand.
GGCGGACAGCAAAGCCCCCCCTCCTGCAAACCAAAAAAAGAAGGCGGGACAGGAAAGTCCCCCCTCCTGTCCCCCCAAGAGGTAACCATCAACCATGAGATTCAGCCTGGGAACCGCTCTCGGAATCGAAATCCACGGCCCTGACCTGATCCTGGCCGTCGTCCGAAAAGGCTTCCGCCATTTCGAACTCCAGGACCACGCCGTCATCAAGGACTTCCGGACCCTCCCTCCGGCCCAACTCCGGGACCGGATCAGCCAGTCCGTCCGGTCCTACGCAACCCTCAAGGACCGGATCGTCCTGGGCATCCCCCGCGACGAGGCCGTCGTCCGCTGGCTGGAACTCCCCCTGGAAGTCGAGGAGAACCTGGACCAGATGGTCCGGTTCCAGGTGGAGCGCCTGGAGCCCACCGAGGAGAACGGGTCCTACTTCGAACACCAGGTGCTGGAGAAGGACGAAGCCGCGGGCAAGCTGCTGATCCAGATCACCATGCTGCCGCAGGCCACCCTGGACCGGTACCTGGAGACCCTCCAGCTCGCCGACCTCTATCCGGTGGCCATCCGCCTGTCCAGCATCGCCTATCACCAGGTCCTGCTGGCTCACGCCGACGGACTGCCCGCGGAGCAACCCTGCCTGGTCCTGGCTCTGAACCCCGGTTCCATCGAAATGGTCCTGATCTCCGGATCGCGCAAGTATTTCTCCCAGAAGGTCGGGTTGCGGGAGGACGAACCGCCGACGCTGCCGTCGATCCTGCACCACGTGGACGCGTTCGTCTCCCAGGTCGGTCCGGTGGACGGCGAGCTTCGCAAGATCTACCTGAGCGGCGCGCTGGCCCGTTCCCTCCTGGCCGAGTTCCGGTCCCGCTTCGAAGATTGCGAACTGCTCCGCACCCACCTTCGGCTGGCCCCTCAGGACCTCCGGGCGGCGGCGGTGGAGCCCTTCCTGCCGGCCGCCGGGTTGGCCATTTCAGGCCTGAACCGGTCGGGACCGGCCCGTTACAACCTGATTCCGGAGGAGAAGCGGCTGGTGCTGGAACGGTCCAGCATGGCGCCGACGGCGCTGCTGGCGGGGCTCCTGGCCGTGATGGCCGTGGCCCTGCTGGGCAGGGACTATTTCCAGCAGTCCGACCTGACCCGCCAGATCCAGGTGGAGCTCAACGCCCTCCAGCCCAGGGTCCAGGAGGTCATGGACCTGCGGGAAAGGGCCACCCGGGCCGAAGCCCGGCTGGCCGAGCTGCAGGAGTTGATGCAGGGCCGGCAGAAGGTCCTGGGCATCCTGCAGGAGATGACGGAGAAGACCCCGGACGACGCGTTCCTGGACCAGCTTTCGATTCGGGGGGAACAGGTCACCATGGTGGGCTACGCGTCGTCGGCGTCGGCGCTGCTGTCCAACCTCACCACCTCCGAGTCGCTCGACACCGTCGAGCCGCGGAACATCGCGCCCGCCCGGGGGATGGGGGATCGGGAGAAGTTCACCTTCGACGCCACGTCCAAGGAGTCTGCGCGGTAGAAATGCCGGAGCGGCGTCTTTTAGGCGCCGACTGGGAACGGCGTCCTTCCGGGCGCCGAATCGTAGCGGGAAAGTGGAGAATCGAGGCCGGATTTTCACGATTTGGAGGTGCATGGTGGTTCTATTCGCCGAGAAATCGCACGAATATGGACCGATTCTACGCTTTCGCAGTAGATTGATTTCTGCCGCGCAGGCTCCCGGTGAAAGGGAATCATGAGGAAGCTGACACTCAGAGAGCGGCGCATCCTGCAGGGAGGAGGACTGACGGCAGCCGTCGTGCTGGTCTACTTCTTCGCGGTGGAGCCCTTCCATGAAGCCCGGGCCTCCATCCCGGTCCAACTGGAGACCAAGGCCAGGCTGCTGCAGCGTTCGAAGCAGCTCCTCTCGCAGCGGGACTACTACCGGTCCCGGAGCGAGGAGCTCGAGGGGCTGATCCAGCAGTACGAGAACCGCTTCATCGAGGCCGAGAATTCCAGCGACGCCACCACCAGGATGGAGCTGGCGGTGCGGGACCTGGCGTCCCGGCTGGGAATCACCATCGCCCGGAGCAGCCGGGTGCAGGAGCGGGTCCTGGACGACCGGTACGCCAAGATCACGCTGAGAGTGAATCTCCGGGCCGACCTGCGGCAGGTGTTGGAGTTCGTCCACGCCCTTTCGGCCTACCCCAAGTTCCTCAAGGTCGAGAACCTGGAGCTCCGGGTCGGACGGGTCAAGGGCCAGCGCCGCCTCAACCCCAGCCTGCACGTTTCGGGTCTGATTCAACTTTCTCCCGAGCCGGGCATCTCTACCAGGAGCGGAACATGAGGCAAGGAATCCTTTTGCTCAACCTGTTGCTGGTGGCGGGCGTCGGCCTGTTGGGCCAGCGCCTGATCTCGGACTGGCGCCATTTCCGGGAGTCCACGCGCCAGGACGTCTACCAGCGGATCAACCGGGGTCCCGCGCCGCGCGAGGACGCCTCCTTCAGGCAGGAGCCGACGCGGCCCTTCAACGACTACCTGGAGATCCACGAGAGAAACCTGTTCAAGCCGGAACGCCGGCCGGACCCGGTGGGTACCGGAACCCCCGCGCCCCCCCGGAAGCCCCCGCCGCTGCCCATCAAGCCGACTCTGCACGGGGTGTCCACCATCCGGGGCGAGCAGAGGGCATTCCTGACGGTCTTCGCGGGGAAGAAGAACCAGGGAGAGTCCCGGACGGTGATGCTGGGAGACCCGGTGCAGGGGTACCGGGTGGGTGAGATTACGCCGACCACGGTCACCCTGGTATGGAACCATCACACCGAGCTGATCGACATCATGGACTCCAGGAAGGGCAAGCAGCCCAAGAAGTCGGCGGCCCGGAAGGCCGGAGGCGGCGCGGTCAACATCGTGACCGTCGGTTCCACGCGGGCCGCCGTGGAGACGGTGGCCGCAGCGGTCCCGCCCGCCGAAGAGGCGGCCCGCGCGGCCGTGAGTCCCACCGCCGCGCAACAACGGGTCCGGTCCGGTGGAGCCGCCGCCCGGGGCCGCACCACCCTCACCGGCCGCCAGGGCGCCGCCCGCGGCCGCACCGGAGCCGCGAGGCGCCCCGTCTATGGCACCGCCGCGACCCCGAGATGAGGAGCCGCGACTCCCAATCGCCAACGGAGCGGCGATTTCCAATCGCCGTCTTGGAGCGGCGATTTCTAATCGCCGGCCTGGAACGGCGATTTCTAGTCGCCAGTCAGGAACGGCGATTTCCAGTCGCCGTCTTGGAGCGGCGATTTCTAGTCGCCAATCAGGGACGGCGATTTCCAATCGCCGTCCCTGGCCACAACACCGAAACCGGCAAACGGCCTCCGCTCTTCCGGTTTGGAATATTTGATGTGAAACGTGTCCAACACATGATGACGATTCCCAAGAGGTTCAAATAATGCGTGCGTTGATCGCAGTAATTGTCATTCTTTTCGGCGGGGGCGAACTCTTCGCCGCCGCGCAGCGAGTCGGCTTCGCCCAAAGTTCCGGGACCACCCGGCAGCCGGGCCAGGAGCCGGTGATCGTCGACGACGGCTCCCGGAGCGCTCCCCCGGTGTTCGGCACCGCCGGCTCCGACTCGCAGGACCAGCTCCGGAAGCGGCGGCAGGCGCTGCAGGAGATGTATCGAAAAAAGGCTCAGGGAGACCGGGCCGCCTCCGGGACGACCCCGGCGGCAGGGTCCTCCGGAGACAAGCCCCGGACCGCGAACGGCGGCTCGAAGAGTTCCGGAAAGGGAAACGGCGGAGTCAAGCTGGCCTTCACCGACATGCCCGTCGACCGGGTGGTGAACGCCGTCATGACCGAGCTGGGTTATTCCTACGTCATCGATCCCGCCGTCTCCGGAACGGTGAGCCTGTTCACCATGGACGACATCCCCAAGAAGACCCTCTTCCGGGTCCTGGAGCAGGTGCTCAAGCTGGCGGGACAGGCCATCGTCAAGCAGGAGGGGATCTACGTGGTCCTGCCCATCGGCAAGAGTCCCCGCGTGCCGCACAAGATTCTGGCCCGGCCCTCCGGCGCGGGCCGTCCCGTCCCCGCTCCGGTCCAGGAGAAGCCGGACGCCCGGGAGGAGGAGCCCGGCGCCTCGTCTCCGGGGCAGGAATCCTCCGAATCCGATCCCTCGGAAGGCGCCGCGACGGCGGTGTCTCCGGGGGGAACCGCTCCCGCGCCGGGAGTGGCTCTCCCCGGAGAGACGAGAGTCGCCGCCGCGCCTGCTCAAGAGGGAGAAGCTCCCTCGCCGGAGCAGGCGGCGGCATCCCAGGCCACTCCCGGCCCCACGGTCCTGACGCCGGCGGAGTCGGAGGAGGCCCTCCGGCTGGAGGACGAAGAGGGCATCATCACTTACGTCATCCCCCTCCACTACCTGCCCTCCGAAGACATGATCGAGATCGTGAAGCCCTTCGTCTCCGAGGGGGCCACCGTGGTCAACCTGGTCTCGGTCAACATCCTCCTGATCACCGACTACCGCCGGAACATCCAGCAGGCCCTGAACCTGATCCGGATGCTGGACACCGAGTATTTCTCCATCAACACCGTCGATCTGATCACCATCCGGCACAACCACGCCGTGGACGTGGCCTCCGACCTGAGCGCGGTCTTCTCTCCGAGTGAGAAGGGAGGCGGTGTGCGCATCGTCGCCATCGAGCGGCTCAACAGCATCCTGGTGGTCACGCACGCGCCGGCGGTCCTGCAGGAGGTCAAGACCTGGGTCGCCAAGCTGGACACGCCTTCCACCAACACCAATCTCAAGACCTACGTCTACGAGGTGGAGAACAACACCGCCGCCTACATCGCGGACGTCCTGGGCCAGCTCTACTACCAGGGCATGGGCCTGCCCATGGGCGGGACCGATCCTGCGGACCCGGATTCGGGCGATCAGACCCGGCGAACGCCGACCCAGGACCCCGGCTTCCTCCGCCAGCAGCGGGGCTTCGGCGGCTATGGTGGTGGTTACGGGGGCTACGGAGGCGGCTACGGCGGGTACGGAGGCGGTGGCTACGGGGGTTATGGCGGCGGCTATGGCGGATACGGCGGTGGTGGTTACGGGGGCTACGGCGGCGGCTATGGCGGGTACGGCGGTGGTGGCTACGGGGGCTACGGGGGCGGCTACGGCGGGTACGGCGGTGGTGGCTATGGCGGTTACGGTGGCGGGTACGGCGGCGGAAGGGGCATGGGGCCCTCCCTGTTCGGGCGTTCCCTCAGCCGTCCGTCAGGCATCCGGGTGGTGAGCGCGGGAGACATCCGCATCGTCGTCAACGATTTCAGCAACTCCCTGATCATCCAGTCCACGGAGGCGGACTACCGTTTTCTGCTGGAGACCATCCGCCAACTGGACAAGCTGCCGCGCCAGGTCTTCATGGAGGCCAGGATCTACTCGGTGGAGCTGCGGGACGACCTCAGCTTCGGAGTGGCGGCCTTCCTCCGGGGGCGGCAGGCCGACGCCACGGGACCGCCCACCACCGGCAGCATCTCCGGAACGTCCGATGGGGGCGGCGGAGGGGGCGCCCTGTCCGTGGTGACCAAGGCCTTCATCGGGGCGCAACGGGAACTGGAGGCCGCCATCACCGCGCTCCGGTCCCGGACCAAGGTGGAGATCCTGGAGGCTCCCACGCTGCTGGCGGTGGACGGCATGCAGGCCCGGATCAACGTGGGCGCCGAGGTCCCGGTCACGACCGCCTCCTATGGAGACCCCATCACTTCGGGAGTCGCCAGCGCCTTCGCCAACAGCATCAACTATCGTCCCACCGGGACCTCCGTCCTGATCATGCCCCGCACCAGCGCCAGCGGCATCGTGACCATGGACCTGGCCATCGAGGTCAGCCAGGCCGCGGGCTCGTCCCTCACCCCCACCATCAGCCAGAACTACGTGGAGACCTCCCTCATCGTCCGGGACGGCGAGACGGTGGCCATCGCGGGCATCATCAGCGACATCAACGACCGCACCCGCAACCGGATCCCGGTGCTGGGGGACATCCCCGTGGTGGGGGCCCTCTTCGGACGGACCACCAAGAGCAAGCGCCGCTCCGAGCTGGTCGTCTTCATCACCCCCCACGTCATCCACGGCCTGCCCACCACCGTCGAGCTCACCCTGGACTTCAAGCGCGCATTGCGCAATGCCTACCACACCATCAACCGCAAGGAACAGGAACACCGCGACCTGATCCAAAGACGCAAGAACGAAGAAGGGCGTTAGGAGCCTGAGTGGCAGGAATTGATCTACTGCGAAAGCGGTGAATCGGTCCATATTTCCTCGATTTCCCGGCGAATAGAACGACTATGCACCTCCAAATCAAGAAAATCCGGCCTCGATTCCCCACTTTCTCGCTACGATCATTTCTACCGCGCAGACTCCTGAGAAAAACATGGGCGCCCCTCGGAGGGGGGACATTCTTGTCCCCCTCTTCGCCGCCGGATCGGAACCGCCGACTGGAAAGCCTCCGTTCCCAGGCCGCCTTTTTCTCGCAGGATTTCGCCGGACCGGGGCCGGTGGGGGAGCTCCTGAAAATGAAGCGCATCGTGTCTGCCGCGTTGCTTCTGATCGGACTCGTTCCGTCCGCCGCCTCAGCCGGATCTCCCCACCCGATCCGCCTCGTCAAGACCGACGCGGCGCATGTGGACATCTACGCCGGCGAGACCCTCTTCGCCTCCTACCACTACGGCATCGGCCTGCACAAACCGATCCTCCATCCGTTGCTCAGCCCCGGGGGACACCGGATCACCCGGGGATTCCCCATGGAGTTCGGCATCCCCGGCGAGCAGACCGACCACTGGCAACACGAGGGCGTCTTCCTCACCTACCGCAACGTCAACGGCGTGGACTTCTGGTCCAAGTTTCCTCCCACGCGAGACCGGCCCGGCAGCGGCCGGATCCGCCACACCGGCTTCACCAGAATGGAAGGCGGGCCGCAAGGGATCTTGGGCACGACATCCAACTGGATCGCCCCCACCGGTCAGATCCTGCTCCGGCAGAATTCTCAAATGACCATCCGGGCCGGACCCGCCTGGCGAACCCTGGATTTGCAGATCACCCTGACCGCCCAAGAGCAGCCCGTCACCTTCGGCGACATCGAGGAGGGTCTGCTGGCCATCCGCGTCGCCTCCGATCTGCGCGAGGACCGCACCGGCCGCTACCTCAACGCCGAAGGCCTGGAACTCGCGGAAAACGTCTGGGGTAAACGCTCTCCCTGGGTCGCCCTGCGCGGAACAATCCAGGACGAGGACCTCACCCTGGCCATCCTGAACCATCCCCGCAGCACCCGGTATCCCACCTACTGGCACGCCCGCGCCTACGGCCTCTTCGCCGCCAACCCCTTCGGCCGGGCCGATTTCGAAAAGGGCGCCCCGCCCCTCAACTTCTCCCTGAACCCCGGCGAATCCGCCACCTTCCTCTACCGCATCCTCATCCACTCCGGCCACCTCACCCGCTCCCAGCTAAAAAACAACTTCACCAACTACCGCCTGGAATCAAAGTAACAACCCCGCATCCCCCCCCACCAAGCAACGCCGCATTTCACACGCCAAGGAGCGACGTCGTCCGGAGCGGCGTCGTCCCCGGCGCCGTCTTACGACCTCGCATTCAAAAAAAACCGGGCGGCCGCATTGTCTCTCCCTCCCTCAGCTCGTCCCCCCCGCACGGCGCGAAAGAGAGCGAACGGACCGACCTTCCCTCCAAAGCCAAAAGCCAGGACGTCGAGCCGCCGAGCTTCGAGTACACCCAACGCTCGAAAGAGGGCGCCAAGAATGACGCCCCTCCAAACGAGCAGCGCCCCTGAGGTCGCCGATTGGGAAAAGCCTCTCAAGCGGTGTGTTTCACGCGCCGACTGGGATCGTCGTCCGGAGCGGCGTCGTCCCCGGCGCCGACTGGGATCGGCGTCCTTCCGGGCGCCGATCCCCGCGCGCCTCACCCACCAACCTTCCCACCACCACCCCTCTCGAAAAGGACAAACTCCCCCTCCCGCAACCCTGCTCTCCCCGGGTTCTCTCGGATGTACTCCAAGCAATTCAAATAGTGTTCCGGATTCCTGATCAGGCGGTCCCAATAGTCTTTCTGCCAGAGTTTGCCCGAGGTTCCGGTCTTTTTTCTGATCTGATGGCCCGTAAATCCCTTCCAGCAACTCAAGATATTTCCGAGTCGGTGACGGCCAAGAGGCCGAAACAGCACATGGACATGGTTGGGCATTACGACGAATGAGGACAGTTCGTATCGCTGGCCATCGAAATATCGCAGTGCATCAGCCACGATCCTGGCCAATGCCGGATCCTTCAGGATGCAGGATCCGCTCCCCTGATCCAACCAGTCCTCGATCCGTTGAAGAAAACGATCGTGGTAGCGCCTCGCCGTCTGAGAATTCCAAGGTCGAGGATTGTTTTTCAACCAGAGCGCGCGCTCTTCCCGCCACTGAACCAATTTTGCCTCGGGGAGCGAGTCTCCCAGGCGCCATGTCACAAAGATGAACTTGTGACCCTGTTGCCAGTGCGGCAGCCGATTTCGGCGAACTTCAACGGCTGCGTACGGGTCGAGATAAGAGTGGTTGCCTGGGAGGAGCGGGTTTGGAGCAAAGGGGTGCTTGGAATTGTATGGCATACGGTTCCAAACGATTGGTGGGTAGAAATGTGCGAAGGAAATGACGTGGGAGGGGGAGCGGCGCCCGGAAGGACGCCGGTCCCAGTCGGCGCCGGGGACGCCGCCGCTCCGGACGTCTTTCCCAGTCGGCGCGTGAAACACGCCGAGACGCTTTTCCCAATCGGCGACCTCAGGGTCGCTGCTCGTTTGGAGGGGCGTCATTCTTGGCGCCCTCTTTCGAGCGTTGGGTGTGCTCGAAGCTCGGCGGCTGGACGTCTTGGGGCTTTTCTTCGGAGCTCCCCCACCGGCCCCGGTCCGGCAAAATCCTGCGTGAAAAGGAGTGGGGGTTTTCCTACCCCCACTCCCTCGGGGGGACTGAAAGTCCCCCCTCCTATCCGCCCAACTCCGGCCCCACCGGGGCCCAGCGAAAGCAACCGTAGAGAAGAGGGGGACAAGAATGTCCCCCCTCCGGGTGCCCCATGGTTTTCTCAGACGAAGGGAGATCGGTCCTTCCGTTCGTTTTCGGGCTGGGGGAGGGGTGAAAAAGAACACGGGCGGGGAGAGCCGATGCGGCCGTCCGGTTTTTCTTGAATGCGAGGTCGTAAGACGGCGCCAAGGATGACGCCGCTCCTTCACTTGCAACATGGATACTCCATGTCGCCGCTTCTACCGCAACAAGTCGCGGGAGATGATCTCCCGCATGATCTCGGAGGTGCCCGAGGCGATGGGCCAGAGCCGGTAGTCCCGGGCGAAGCGTTCCACGGCGTACTCCCGCATGTAGCCGTAGCCGCCGTGCATCTGGACGGCGTGGTAGGCGACGCGGTTGGCCATCTCGGTGGCGTAGAGCTTGGCCATCGAAACGACCCGGGTGCACTCCTGTCCCGACGCAAAGAGGGAGGCGGCGTGGTAGGTCAGTTGCCTGGCCGCTTCCGCTTCCGTGGCCATGTCGGCCAGGCGGTGGGCCAGGGCCTGGAAACGGGACAACGGCCGGCCGAAAGCGTGGCGCTGGTTCAGGTACTCGGCGCAGTCCTCCAGCGCCTGCCGGGCGGCGGAGACGCACAGCACTGCGGCCATGAGCCGTTCCCGTTGCAGCCCGGAGACCAGTTGGGCGAACCCTTGTCCTTCCGCTCCCAGCAGGTTTTCTCCAGGCACCCGCACCTCGTCGAAGACCAGCTCGGCCGTGTCCGACGCCAACATGCCGGTCTTCTTGAGCTTCCGGCCGACGCTGAAGCCGGGAGTGTCCCGCTCCACCAGGAACTGGGAGAGGCGCTCACGGCGGGGACCGCCGTCCCGGGTCCGGGCGGCCACGAAGTAGAGGTCTCCGTTCACGCCGTTGGTGATGAAGGTCTTGGCGCCCGTCAGGACCCAGTCGTCCCCGTCGCGGACCGCCCGCGTGGAGAGGGCCGCCATGTCCGATCCCGTGTCCGGCTCGGTGATGGCCAGGGCGCAGATCTTCCGGCCCAGGATGATGTCCGGCAGGTAGCGCCGTTTCTGGGCCTCGGTCCCGAAGTGGACCAGCCAGGGGGAGGACATGTCCGTGTGGACAATGACGCCGAAAGCCACGCCGCCGGAGCGGCAGCGCGCCAGCTCTTCGGCCAGGACCACCGACATCCGGAAGTCGGCGCCCCCGCCCCCATATTCGGGCGGGTACTCGGCGCCGAGGAAACCCAGTTCCCCCATCTGCTCGAACAGCGAACGGGGCGTTTCCTCCTTTTCCTCCCACTCCTCCACATGAGGCAGGATCTCCTCCTGAACGAAGCGTTTCAGAGACTCTCGAAAGAGTTCGTGGTCTTCGGAAAAGGGCATGAGAAGTCAGCTCTCGGGGATCGGAGGAGAGTCAGCGGCCCTTCTTCTCCAGCTCCCGCCGCCGGAGCTCATTGCGGCGGATCTTTCCGCTGATGGTCTTGGGCAGTTCTTCGATGAACTCCACCTCGCGAGGGTACTTGTAGGGAGCGGTGACGGTGCGCACGTGGGCCTGGAGTTCCCGGGTCAAGTCGTCCGAAGGCCGGGCGGACTGGCTGAGCACCACGAAAGCCTTGATGATCTCTCCCCGCAACGGGTCGGGACTCCCCACCACGGCCACCTCCGCCACCGTCTCATGCTCCAGCAAAGCCGACTCCACCTCGAAGGGGCCGACCCGGTAGGCTGAGGTGTTGATGACGTCGTCGGTGCGGCTGACGAAGTAGAAGTAGCCGTCCTCGTCCCGGGTGGCGCGGTCTCCGGTGGTGTACCAGTCGCCTGCAAAACAGTTTGCGGTCGCCTCCGGGTTCCGGTAGTACCCGCAGAACAGCCCCAGCGGCCGGTCGGGGCGCACCCGGATGGCGATCTCCCCCTCCTCTCCGGGACCGACTTCATTCCCCGAGTCGTCCACTAGGCCCATGTGGAACCCGGGCGAGGCGACTCCCATGGAGCCGGGCCGGTATTCCATGCCGGGAAACGTGGCCACGCAGAGAACGGTCTCGGTCTGGCCGTAGCCTTCCCAGATGTGATGGCCCATCTCCCCTTTCCAGGTGGCGATGACCTCGGGATTGACCGCCTCCCCGGCCCCCAGGCAGTGGCGCAGGGCCCGGGCCGGCCAGCGGGACAGATCTTCCTGAACCATCATCCGATAGGCGGTGGGAGGGGAGAAGAAGGTCGTGATGGGGTGTTCGTGGAGCATGCGGAGGGTCCGTTCCGCATCGAAACGCCCCCGGTGGTCCCAGATGAAGATGGCCGCCCCCATGTTCCACGGCGCGAACAGGCAGGTCCAGGCGGCCTGGGCCCATCCCGTGTCCGACAGCGTCCAGTGGAGATCGGTGGGCCGGTTGTCCAGCCAGAACTTGCCGGTGATGAGGTGCGCCTTCGGATAGCTGGCGTGGTCGTTCACGACCATCTTGGGCGGTCCGGTGGTCCCCGACGTGAAGTAGATCATGAGGGGATCGGTGGAGAGGTTCCGGGGATGGTCCATGCTGGGGGAACTCTTGGCCAGCAGGTCCTCGTAGCCGAGACAGCCGGGGCCCCCGCCCACGACGATGACGTGCCGCAACCCGGGGCACTCCGGGCGCACGGCTTCGACCCGGTCCGCGTTGGCGGCATCGGTCACGGCCACCGAAGCCCCGGAGGCGTTGATCCGGTAAACGATGTCCTTGTGCCTCAGCAAGGTGGTGCCGGGGACCGTGACGACGCGGGCGCGGATTCCGCCCAGGAGGACCTCCCACCATTCGACGATCCGGGGAAGCATGACGAAGACCCGCTCTCCGGGTTCCACGCCCAGTCCGGCCAGAGCATTGGCGCAACGGGTCGAGGATCGGGAGAACTCCCGGAACGTCACGTTCCGGACGTCTCCGGCGTCGCTGACCCAACGCATGGCCACCTTGCCGGGGTCGGCGGCCCAGCGGTCGAACACGTCGAAGGCCCAGTTGTAGCGCTCGGGTCGGGTAAGGCGGAAACTGGCGTAGGTCTGCCGGTAATCGCCGATCTGGTAGGTGCTCATGCGGCGCCCGAAGCTACCAAGCGGGCGCCGAAACTGTCAAGAATCGCCGCCGGCCCGGGGGGCTCCAGGCCGGCGGACGAAATTGGGAGGGATCGGAGGGAACCCGCCGGGGTTATTCCCGTTTGGCCAGGTCGCGGTCCACCATCAGCAGGCCCATGGGCTCACCGTTCCCCCATCGCAGTTGAGCCGCGACCTCCGAAACCGACTTCTCCTCTTCGACCTGCTCCTGAATGAACCACTGCAGCTCCACGCCGGTGGCCAGGTCGCCCTCTTCGAGAGCCAGCAGATAGAGCTTGTGGATGGCCTCGGTGACACGTTTTTCGTGCGCCACGACTCGCTCGAAGGCAATCACGGGGGATGTGAAGCCGTCGGCGGGCTTTCCGAGGGTGTCCAGATCGACTTTCGCTCCCCGGGTCAGGAGGTAGTCGAACAACCGCATGGCGTGCCCGTACTCCTCACGGCTCTGCTCTCTCATCCAGTGGGCGAAACCGGGCAGATCCTTCGAGTCGTAGTAGGCCGAAAGGGCCAGGTAGAGGTAGGACGATTCCAACTCCATGTGAATCTGTGTGTTCAAGGCTTGATTGATTCTTCCGTTCATATCTTCCTCCTTGTTGACTGAAACAGTCGCATGTCCAAGTCGCGATCTGCAGACTCCATGCGAATGAATATACATATTAAATGAACGGTCTGTCAAATATAAAACATAGTAAATAAAGGACTTAAATGAAATGGGACATCAATATCAATGATTTTGAATGTCATTTTCAACGATGGTGAAATTCAATTTCATCATTGACGATCATCACATTCCGAGAGGGGCTATATGATAATGATTATCAACTTCGTGATGGGATCGATAACATTCTGATTCTTCATGAATTCCACTTTCCCAAATTAGTTGGACTCTGATACCGGACCCTGCGCCTGACCCCGCCGCGAACCCATCCGGCACACTGGTGGACACTCGTAAATCGAGCCGATTCTGTTGAATTCGTTCCGTCGTTCCCCATAACCTGTTCTATTGAGATGTCTTCCATGCTGGCGTTTTCACACGTCTCGAAGACCTATGGAGAAACCGTCGGCGCGGGGCTGACGGCGCTGCACGACGTCTCATTCCAGGTGCCCTCCGGACGCCGCGTGGCCATCGTGGGACGGAGCGGCAGCGGCAAGTCGACCCTCCTTCATCTGGCCGCCGGCATCGATCTGCCCACCCGCGGGAAAGTGGAGGTGCTGGGAAAGGACCTCTCCAGTTTCTCGGACCGCGACCGGACCCTGTTGCGCCGAAACGAGATCGGCCTCGTCTTCCAGTTCTTCCATCTCCTGCCCCACCTGCCGGTGCGGGAGAACGTGGCCCTCCCGGCGCTGGTGGCCGGCGGGAAACCCCGTGACTTCGAGCCCCGGGTGCTGGAATTGTTGGACCGGGTCAGCCTGGCTGATCGCGCCGGGGATCCGGTGAGCAACCTGAGCGGCGGAGAGATGCAGCGGGTGGCCATCTGCCGGGCCCTCCTGCGCCGTCCCCGGCTGATCCTGGCGGACGAGCCCACGGGTAACCTGGACGACGAGAACTCCTGGCTGGTCCTGGAACTGATGCTGGAGCTGGTGACCCGGGAGAAGGCCACGCTGCTCTACGTCACCCACAGCCGGGAGCTGGCGGGACTGGCCGACGAGACCTGGCGGATCCACAGCGGGGTCCTGGACGCCGCATGAGGCGCTACCTGCTGCACACGCTGAAGACGCGTCTCCGGGCGGGCCGGTCGCTCTATCTTCTGACGGTCCTCGGCGTCGCCCTGGGCGTCGCCTCGGTCCTCTCGGTGCAGATCATCAACCTGAGCGCCGTGGCCGCGTTCCGGGGAGCTCTCCGGGCCGTGGGATCGGAAGCGGACCTCACCGTCCGGGGCTTGAACCGGACATTGCCGGAGAGCCTCTTTCCGGAAGTGCTGGGCACGCGCGGCGTCCGCGGAGCCTGGCCCGTCTACCGGCTGGACGTGGCGGTGAAGGGATCGGATTCCTTGCTCCTGGAGGTGATGGGCATCGATCTCGTTTCTCCGGCATCGCGCGAGAGTCTGGAGCTTCTGGGCCGGGAAAAGGCGTCGGAAGGCTTGACCCAACCCGGTTGGATGGCCGTGACTCCCGAGCTGGCCCGGGCGCAAGGCTGGTCCGTGGGGGATTCGATCGAGGTCTCCTGCGGTCCCCGGGAGGCCCGCCTGGTCGTCGGCGCCCTGGTGGACTTCGCCCGGGTCACCACTCTGGCCGGGGCCAAGCTGGCGGTCATGGACATCTCCCAGGTCCAGGGGTTGCTGGGGCGCCCCGGCGAGTTGCACGAGATCCATGTCGAGGCGGCGGCTGAGGATCGCGCGAATCTCAAGGCGCTTCTGGAGCAACGCCTGGGTTCTTCGGTGGAAGTGCTGACTCCGACGCAACGAGAGGACGAGGCGGCCGGCCTTCTGAGCGCGTTCCGCCTGAACCTCACGGCCCTGAGCCTGATCAGCCTCTTCGTGGGCAGCTTCGTCGTCTACACCAGCTCGCAGGCGCTGCTGGTGCGCCGGAGGCGCGAGTTCGGAGTGCTCCGGGCCGTGGGCGCGACGAGGGCGCAGCTCTTGGGACTCATCGCCTTCGAGGCGGCCCTGGTGGGAGGGCTGGGGGTGATCCTGGGAACCGGCTTGGGCTACTGGGCGGCCCGAGCCAACGTGGATGCCGTCAGCGCCACCCTGACCCAGGTCTATCTCCTGAACGAGATCACCTCCCTCCAGGTTCCCGCGTGGGTCTACCTGGCGGGCGCCGCGGCCGGCATGGGCGCCGCGCTGGCCGGGACCCTCCTCCCTGCCCTGGACCTCTGTCTTTCTCCTCCCCGGTCGCTCCTCTCTTCCCGGCTCCTGCAGGAGAAGGTGGGGTCCTCGGCGATATCGCTGGCCCTGGCCGGGACCGGGATTCTGACTCTGGCGGCGGTCTGGTACCGGTTCGCCGCGGACTGGCGGCCGGCCGGCTTCGTTCTGGGCGTCGCCCTGCTGGTGGCCATCCCGCTGTTCACTCCCCTCCTGGTCCGCGCGGCGTCTCTGCTGCCCCTTTCGGGTCTCGGCGTGGGATATGGGTTCCGGTCCCTGGCCGGCCGCTGGACCACCACCGTCTTCACGGCCTCCTCCCTGGCCATCGCGGTCAGCATGATGGTGGGCGTGACTCTCAAGACCAGCAGTTTCCGGGAGACGCTGGAGGTCTGGCTTCGGACGTCGGTCCAGGCGGACATCTACGTCAAGACCGAGTCCTGGAGAGGAAGAGGCGACGAGACCGCCCTGAGCCCGGAGCTGGTGTCCCAATTGTCCCGGACCGAAGACGTCGTGGCCTTCGACCGCTACCGGAGGCTGACGGTCCAATCCGGGGACGAGCGCATCTTCCTGGCCGGGGTCGAGACCGGACTTCCCGGGGGCGAGGCTCGATTTCCCCTGGTGGGAGGAGATCCGGACGCAGTCTACCGGCAGTTCCGGGACGAGGGCGCCGCCCTGGTGGGGGAGACCCTGGCCCGGCGGCGCGGTCTGGAGCCTGGGGGACTTCTTCCGCTGGTCACTCCGGCCGGCAAGGCGCAGGTGCCCATCGCCGGCATCTACTACGACTATCAGCCCGGAACGGGGCTGGCCGTGGTCGGGCTGGAAACCATGGAGAAACTCTTCGGTCCGGGGCCCGTCCAAAGCATGGCCTTCTACTTGAGACCCGGAGCGGATACCGACAAAACCATCGACCGCCTCCGGGCGGCGCACGCGGGAGAGTCCCTTCTGTTCCGGAGCAACCGGAAGCTGCGCCAGGAAGTAATGGAGATCTTCGACCAGACCTTCGCGGTGACCCGTCTCCTCCAAGGAACGAGCCTGCTGATCGCCGTGGCGGGCATCATATTGACGCTGTTGGTGCTGGCCCGGGAGGAGTCCGCGGAGCTCGCCCTCTACCGGTCCCTCGGCGCCCGGCGGTCGCAACTGTTCCGGATCTTCGTGGGCAAGGGGCTGGGGATGGGAGTCGCCGGACTCGTCCTGGGTCTGGCGGGGGGAGTCATCCTGGCGGGCATCGTGGTCTTCGTCATCAATCGGGCCTACTTCGGGTGGACCATCCAGGTCCACTGGCCCTGGGGAACCGTGCTGGCCCAATCGGCGACCATCCTGGCGGCGGCGGTGCTGGCGAGCCTCTATCCGGCGCTGGCGGCCAGCCGGACGCCGGCGACTCAACTCAGCCGGGAGGACCTTTAACTCAGATGCCATTCCTCGCCGGAGCTCTGGTTGTTCTGAGCCTGCTGGGGTCGACCCTCGACTGGAAGCCGGCCCGTCCCGACTATGCCTGGTCCTTTCCCCGGGATCACTGGGCCCGAACCGGTTTCCGCACCGAATGGTGGTACTTCACGGGACACCTTCAGACCGCCGGAGAGAATCCGCGCCGGTTCGGCTACCAGTTCACCTTTTTCCGAGTCGGACTCCAGCCCACGTCTCCGGCTCTGGATTCCGCCTGGAAGGCCCGGGACGTCATCATGGGGCACGCGGCCGTCACCGACCTGACCAGCAAGCGGCATCGCTTCACCGAGATTCTCTACCGCGCCATGCCGTTATTGGGAGAGTTCGGAGACGGATCGGGACCGCTCGTCGCCTGGAGCCGGCCTCCCGCCGGCAGTACCGTCCGCTGGAGCCTGCACTGGAACGGCAGGGGCTTCGACCTCGCCGCCTCGGACGAGAACCAGGACTTCTCCTTCCGGCTCTCGACCCGCGGAACCAAGGGCCCGATCTTTCAGGGTCCCAACGGGTACAGCATCAAGGGGGGAGAAGACGGAGCCGCGAGCCAGTACTACAGCTTCACCCGGATGGCGACCCGCGGCCGCGTCTCCATCGGAGGCGAGGAACACGCGGTGGAGGGCGTCTCCTGGATGGACAAGGAGTTCGGGTCCAATCAATTGGGGGCCCGTCAGATCGGATGGGACTGGTTCAGCCTCCAGTTGGACGACGGCCGCGACCTGATGCTTTATCTTCTGAGGGACCGCCACGATCAGGTGGATTTCGCCAACGGGACGCTGATTTCCAGGGAAGGACAGGCTCGGTATCTGGAATCCGGCGATTGGTCGGTCCGAGCCACCGGAACCTGGACCAGCCCCCACAACGGCGCCCGCTACCCCGCCGGGTGGCAGGTGCGTGTCCCTGCCGAGGATCTGGAACTGGTGGTGACACCGGAGGTTGCCGATGCCGAGAACGTGAGCCGGATCCTTCCGGGACTGGCCTACTGGGAGGGCCCGGTGAGAGTCGAGACCGCGGCGGGTGATCGTCTGGGACAGGGGTACGTGGAACTGACCGGATATGCGGAGCGGAGCCGGCCGGCACTCTGAAACCGGCGGCCCCCCGCAGTGAACAGGCGCTGAATCGAGATGTCGACCATCGACTGGATCATCGTCCTGGGCCTCAACCTGTTGGTCTTCGGATACGGACTGATCCGTTCCCGCGAAACCAGAACCAACCTGGACTGGTTCCTGGGCGGCCGCAATCTCCCCTTCTGGATCGTCGCCGTCTCCCTCTTCGCCACCTCCGTCGACAGCGGAGACATCGTGGGGGTCAACGGAATGACCTACGTGGAGGGGATTACGACTCTCACCACGTGGTGGCTGGGTGTGGTGGTGGGATACGTCATCGCCGCCTTCTTCGTGCTGCCTCCCATGTACCGGGCCGGAATGTTCACCAACGCCGAGTACCTGGAATACCGCTTCGGACCGGCGGCCCGGGTGGTCAGCGCCCTGGTGCAGGTTCAGTACCGGACCAACATCCTGGCGGGAATCGCCATCTCCCTCCAGTTGACGCTCACTCTGGTCATGGGTCTCGACGAGATCGGGGCCTGGATCGTCGTCGCGGCATTCGCCTCAATGGCGACCTTGTATTCGGCCCGGGGAGGACTCAAGACCATCGCCTGGGTCGACGCCCTCCTGACCGTGGTCATGATCACCGGTGTCCTGGTCTTGTGGAACGTCCTCTGGACCGTCGCCGGCGGCTGGTCGGGCGCCGTGGAGAAGCTGACTCTCAAGGGGGGGGCCGAACTGCCCGGCTATCTGCTGCATATCGGGGTCTCGCGGCCGGGCAGCCCCGATCCCCTGGTGGTGACCATGGCGTGGCTCATCCTGGGAGCCGCCTACCCCATCGTGAACCACAGCGAGACCATGAAGCTGTTCGGAGCCCGCTCCCTTTGGGACGTGAAGGTGTCCGTCCTCATGGCCTCGGGCATGACCATGATCCTCATGTATTTCAACGGGACCCTGGGAATCCTGGGCCGGGCCGTCTGGCCCGAGACGCTGCAGCGGCCCGATCAGATCTACCCTCTTCTGGTGAACGAGTTCCTGGGACCGGGGCTGAAGGGCATCGTCGTCGCCGGAGTCATCGCGGCGGCGATCACCACCTACGAGGGGATCGGATCGGCGCTGGCGGCCCTCTGCACCCGGGACATCTACGCCCGCCTTTTCGTCAAGGACCGTGAAGACAGCCACTATTTCCGGGTCAGCCGCTGGGTCACCCCCTTCGTCGTGGCCGCCTCCTTCGCCTACATCCCCTTCATTCTCCGCTACGAGAACATCGCCGGTTTCTTCATCCGGGTCACCAGCGTCTTCGTCATTCCCCTCATGACCGTCTACCTGGTGGGCGTCTTCACGCGAGCCCACCGGCGGAGCGGGATCATCGGACTGGCGGTCGGTTCCGCCTATGGCATCATCGCTCTGGTCGGGTCCGGCCTGGAAATCTTACCGGTCTGGTTCACCGACAAGTTCGCCGCCTACGCCTGGAGCATCGTCGCCACCTCGGGCGCCATGATCCTGACGACCCTGATTCTGGGACGCGACTCGGAACGGAGCCTGGCTCAGGAGCGGGTCGGCGGTTGGCTGGACCGGTCCCGAAGGGGGGTGCCGGATCTGGTGGATTCGCCCTTCGAAGCGCGGGGCCGCTCCGTGCCGTGGTGGGCCCACCCCAATCTCTGGGGCGTCGTCGTCATGGCGGCTTCCCTGATCCTGGTCTTCTACGTTTTCTGGTAAGGCGCGGGAGTTCCGCGGCGCAATCGCCTTAGGTTGACGTTCCGCGGTCCACCCAGTGCCGGAAGAGCGGCTGGACCGTGCCAGGCAGGGACTCGAAGACTTCCCGTTTGACCAGCGGCACCAGGTAGGGCTTGCCGTTGGTCTCGGCCACGATCCGGGAATGGTCGTCGGTGCCGAGCAACAGCGGACTCAGGTTGATCCACCACGGGGCGTATCGGACCACCGCCGCCACCCGCGCCTCGCGGCTCAGGACGGGAGCTGCCGAGTGCCAGATGCGGCTGTCGAGCAGGAGCAGGCTTCCTGCCTCCCCTGTCACCTGAACCTCCGCGGGATGCGGCGCCCCGCGGTCGACTCCGTTGTCTCCGGTGGGGTTGTTGGAAGAGCGATGGCTTTCCGGCACCACGTAGGTTCCTCCCGTCTCGGTCGTGAAGGGCGTGAGCATGAAGATGCCGGTCAGGACCTGGACCGAGTCGGGATAGGGTGCCGGGATATGGGCGGCGTTGGTCTGGTTGAAGGGCCAGTCCGCGTGCCACACCCGGTCCCGGTGGCCCGGATCGCTGATCAGCCCGCCCAAGGAGAGGATCCGGGAGTAGTTTCCCCAGAGCCGCTCGATGATGGCAAGGACCCTGGGGTCCGCCAGATAGGGCGCGATGGACTGGTCCAGGTTGATGAGTCCCACCACCGCCCCGCCCCGGGTGGTGACCCGGGCGTCCCCGGCCACGAGCTTGGCTTCCTCGGTCTCCAGGGACTGTTCCCGGGCGGCCAGCACGTTCCGGCAGACGGAGTCCACCCGGTCCGGGGGAATCACGTCCTCCAGCAGGAGCCACCCGTCTTCGTGTAAACGCTGCAACAGAAACTCGACCATATCGGCATTGTTCCAGACGCGAAAGCCGGTTCGCAAGAAGAGGAGTAGCGAGTGAGAGAAGAGACCGCGAAAAAGGCCTGCCGGAGCGACCAACTGAAAACGGTCCGTCCCGCACCCTCAATACTGAAGAAATCTCGTCTAATTGGGCACATGATCGTTTAATACAAATGGAGTACTCAAGCACAGGTTCGGGTTCCGGGTCAGTTTGGGTTCCGGGTCAGGCGGTGTGGATTTTTCCTGGCCTCCACGAACATAATGGAGATTAATGCAGTCCTATGAGCACCGAGAAGACACACCCGGCGGGGAGATCTTCCCAGCAACCAGACAGGAGGGCAGCCACCGCAAAGAAGCGGACGGAAACGGGCTTGAACAGGTCTCAGCCCCTTGCGGTCCGCGACACCGTATCTCCACCATCATCGGAAAAACCAGGAGGGGGCAAGAGTTCGCGAAGGAGCGGATCCTGATTCCAATGCCGACATGAGGAGCAGCGCAGACATGACCAACCAGAAATTCGACGATCTCCTTTTTGGGGTCCGCCGTTCGATCCGCTATCATTCCCGGCGCCAAGCGTTTTTCGAGGGCGTGAATCGATGGACCGATTTCCTACTGCTGGCGCTCGGCTCCGGAACGGTCGCTTTGGCGGTCCAGGACCGACCGTCGTGGATTCTTGGATTGGGACTGGGTGTCGCACTCGTTTCCAGCCTCAAACTCGTCTTTGCCTTTGGCGTCAAGGCGACCCAGCATGCCCAGTTTGTCAGGGATTTTACACTGCTCGAAAAGCGACTCTCCGCCGATGCCTCCGAGGAGGAGATCAAGGCCGTCACCCAGGAACGTCTGGATCTCGAGGCCTTGGAGCCTCCCGTCATGCAGGTGCTCGACGTGCTCTGCCACAATGACCTGCTGAGAGCGATGAGCTATACCGATGAGAAAGAGCAGGTTGCCGTGACCTGGTGGCAACGGCAAACGGCCCACTTTTTCAATTTCGGGACCCACCGTCTCGCTAAAGGAGGCTAAATCTGCCCGTTGCCCACAGATTGCACAAGGGGCAATAGTCAGGGCCTGGTTTCATTCCTTTTTTCGTAAGACGAGTTCCAGTAAGCAGCCTGCCCCGTATAGACCAGAGCGCCAGAATAAAGGCAACAGATTGATTTGACCCTTACTCCTAACGCATGGCCGCGACTGACCGTGCTCTGTTCCAATTGGAGAATCACATGACAGAGAAAAAAGTCGTGATCGTAAGCGCCGGCGGAAGCGGCATGGGGGCTGCGGCGGCGCGGAGGTTCGCCGCTGACGGGTTTGGGGTCTCCATCCTGTCCTCCTCCGGCAAAGGCGAAGCCCTGGCAACGGAGCTTGGCGGCGTCGGCGTCACGGGGTCCAATCGATCCAACGACGACCTGAAGCGCCTCGTGGACCTCACCATGGAAAGATGGGGCCGGGTGGACGTGCTGGTGAACAGTGCGGGACACGGCCCGAGAGCGCCGATCCTCGAACTCTCGGATGACGACTGGCACCGCGGCATGGAAGTCTACTTCCTGAGTGCCGTTCGTCCGACACGCCTGGTCGCGCCCATCATGCAGCGTCAGAAGGGTGGGGTCATCGTCAATATTTCCAGCTTCGCCGCGTTCGAGCCCGAACCTGCGTTTCCCACCTCCGGCGTGTTCCGGGCGGGATTGGCGGCCTTCGCAAAACTCTTCTCGGACAAGTACGCCGCCGACAACATTCGCATGAACAACGTCCTGCCCGGGTTCATCAACAATTTCCCCGAGAATCCGGAGTATCGCGACCGCATCCCGATGCAGCGCTACGGCACCACGGAAGAGATAGCCGAGGTCATCGCCTTTCTGGCCTCCAAGGGCGGCGCGTACATCACGGGACAGAACATTCGAGTCGATGGAGGAATCACTCGATCCGTCTGATCGGGAGAAAATAAGGATGAAAGTGATCATCGTCGGAGCATCCGGAAAGATCGGTCGCGGGGTCGACAGGGCCGTATCGGCCAACCATGAAGTGATTCGAGTCGGTCTGGCAGACGGTGACGTGCAGTGTGACTACACCGATCCCGAGTCGGTGCGAAGCATGTTCGCGACAGTCGGGGCCTACGATGCGCTGGTATCGGCCGTGGGCGCAGATAGTCGATTTCTTCCGTTCGAGGAATTGGCCGATGACGACTATCGCTACGGATTCGAGAGGAAATTCCTGTCGCAGATCCGGCTGGTGTCAATGGGGCAATCCACGATTCAAGACGGCGGCTCGTTTACGTTGACCAGCGGATTCCTGAGCCACTATTCGAACCAGCGCGGTATCGCCACGGGACCGTTCAATGCGACGCTCGAAGCCTTTGTGGAACAGACGGCCCGGCTGTGGCCTCGAGGGATTCGAGTCAACGTGGTCAGTCCGGGCCCCGTGGTTCCGGCTGGGAAAGAAGGATGGGGAAAGGTGACAGCGGCGCAGTGCGGTCAAGTGTATGTCCAGGCAATCGAGGGAGCGATGTCGGGCGAAGTCTTGCGCGTTTGGGGCGGGCTTCCGGTTCCCGATTCACGGGAAGCGGCGATTTCCATTCGCCGAAGGAGCGGTGGTTTCCAACCGCCGGACTCCGGAGAAGGTCGCAAGGCGGGTGCGAGCGAATGAAGAATGAGCGACTGGAAATCACCCCTCCAAGTCCCCCTCGCTTCAGGTAAGAGAGAACGCATGAATGCGGAAAATGACGCCAAGGGTATTCTGGCAGATCGGGTCCGTAAGACTCTCTCGGGACGTGAGGGCGTCTCTGAACGAAGAATGTTCGGCGGCGTCTGCTTCATGATCCACGGCAACATGTGTGTCGGCACCTGGAAGGGCTCGCTCATCGTGCGGCTGGACAGGAAGGATCATGAAAAGACCCTGTCGGAACCGCACACGAGACCGGCGGACATCACCGGCCGTGTGATGAAGGGATGGGCCCTCGTGGAGCCGTCCGGAATCGACTCCGACAACGGTCTGAAGGCGTGGGTCCACCGGGCCGCTATCTACGCCGGATCCCTTCCCCCCAAGTGAACACGCGCGGAAGAGGGCACCCACGAGGGGTGCCCCTACACTGCATTTCTCTTTCCTCTCCGGTGTAGACTAGGCGGCATCAGCTTCCATTCCGGACAGAAAGGAAAGACCGCCATGATCCATGGGAAATCGATTCAAGCGGCTTCGGTGCGCATGTTGGCCCTGCTGGCCTTGACCTGGGGCGCTTCGCCTCTCGCGGCTGGAGAGAAGGTCTGGACGTCATCCTCCTTCCTCGACTTCGCCGACGGGAGCTTCAGCGACGGAGGCGTCAACACCTACGTCACCGTTCAAGGAGAAGTCGTCCTGATCAAGCTGTTGGACCTGAATCACGACGGGCGCGTCGACATCGTGATCCCCAACGACCACGATCCCCACGAGCGGGCGGACCTGTTCATTTACTGGGGTGGAGATGAGGGATACTCGCCGCGTCGACACAGCCGGCTGCCCACCAACGGGGGACACGACGGCGCCGTGGCCGATCTGGACGGGGACGGCAATCCCGAGTTGATCGTGGCCAACAACTTCAACGGAACCCGGACCGACCTGGATTCCTTCATCTACCGCGGCGCCAAGGGCGGCCCCAAGGCCTCCGGCCGGACCGGTCTTCCCACCCGGGGCGCCCGGGCGGTGGCGGTGGAGGACCTTAACCGGGACGGGCACCCCGACATCGTCTTCGCCAACAGCGGATTGGACTACCACGTGACGGTGGACCCGCACAACGAGTCCTTCGTCTACTGGGGATCGCCGGACGGGTATTCCGCCGAACGGCGGCAGGTGCTCAGGACCGTGAACAGCCGGGACGTGAAGGTGGCCGACCTGGACCGGGACGGGCACCTGGACTTGGTCTTCGCCAATGAGGGGAACACGGACGCGGAAGGGGGCGCCCTCCTCTACTGGGGAACGTCGGAGGGCGACTACACGGGCCGCGAGGCGGACCATCTACCCGGTGACCGGTCTTCGGCGGTCGAGGTCGCCGACCTCAACGGGGACGGTTTTCCCGAGGTGGTCCTGGCCAACGCCTACCGGCTCAAGACCCGGGAGATGGGCATGTACAACATCGTGGACACGGTGAGCGTGCCCTCGTTCATCTATTGGGGGTCGGCCAAGGGATATTCGGTGGAATCCAAGACGCTGCTGCCCACCGTGGGGGCCTCGGACGTGGCGTCGGGAGACCTGAACCGGGATGGCCACGTCGACCTGGTCTTCGCCAACAAGTCGGGACTGGCGTCCTTCATCTACTGGGGGTCTCCGGACGGTTACCGCTCGCACCGGCGGACGTCGATTCCCACAAAGGCGCCCACCCGCTGCCTGGTGGAGGACCTGGACGGGGACGGCTACCCCGAACTGGTCTTCTCGCAGCATGGCGGGCAGCCTCACGGAAAACCCCCCGCGTACGTCTATTGGGGCGGTCCGGAGGGCTACTCGCCCGAGTGGCGGACCGAGCTGCCCACGTTCGAGGCGACCGGCGTCCAGGCGGGAGACCTGGACGGAGACGGCAGCAAGGACCTGGTCTTCGTCCATTCGGCCGACACCACCCATGGGATCCCGGCGTACATCTACTGGGGCGGCCCCAAGGGGCGGTTCGAGCCGTCTCGGCGTCAATTGCTGCCCAGCGGCAACGGCTACTGCTCCAGCGCGGACATCAACCGGGACGGCCACGTGGACCTCCTGTTTCCTTCCGTCTACAGAAAGAGCCCGACTCCGGCCATCTACTGGGGGTCCGGCTCGGGGTACTCCGGGTCCAATCGGACCCTCATCGGATCCGGCGGGAGCTTCTCTTCCCGGCTTGCCGACTTCAACCGGGACGGTTACCTGGACGCGTCCTTCACCCAGTGGAGTCCGGGAACCGAGGCCACCAGCCTCTACTGGGGCGGCCCGGATGGATTCTCTGACGGCAATCGCTTCATCTTCCGGATCGGAAGCATCCGGGAGCACACCATCGGCGACCTGAATCGCGACGGTTGGATCGACGTGATCTTCAGCGGGACCCTCAACAAGGTGGTGGTCTTCTGGAACAGTCCGCTGGGATTCGACAACGAGCGCAGGACGGAATTGCCTTCGCGGGTTTCGGTGGGCGTCGAAGTAGCCGATCTGGACGGGAACGGCTACCTGGAAGTGATCGCCTGCAACCTCTACGACAGGGACCCGGCGCCGGGCAAGCCTCGGTCCTTCGGAGGCTCCGCGGAAGGGGACACCTTCATTTACTGGGGTGGTCCCGAGGGCTACGACGAATCGAACCCGACCATCCTGCCTTCGGTGGGCAACTCTTCCGCGGCCGTGGCCGACCTGAACGGGAACGGGTTCCTGGACCTGGTCCTGAGCAGCTACCATGCCGGCTACACCCGCAGCCATCCCTCCAGGATCTATTGGAACGGGCCCTCGGGTTTCGACCCGTCCCGCAAGATGGAGATCCCCAGCAACTCCGCTTCGGGAGTCATCGCCAACGACTTCGACCTGGACGGGCACGTGGACATCCTGTTCGGCTGCCACTCCAAGCAGGGGAACCACAGGAACGACGCCTTCCTCTATTGGGGCGGTCCGGAGGGGTTCTCCACCGAGCGCCGGACTTCCCTGCCGGTCCTGGGACCGCACCATCTTGCCTCCGATCCGGGTCACGCCTATGATCGGGGCCATCGCTACGACTACATTTCTCCGCCATTCGACGCCGGTTCCGTGGAGCGCCTCGGAACCATCACCTGGGAGGGGGAGACCCCGTTCCGGACCGGTCTGGAATTCCAGGTGCGGTGGGCCGCCAGCCGGGAGGGGTTGGAGTCAGCCGAATGGACGGGACCGGAGGGGACCGGGAGCTACTACCAGCAGACCGGCGCGCAGCTTCCGGACGTCGGCGATGGGACCCGTTGGATCCAGTACAAGGCCAGCCTCCTCAGTCCCGGGTCGGCCAACTCGCCGGTGCTGGAATCAGTCTCCATCAGTTATCGCTGAGCCGTTGGGAGGGGGGACTTTTAGTCCCCCCGTCTTCTGCTGTCTGGATCGGGAGAGATTTGTGTTGAAGAGGGGACAGGAAAGTCCCCTCTCCCACGTCCACCCTCCTCTTTTCCTTTATTTTATAGATAGTTGTCTTTCACAATATGAGATCGGACCTCAATGAATAAGATAGCCGAATTCTTCAAGTTCGAGCAGGAGAACACGAACTGGCGGATCGAGGTCACCGGCGGCGCGACCACGTTCATGACCATGGCCTACATCGTGGTCGTGAACCCCGCCATCCTGTCCGATGCCCTGGGCAAGGAGATGTTCGGGGAGCTGTTGTTCGCCACCTGCGCGGCCGCCGCCCTCGCCACGCTCCTGATGGGGCTGCTGGCCAACTATCCCTTCGCGCTGGCGCCGGGAATGGGCCTCAACGCCTTCTTCGCCTACACCATCGTCCTGGGCATGGGGGTGGACTGGAAGCTGGCCCTGGGAGTGGTCCTGGCTTCGGGGTTGCTGTTCCTGCTGTTGACCGTGTTGCGAGTCCGCGAAGCGATCATCAACGCGGTTCCCGACCCGCTGAAGAGGGCCGTCGCGGCCGGGATCGGTCTGTTCATCGCGTTCATCGGGCTGAAGAACGCGGGCCTCATCGTCGACAATCCGGCCACCCTGGTGAGCCTGGGCGAGGTTCGCTCCTGGTCCGTGGCATTGGCCCTGTTGGGGCTCCTGGCCATCGGCGTGATGATGGCGCGCGGAATCCGGGGCGCGATCCTGCTGGGCATGATGGGAGTGACCTTGCTGGCCATGATCTTCGGGGCAACGCCGTGGCCCACGGGATTGGTCAGCATGCCGGTCTGGCCCGTCAATCTCTTCGGCGAAGCCGTGCGCCACCTGCCCCAGACGCTGAACATGGCGTTCATCGAGCTGATCCTCGCCCTGCTCTTCGTGGACCTCTTCGACACCATGGGAACGCTGCTGGGATTGTCGGAACGTTCCGGTTTTCTGGACAAGCGGGGTCGCCTGCCCCGGGCCAACCGGGCGTTGCTTTCCGATTCGGTGGGAACCGTCTGCGGCAGCGTCATCGGGACGTCAACCGTGACCACCTATATCGAGAGCGCAGCCGGCATCTCTTCCGGCGCCCGGACCGGTTTTTCCAGCGTGGTGGTCAGCGGACTGTTCGCCACAGCGTTGTTCCTGACTCCGTTGGTTCAGTCGGTGCCCACCTTCGCCGCCGCCCCGGCGCTGGTGGTGACGGGTGTGCTGATGATGGGGGCCGCCGCGCGGATCCGCTGGAATGACCTCTCGGAGGCGGTGCCGGCCTTCCTCACGCTGATCGCCATCCCGCTGACCTTCAGCATCGCCGACGGCCTGGCTCTGGGTTTCATCTCCTATCCCATCGTCAAGCGGTTGAGCGGACGAGGCGACGAGGTGCATTGGCTGGTCGACGTCCTGGCGGTGGTCTTCATCGCCAAGTACGTCTTCATCGGTTAAGTTTCCGGCGGGCGAGGCGCCTCACGGCTCTCAGATCGAGTTTTCCGGTCCCCAGCAACGGAATCTGTTCGGTCTTCACGAAGCGGTCCCGGCGCGGGGTGTGGAGATTGGGGAGCCCCAAGCCGGCAAGACGCCCCAGCACGGGTCCGATCCGGGATTCGTCCAGGGTGTGCAGTACGGCCAGAGCCTCCCCCTTCTTTTCGTCGGGGATTCCGGTGACGGCGAAGACCTGCTCCTCCGATTCGGCCGCCTGATGCAACAGTTCCTCCACTCGCCCGTGGGGAACCATCTCGCCGCCGATCTTGGAGAAGCGGGCGAGCCGATCGGTGATCTTCACAAAGCCGTCCTCGCTCACCAGGCCGATGTCGCCCGTGACGTACCACCCGTCCCGGATCGCTTTCCGGGTCAGGTCGTCGCGCCCCAGATAGCCCCGCATCAGGTTGGGGCCCTTGACCAGCAGCATGCCGGGAGACCCGGCCGGCAGCGGGTCAAACGTGTCCGGGTCCACTACCCTCACCGCCACTCCAGGCAGGGGCTGGCCCACGGTTCCCGGCCGCGAGCCGGACTGAAAGAAGCCGGGAGCCCGGTAGTCGGGGACGCCCACGGAGACCACGGGCGAGCATTCGGTGGTCCCGTAACCCTCCAGCGGCCGCAAGCCGAACCGTTCCTGGAAGGCGGAGGCCAGCCTTTCGGGCAGCTTCTCCGCGCCGGTCACCACCAGCCGCAGCGATCCGAGCTGGCCGGGAGTGCACAGCCGCAGGTAGATCCGAAGGAAGGTCGGAGCGGTCAGCATGATGCTCACGCGGTAGCGCTCCACCAGCCGTCCAACGGCCGGACCGTCCAACGGATTGGGATGCATGGGCAGAGCCAGGCCCTGCTTGGCCGCAAACCAGAAGACCATGTACCCGAAGGAATGAAACATGGGCATGATGCCCAGGATCCGGTCCGCCGTCCGCGTCCGCAGCACCTGCTCGGCCGCGTCGATATTGGAATGCAGGTTGAACTGGGTGAGCATCACCCCCTTGGGGTCGCCCGTGCTGCCGCTGCTGAAGATGATGGTCACGAGGTCGCGGGCGCCGGGGACCCGGGTGGCCCCGCACAGCTTTTCCAGCCGGCGGCAGGGGAAAAACAGGGAGGCCAACAGGCTGGAGACCCGAAGCCCGGTGCCGATGCCTTCCGCCAATTCCTCCAGGTAGAGAAGACGGACGTTTCCCGGCGGGGTCAGGTCCGCCTTTTTCAAGAAGGTGCGGCTCGTGACGACGGTCTCGAGCCCCGCCTGCTCCACGGCCGATTCCATCCCGTGGACGCCCGCGGTGTAGTTCAGGTTCACGGTGACCCGGCAGGCCAGGGCGGAGGCCAGATTCATCAGGGCGGAGGCGACGGTGGGCGGCAGGAGGATCCCGACTCTCTCCTGCCCGGCCCATTCCGGCTTGAGAGTCCGGGCCAGGGCCACGGCGCCGGTCAGGGCCTTGATCCGATTCAGGCGGGGCCGGCTCTCGTCGGCATAGGCGAGAGCCAGTGGACGCGTCCTGGCTCTGCGCACGAAGGCCCGGTGCAAGGGACGGGAGCCCTCCTGTCGATGGGTCCACGCGGCGCAGGACAGCTCCTGGACGGCTTGACGAATCGTTCCCGCGTCCGTACCCGAAGGCATCGGTGCGCCGAAAGCCAGCGTGACCTGGTAGGGGATCTCCCGCGGGATCTTGAGGACGAACCGGTCCCGCTCATAGCTGAAGATGCTGCCCCAGATCCGGTCCAGGTAGACGGGAATGA
Organism: Acidobacteriota bacterium; assembly: GCA_022827025.1. Lineage (GTDB taxonomy): Bacteria > Acidobacteriota > UBA6911 > RPQK01 > JAJDTT01 > JAJDTT01. Next base: position 32,486 of record JAJDTT010000254.1, read on the forward strand.
TGGGCGCCCGCCGGTTCCGGAGGATCCGTTCCAAGCCTCGATTGAAGGGCAGCATCGTGCCCGTTCGGGAGATCTGTCCTTCGGGAAAGATACAGACCAGCTCACCCTGGTCCAGGCGCTCGCCGGCATCCCTCAGAGCCCGAAGAATTTCCCGCGGGCCCTCGGACGAGGAGATGGGAATACATCCCAATGACTTCATGAATGGCTTGAAGTAGAACCGTTCATAGTATTTCCGATGAACGATAAATCGGATCGGACGGTCGATGACGGCGAGGAGCAGGACGAAATCGATGAAGGAGACGTGGTTGGGGACCAGCAGCGCTCCTCCCTGCTCCGGGACCCTTTCCCGGCCCACGACCCGGAGCCGGTACAGGGAATGTGTGGCCAAGACCAGCAGGAGGCGCAGCAGGACATCGGGAAGCAGGGAGACCGCCCAGCACATTCCCGCCGTGAGCGCCAGCGCCGCAACCACCAGGATGGAGACCGGGGAGAGCCCCAGAGCGGCAAGTCCCGCCGCTCCCAGCGATCCCAACGTGATCCCGCCGAAAATCCAGACGTTGGCCAGCGCGATGACGGCTCCCCGGTGCCGGTCCGGAGCCCGCCATTGGAGCAGTGAGTTCAACGGTACGATGATCATGCCGCTGGCCACGCCCAGAGCGGCGGAAAAGGCCAAAAGCCCGTAGAACCCGGGCACGACCAGAGCCAACAGCAGGGTGTTTCCCGCCATCAGAACGGCCCCCAGCGGGATCACGCCGTACTCGACCTTTCCCCGGGAGAGCCGGGCGGTGATCAAGCTGCCGCCGCCCACTCCCAGGCCGAACAGGGCCAGGGGGATTCCCGCATGGGTGTCGGAAAGGCCCAGGACCGACTTCACGTAGACCAGGATGTCCTGGCCGAGAAGGCTCGCGATGGTCCAGTAGACAACGGACCCGGCCACGGCGAGGCGCAGAACGCGCTGTCGCCGGATGGCCCGCCAAGCGGTGCGGACGGTTTCTCCCAGGTTTCCCTCGGAGCGGGCTGCCGGCACCCTGGGAAGCCGCAAAGAGATGATGAGCCCCACCACCGCCGCCGGAACCAGGACCGCTGCCGCCGTCCAGGCGACCTCTCCCGACAGATCCAGGAGCAGGCCGCCGGAGGCCGTGCCCAGGATGATGGCCAGAAAGGTCCACGTCTCCAGGTGGGCGTTCCCGGCGGTGAGCCGCTGGTGGGGCAACATCTCGGGAAGGATTCCGTACTTGGCAGGGCTGAAGAGGGCGCTCTGCAGGCCCATGAGCCCGAGAATCACGAGTGGAGCCAGGGTCGAGCCGGGAGCCGTGTAGAGGGCGAGGGCGGCGCTACCCATGAGCAGGACCTCCGCCACCTTCATGCTGACGATGACGGTCCTCTTGCTGACCCGGTCGGCCAGGAGGCCTGCGGGGAGCGAGAAGAGCATGAGGGGAATGGTCAGGACACAGAAGGCGACGGCGGTCTGGAGCTGGGCCGCGGACTGGTACTCGGGTCCCCCGGGCGCCAGGTGCGCCGTGGAGGCCTTGATCGCCAGGAAGGTGACGATCAATTTCCAGGCGTTGTCGTTGAAGGCCCCGAAGAACTGGGCGATCAGGAGAAACTTGAGACCGGCTGTTGCGTCCTTTGACATGCGTTCCCAGGGGCACCTATGTAGAGGAGGCTTTCAGAGTCTATTCGGCGATTCGCCTGCTCATATTTTGGCGTATTGTTACATAGGAGTCCGGCGCCGGTAATACGCCGGTCCCAGTCGGCGCCTGGAAAGTCGCTCCTCGTTTGGAGGGGCGTCATCCTTGACGCCCTCTTGCGAGCGTTGGGTGTTCTCGAAGCTCGGCGGCTGGACGTCTTGGTTCTTTTCTTCGAAGGGAAGTCGGTCCTTTCGCTCGTTTTCGCGCTGGGCGGGAGGACGAACACAGGCGGGGAGTGACGATGCGGCCGCCCGGTTTTTCTTGAATGCGCGGTCGTAAGACGGCGCCAAGGATGACGCCGCTCCTAGCGTTGAAACTGGAAAGAGAAGAGCTTGGCGTTCTTGAAGTGGAACCTGAGCTGGACGGCCGTATCCTCCAGTCCTCCCACGTCTTTCCTTCCCTGCCACGTCATGCGGTGCCGGCCGCTGGTCCGGATCGGGTCGGAGTCCTCCAGGGTGAAGCCCGGAATGGGGTGCTGGTTCGAGTCCAGGATCTCGACCCGGAGTTCGGGAACTCCGGAGCCCCAGTTGTGCTTGGCCGCCTCCATGGTCACGTAGAGGCCGTTTCCCTGGAAGCTGAAGGGCCGGGTCACCAGGCGTCCGGGATGGAGCTTGCCCGCGTCCACCGAGACGAAACCGTCGCGGGGCACGGTGGCCAGGCCGATGGCGAAGATGCCCTTGTCTCCCTTCTCGTATAGCGCGTCGGCGCCGCGCCAGTTGCCGCCGTAGTAGTAGACCAGGACCTTGTCCTCGTGGACGATGGGGGCCTGAAAAACGTAGACGGTGGATTCATCGAAGTCCCCGAAGTCTCCCAGCCGGATGAAGGGCTCCCGGTAGTTGCGCTCGTAGTGGAGTCCGTCGCGGCTCATGGCCAGCTCGGGGTAATGCCAGGTTTTGGTGGTCCGGAAGATCTCGATGATGGACAGGTAGATCCCGTCGTAGTCGAACGCAGCCATGGCGTAGAACTCGGTGTCGGGCGGGTCCTTCTCATCGGGCAGGACGATCAACTGGTCCCGGCCCCAATTGATCAGGTCGGGACTCTCGGCCCGGCCGATGAGCCGTTTGCCCAGCGGACACGCGCGGTGGATGCAACTCTCGATGTGGGCGGCGTACACCTTGCGGATGGGGTCCCATCCCATGAACACGGTGGGGCCCCAACGTCCCGGCACGGGAGAGGTGTCCACGACCGGGTTGTTCTCGTAGGGCGTCCAGTTGAACCCGTCGGGGGAGTGGTAGAGGTCCAGCATGAAACCCGGGTTCCCGGGGGACCCGCGCCGGTGCCCGAGGGAGACGTATCGCTTGGCCGGGTCGGTGGCATTGGGGTCGCGGAAGGTGGGGACACGGCTCTCATCGGGCAGGATGTTGTTGCGGGTCGAGCCGTTGAATTCCACCTTCCCGAGACTGGGCTTCTCCCAGATCACACCGTCCCTTGAGGTGGCGAAACAGGTCAGCCACACGTCGCCGTTGGAGTTGCCTACGAAGCCGTAGCTCTCCGGCGACCAGACCTTTTCGCGGACCACGCCCTCGTCGGTCCACTTGTAGTCGGTGATGTCGGCGCCCTTCTTGACCTTGAAGTCGTTGTTGCTCCGGTACCACATCTTGAACAGGCCCTCTTCCTCGTCGTAGTAGACGCGGCTGAGGCCGAGGTAGTGTCCCTCCCACGGACGGTCGGAGGCGATAAGGGGATTGTTCGGGTGCTTCTGCGCCGGATTGAGCACCTGCCGGGCGTGGGACAGGTGCTGAATCATGTAGTCGTCCACGAAGAGTTGGGTCCGGGATCCGATTTCGGCGAGACCTCCACCCGCGCCCGCGCCCGACGCGGCCGGTCCGGCCGCCAGCATCAGGGCCATTGCGACGATCCACGTTGTTCCTTGATGTCTCATTGCTTTCTCCTTGTCCCGATAGGGCTCAGATGATGGCGATGGGGCGCAGGGCGAACCCCGCCACGGTGCCCCGGATCTTGTTCACGGTGCAGATGTAGGTGAACTCGTACACGCGGTCGCGAGAGAGTTCTTCCAGGACGTGAAACTCCGCGATGTGGACCCCCTGCTCGATCAGCAGGTAGTTGTGAACCGGCATGAAGGAGCCGTACTTTTCGCGGTAGGCGTTGTTGTCCGCCGCCGTGGGCTTGTACTCCACTCCGCTGGTGTCCCCTCCGACGATCATGGCCCCCTTCTGCTCCACCAGCCAGCGGGCCGAGTCCAAATTGATGCCGGCCGAATCGTGCCGGTCGATGGTCTCGTGATCCGATCCGGCCGTGCCCCAGAATTGGGTCGTCCCGGTCCGGACCAGAACCACGTCTCCGAACTGCAGCGTGGTTCCCTGCTTTTTGAGCGCACCCTGAAGGTCCGCCGGAGTAATTTCGTAGTTTGGTGGCAGCACCTTCAAACCCTTGTATGCGGCCACGTCGATCATGACCCCGCGGGCCACGATGGGCGGGATGTTGGTGGCGTCGCATTTGCGAATCCCCCAGTCCCCAGCGTCCTCCGACTCCTTGAACCCGTTGTACCAGTGGTTGTCCTTCCCCTGGGTGGCGTGGCCCAGCCCGTCGATCTGGGTGGCCACGTTGTCGTTGATGAACAGGGCGCAACTGTGCCAGGCCGTCAACGAGGGGTTGTCCTGGATCACCCCCGGGATGTCCTTCTGGCTCTTCACGCCGTCGGGAGACCGGAACATGATGATCTCACCCGGGCTGTGGCCGGGCCACTTGTAGGACGTCCGGTCGTAGCTCAGCCCCAGATCAAAGACCTTGCCCTTCCGCACCAGCTTCAGGGCGGCCAGGCGGGAGGCGTCGGTCATCTCGTTGAGCGCCCCCACTTCGTCGTCCTTCCCCCAGACCCACCCCCATCCCTTCCCCGCCTGCCACTTCTTGGCATGTGACGAGGGCGGCATCACGGCCGCGGCCAAGACGGCCGCCGCAACGAGCCCGATCAATACCGTGAGGAAGATCTGTTTCTTGCTCATGCTGGTTCTCCCTTACTCTGAATCAGCCAGTATCGGCGGCGTCCAGTCTACTATGAGCTGAGGAGGGGGGACTTTCCTGTCCCCCGTATTCCTCTTCAAGCAGTTGGGAATCCGGCGGAATGAAAGCCTCCGCCCCCGGACGACTCCTGAATCTTACTGGATCGCGCTGCCCGCCGCCCGGTCGGAGGATGACCTCATCCCGGAAGCATCGCTGTTTCCCCAGGCGGAGCCGGATGCTTCCTTGGCGGAAACAGGACTTTCCCCTCCGGTGCGACAGCTTCCCGTTCGTAGGGGCGACCCTTGTGTGGTCGCCCTCCCGCTGCTGGCAGCCGAGATCGGCCGGGGGCTACGCCGTGAGTCCCACGCCATTTCCGGTCCGTCGACCGGGGCTGGGTCGGTTTCGACCGAAGAGGGCACCCACAAGGGGTGCCCCTACGGAATTCGAAACACCTTGACGAGGAGTGACAATATTCACAACATGATGCCGTGATCACTACGATTGACCGGGACGGGAGAGTGGTGGTGCCGAAGCCGCTCCGCGATCGCTTCAATCTCGTCGCAGGAACGGAGTTGGAGATCGAAGCCACCGCGGAGGGCCTGACGTTACGCAAGGTCTGTAACACGTCGCCGCTCGTTCGCGAGAAGGGTGTTCTGGTTCACCATGGTGACACTCGAGCGGCCTTGGACATCTCGGTGTTCATCCGTGCGGAACGAGACGCACGCAGTCGCCGGATAGCAACAAAGAACCCCGTTTGATGCGCTCGCCGTTTTTTATGTCGGTTCTGCTCGACCTGGTCTAACCGGAAAACAGGTCCAACTGCCGCTTCTCTCCAGGACGCCGAAAAGCAGCCGCCGAAAGGGCCATGGACTTCCGGTTGAGCCCCAACCGCCTGCAGGTGACCTGAAAGAGCTCGCCGATCTGGCGGGCGTAGACTCCCGTACCCTTCATGCGCTCGTGAAACTCGGAGGAGTAGAGGTTCCCTCCCCTAGTCTCCCGGATCCGGTTCAGGACGCGTTGCTTCCTGTCCGGATAGCAGCGCTCCAACCACGACTCGAACAGATCCTTTACACCATACGGAAGCCGCAGCAGGATGTAGGAGGCCGCGACGGCCCCCGCCTCGGACGCCGCCTCCAGAATCGATGGAATCTCATGCTCCGTGAGACCGGGAATCACCGGCCCCACCATCACCCGGACCGGAATTCCCTGCTCCGATAGTTCCCGAACGGCCGCCAACCGGGCCGACGGAGTGGACGCCCGGGGCTCCATCGTTCTCTGAAGCTTGGCATCCAGCGTCGTGATCGACAGGTTCACCGACGCCGCGTCCTTCGCAGCCAGTTCCAAGAGCAGGTCGGCGTCCCGGGTCACCAGGTAGTTCTTCGTGACAATAGCCGCAGGGTTGGCGAACTCCACCAGGACCTCAAGGCAAGCCCGGGTGATGCCCAACCGGCGTTCCGCAGGCTGATAGGCGTCGGTGACCCCGCTGATGGCGATGGTCTGCGGCTCCCATTTGGGGGAAAGGAGTTCCTTGCGCAGCAACCGGGGGGCATCCTCCTTGACCAGGATCCGGGTCTCGAAGTCCAGACCGGCCGAGAAACCCAGATACTCGTGGTAGGGGCGGGCGTAGCAGTAGACGCAACCGTGCTCGCAGCCCCGGTAGGGGTTGACGCTGAATTCGAAACCGACGTCCGGGCTCTGGTTCCGGGCCAGGATGGTCCGGCTGGTGTCCGTGTAGAGACGGGTATCGGGGTGAGTCTCTCCAGCTTCCGTGTCGGAAACGTAGTGGATCGGCTCGAAACGATTGGCCGGATTCCCGGCGGCGCCGCGGCCTCGAATGGGTGCGGAAGACATGGCCCGATTCCATCCAATCTGCTGAAGAGCGGCAGCCATAATGACAGATCATTCTGTCACCCTTGCTCACCGGGAAAGGAGACGGAATGAAACCCAACCGACTGCGCCAGAAGCTCGACGCCGGTGAGACCACGGTGTCCACCAACATCTACACCTCTTCGCCCGACGTGGTGGAGATGCTGGGACACGCCGGGACCTTCGACTACGTGGAATTCGAGGCCGAGTATGTTCCCTACGACCTGCATTGGATGGACCACTTCGCCCGGGTCACGGAGCTGTTCCCCCATCTTTCCGCCATGATCAAGATCGACCAGGAACCCAGGACCTTCATGGCCGCCCGGGCCATCGGGGCCGGCATCCAGAACGTGCTCTTCGCCGACGTCCGGACTCCCGAGGAAGCCCGGCAATGCGTCGCCGCCATGAAGCCGGAGATTCCGGGATCGGTGGGGCATCAGGGTTATGGCGACCGGCGCGTGTCCCGCTACTTCCTGGACGGTCCGGCCAAATACGTAAGCATTCTGGAGAACTCGGTCGTGGCCCTCATGAGCGAGAAGAAGTCGGCGGTGGACACCCTGGAGGCGAGTCTGGACGTGGAGGGAGTCGACATGGTCCAGTTCGGCGCCGCCGATTTCTCCTTGTACGTCGGCAAGCCGGGGCAATGGGAAGATCCCGAGGTCACGGCGGCCAAGAACCGGGTGATCCGGACCTCCCTGAAAATGGGGATCCAGCCCAAGGTGGGAATTCATTCACCCGAGGACGCCCGGCAATACCTGGACATGGGCGTTCGCCACTTCATCCTGGGCGGCGACCTGGGGATCCTCTACTCGTTCTGGAAGGAAAAGGGTCAGAAGCTTCAGGACATCATCGACGGGCACTGACGGGCCAGGAGCCCGTGTGTCGTAAGGAGCTCCCCCACCGGCCCCGGTCCGGCGAAATCCTGCGAGAAAAGGAGTGGGGGTTTTCCTACCCCCACTCCCACGGGGGGACTGAAAGTCCCCCCTCCTATCCGCCCAACTCCGACCCCACCGGAGCCCAGCGAAAGCAACCGCAGCGAAGAGGGGGACAAGAATGTCCCCCCTCCGGGTGCCCCATGTTTTCTCAGGAGCTCCCCCACCGCCGGGCCTCCGGCATGATCCCGCGAGAAACCGGGCGGGTGGAGCGGCGACTTTCTAGTCGCCGACTGGGACCGGCGTCCGGAGTATCCATGTTGCAATGGGAGCGGCGTCATCCGGAGCGGCGTCGTCCTCGGCGCCGTCTTCCGACCTAGCATGCACACAAAACCGGGCGGCCGCATCGTCTCTCCCCCCCACTCCGCGCGTCCCCCCCGCCCGGCGCGACAGAGAGCGCACGGACCGCCCGTCCCTCCACAGCACACAGCCCGGACGTCGAGCCGCCGCGCTGCGCGTCCCCCCCA
>JAJDTT010000189.1 GCA_022827025.1 Acidobacteriota bacterium
ACTGGGAGACTGGGACCTGAGTTTCTTCCCCGAGTGACGCTGCACCGCTCTCCCGAACGGGGGAGACTGGACCCATGGAAAATCGCATCGCCCTCGTGACCGGCGCCGGCCGCGGCATCGGTCGCGCCATCGCTCTCGGACTTGCCGCCGAAGGCGCGCGAGTCGCGGTCACCGCGCGCAGTCTGGACGAGCTGGAGAGCCTGGCCCGCGAAGTGAAGGCCGCAGGAGGAGACGCGCTCGTGGTCCCCGGCGACCTGTCCGACCGATCAACGCCGGACCGCATCGTCCGGACCGTCACCGAGACCTGGGGTCCCGTCGAGATCCTGGTCAACAACGCCGGCGTGGGCAGCAGTATGAACCCCAAGCCCCTGGTCGATTTCGACGACGACTTCTGGGACCTGACGCTCATGATCAACCTGACGGCGCCCTACCTTTTCACGCGGCTGGTCCTTCCCCCCATGATGGAGCGCGGTTGGGGGCGGATCATCAACATCGCGTCCATTGCCGGGCGGATCGGGACCCTGCACGGCGCCGCCTACGGCGTCAGCAAGCAAGGCCTTCTGGGTCTGACCCGGACCACGGCGGTCGAGGCGGCCGCCCACGGCATCACCGCCAACGCCCTCTGCCCCGGCGTGACGCGCTCCCGCCTGAACGATCTGCGCCTGGAGTACGACTCGCGGCGGCTGGGGGTCAGCTTCGAACAACTGGAAAGGGAATCCACTCCGCTGGGGCGGCGTCTGGAACCGGAAGAGGTGGCCGTCCTGGCCGTTCAACTGGCTCGGGACGAAGCCCGGGGCATCAACGGGCAGTCCATCAACGTCTGCGGCGGGCGGGTTTTCAGTTAGGCCGCCCGGAGGGGCGATTTCCTAATCGCCCATCAGGAACGGCGATTTCCAGTCGCCCAGTCTTCTTCCGCGTTGCCCTGCGATTTGGCCGCGGGAAAGCGTACAAGGGGGACTGCCGTCCCCCCTAACCCCCTACGCGGCGGCTAGAAACCGCCGCTCCTGTCGGCGATTGGAAATCGCCGCTCCCGCCGCTTCCCTTATGTCGGCGGCCGGGACTATAGTGGTGGCGCTATGCCATCCAACCAATCAGAGCTCAATCGACGAGGATTTTTCCGGAGATCCGGGCTGGCCGCCGCCGCTCTCTCGGCTCGAAGCTACGGGCGGGTCATGGGGGCCAATCACCGGCTTCGCATCGGGATCATCGGTTGCGGAAAGATCGCCGGGAGCCACCACCTGCCCAAGCTCCTGAAGATGTCCGGGAGCGCCAACGTCGAGGTCGTGGCCGTGTCGGACGTCTACCGGTCCCGGGCGAAGAAGTTTCAGAATCGGATCTCGAAGGCGGGCGGACGTGCTGTCGAGAAGGTCCACCACCAGGACCTGCTGGAGATGAAGGACATCGACTATGTCGTCATCGCCACCCCGGAGCACTGGCATCACCGGCAGACTCTCGACGCGCTGGATGCGGGCAAGCACGTCTACTGCGAAAAGCCCATGACCCACACCATCCCCGAATCCCAGGAGGTGGTTCGAAGGGTCCGGGAGACGGGTCTCAAATTGCAGGTCGGTGTCCAGGGGATGAGCGACGACAGCTACTCCAGCGCCAATCGGGCGATCCGGGCCGGCAATCTGGGCACGGTGGTGGAAGCCCAGATGGAGTATGTCCGCAACCACCCCCTCCACAGGGGCCCCTGGCGCAGAGGCATCCGGTCCGACGCGCCCAAGCCTCGCGACCTGGACTGGGACCGCTGGCTGGGGCCGGCGCCCAAGCGTCCCTGGTCTCCCCACCGTTTCTTCGAGTGGCGCAACTACAGCGACTATTCGGGAGGGATCTCCACGGACCTGTTCATTCACCGCCTCACCCGCGTGCTGAAGGCCTGCGAACTGACCTATCCGAATTCGGTTGCCGGGTTGGGGGGCATCTACATCTGGGACGACGGGCGGGACATGCCCGACAACCTGGAGATGGTCGCCGAATACCCGGCTGTCCAGGGAATCACCAAAGGTATGACGCTTCACATGCTGGGCACCATGGCGAACAAGCATGGTGTCGAGCACTGTATCCGGGGGCACAAGGCCACACTGGTCTTCACCAGGAGAGGGTGGAAGATCCTGGATCAGGGATCCGGCAAGGTCGTGAAAACGCACAGGAAGACGGGTGCCGAGGACATGGCTCTCCACCATCGCAACCTGCAGGCGGCGATTCGGGACGGCAAGGCTCTGGCGTGTCCCGCCGAGTTGGGACTGCGCGGAGTGGTCGCGGTGGCCATGTGCAACGAGTCCTGGGCTCGACGGAAGCTCATGGCCTGGGATTCCCGGAAACAGGAGATGGTCGAAGCGTAGGGTGGCGCCGCGGCGAGCTCACAGCAGCCCGTAAAACAATTCCTCGTACTGCTCCGTGATTCGATCCCAGTCGAAGCGGCGGCGAACCCGATCCTGGGCCGCCTGCCGCAGTTCCCGGTAATCCTCGGGCCTCCCGCAGACTCTGGTCATGAGCTGGGCGAGCCGCGCCTCCTGGTTGAAGGGGTAGAAGAGGCCGGCGTCGCCCACGGCCTCCCGGTTCTCCGGGATGTCGTTGACCAGCACCAGGCAACCGGCTCCCATGGCCTCCAGCAGACCGGGATGGATTCCGCCGATCTCCCCCCCGTAGACGTAGCAGCGGCAGTGGGAGAGCAGCTCCCGGTACCCCTGCCCGTAGATGGCTCCCGGCAGCACCACGTTGGCCCCGTCTGCCAGTCGCCGTAGATGCTCTATATAGAGGCGGTTGTAGGGCGCGTCGCCCACCACCACCAGCGGCAGTTCCACCCCCGATTCCCGGTAGGCGCGGATCACCCGATGGGCGTTGTTCTCCGGTTCCAGCCGGCTCACGAACAGCAGATACCGATTCGCCTCCAGACCCAGCTTCGCCAAGACCTCCCGGCTCTCCAGGCGCCCGACCGGCGCCCCGTAGGGAATGAACGGAGACTCACGGCTGTAACGGCCGAGATAGTATTCCTGAGTGGTCCTGGCGTCGGTGACGAAGCAATTCGGAAATCGGACAGCCAGGGATTCGCCCATTCGATGGAAAGTCCGGCCGGCCCAATTCCATTTCTTCCGCTTCCGCTCGATGCCGTCCACGTTGAGCACCACCTTCTGGCCGGCCAGCCGGGGAAGCCAACAGAGGAAGGCGTTGGCCGCGTTGCACACCAGGCAGACGTCGTAGCCACGAAAACAGGCGGTAAAGACGGAGAGGGCGGTGTGGGAGACCGTTTCCAGGTACTTGTGCCGGATCGCGGGCAGGACCCGAAGGCGGACTCCCTTGTAGGCCGTGAGCTTCGGATCCACGAAGTGGCTCCGCCCGTAGACCGTGACCCGGTGCCCCCGGCGGACCAGACGGACCGCCAGTTCCTCGGCAAAGGTCTCGAACCCGCCGTAGTTGGCGGGAATCCCCCGGGTGCCCAGGATGCCGACCTTGATCCCCATGGTCCGTTTCCCCTTCCGGACCAGAGATTACCACCACTATCGCATCGAACCCGAGTGATCCGGCCGCGTCCCCACCCGGCGTAATCGCTCCCGAACTCCCGCCCTGGCTCCTGTGGTCCGGCTTCCGCTCCGTCGGAACTCCGATTGCTAAAATAGACCGTCCAGGGAGCGAACGATGGTGCACATCCGGGAAGGCGTCGACATCGAGGAGAACGAGCTCCGCTTCTCCTTCTCCCGCAGCAGCGGGCCGGGCGGGCAGAACGTCAACAAGGTGGACACTCGGGTCACACTCGTCTTCGACCTGATGAACTCCGGCAGCCTGGCCGCCGGGCAGAAGGCCGTACTGCAACGGCGACTCGCCAGCCACCTCAACCGCCGAGGCGAACTGCGGGTGGTTTCTCAACGGCACCGGAGTCAATGGAGGAACCGGCAGGAGACTCTGGAACGCTTCCGGCAGTTGCTGGCATCGGCTCTGGAGAAGCGCAAAAAACGCTACGGAACCCGTATTCCGACCCGCTCCAGAGTGCGGCGTCTCGAAGACAAGGCGCATCGCAGCCGGACCAAGCAGATGCGCCGGAAACCGGCGCCCTCCGAGTACTGAGCTCGCTCGGATCGGTCCGTCGAATGAGGCCCTGGATCAAATGCCGCAGCCGCGCGGCGCTTGACGTGTAACGCGACCGAAACGATACAGAGGCACGCTTCCGGCGCTGGCTTCAAGATGTCCGGTTCGACATGGTTCAGTGGAGATATACAGCAGGCTTCAAACCAAGATATTTGACCATGGGCAGGAAATCACGGTCGGAGAACAGCAACGGGATCCCCTCGTCGACGCAGAAGGAGGCGATGACGACATCGACGGCCTTTCGGATCGTGACTCCGTTCCGGCGCAGTCTTCGATAGCGCATGGCAACCCGATCCGCCCGCTCTCGTCCCAGCAGATCGAAAGACGGAAACTCCGACAGTGCTCGCTTTACCGCTCTGAAATCCGAGTCGTTTCGAATTCCCTGGAGGACTTCCACCAGAATAAAGTCGCCGGTTGCCACGACCTCCTGTCCCAACAGGGCGTCGAGACGATCCGTTTCCGGTGTTGGAACGCCGTTGAAATAATCGATCCAGACGCTGGAATCGACCAGAACCATTAGTCTCGCCTCATCTTGTCCAGATCGCCCGTCCAACGAATCTTGCCGCGCAAGGCGCGGATTCCTTCCTGTCCCTTCAATCGAATCAACGACGCCAAGCCCAACTCTACGACCTCGCGCTTGGTCTTGGCCCCGGTGACACGCATGGCGCGTTCCAAGAGATCGTCGTCAATGACAATGTTCGTACGCATTTGGAGGCCCTCCAATCGATGTGTATATGACAGGATAATTATACACATCTAACAGCCGAGATCCAATCCTGTGCGCTGAACCTTCAACTGAAACAGAGTGGCGAACTGATCGATTCCGTCGGTTCCGGAATTGACGAAGCAGGACTCTATTTCGCCTTTCCGATCCAGCAAAGCTCCCGCATCAGAACCGGATTCGCCTGGGTGGCCTCCGCCCACATCGTCCCCCTGAAACCTGAAGAAATCCGCGTCGGGGTCTTTGATGCGGACGGCGCCGTCTTCGAAATAAAAACCCTGCCGTACGAGGGGCACCAAGCCCGGTTCGTCGACGAATTGTTCCCGGATCTCCCGGAGGATTTTCAGGGGACCATGATGGTCAATTCCGAAAAATTCATCCATCTCACGGTGCTCCGGCAGGACACGTTGTCGTCGGGTGCGGTTCAGTTCACCAGCACGCCGGCGAACAGGTCGTGTTTCAAGGGTAAGTGCGACTTGGACGAAGTTGATCCGGAGGAATAGGCTTTCCCCTGAATCGGACAACCTCGGTGGCGGATGAAGGATCGTGCCGGTTTTCCGCCGGCGGGTACCGCTATCCTCCTTCAGGGGACTTCTTAGTAACTTCACCTCCTCGATGACCGTAGGGGCACTGCGGGTGCCCTCCGGCGTCGCATCGTTCCCCGCCACCCGGTCCGGTCGGGACCGGGTCGTTCGTCAGACCGCAACGCGGACAGGCGCCGCTGCCG
>JAJDTT010000206.1 GCA_022827025.1 Acidobacteriota bacterium
AGGGGAGCCTGGGACGCGCTCGTCTGGTTCGGAGTGCTCATCAACCTGGCCAGCCACCTCAACTCGATGGGTCTGATCCCCTGGTTCGGAGACCAACTGGCCGCCGTCCTGGGGGAAGGGCACTGGATGAGGTCCTTCGTCCTACTGAGCCTGCTGTACTTCTACAGCCACTACCTGTTTGCCGGGAACACCACCCACGTCAGCTCCATGTACGCTCCCTTCCTGGCGGTGGCCATCGCGGTGGGGACCCCGCCCCTGCTCGCGGCGCTGGTCTTGGGCTACTTCAGCAACCTGTTCAGCGGCATGACACACTACGGCACCGGACCGGCGCCGGTCTTCTTCGGGACGGGTTACGTGCGGATGGGAGACTGGTGGAGGCTGGGCGGCCTCCTGAGCGTGGTGAACATCCTCATCTACTTCGTCGCCGGCGGGCTCTGGTGGAAGGTGTTGGGGATCTGTTTAGGTGGACGCCGGGAGCCCTGTCACGTGTCCGTGCGAGAGCATGTTTTCATCATCGGGCCAATAATTGAGAGTGTGTATTGTGAAATACGGAACTTCTTCTGCGAGCGATATTAGAGACGCGGGCTGGAGACGAATACGATTCTAAAGCGACTCTGTCAATACCGTGGTGAAGTCGTATGCTTTCTCAAGCGCTCATTCCAGCGAGCGACTGTAAAAAAGCCAACGAGAATTGAGAAAAGCCAAATGAAAATGGCTCCTATACCCGCCGTAAGAAGTCCGATGAAAAATCCGATGAAGATCAATATCAACGCCGCTGGGACACTCGAATAGAGTAATCCAAATGGTCCGAAACAGAGTGTCAGTAGAAATCCTACGAGCTGTGATTTTCGCATTGTACATTCACCCGCGGGTTGCGCGTTGCCCGTTCTCAGGCACGTCGATGACGAGGAGGGTCAGGTCGTCGTCCAGCGCGAGCCTGGGCTTTCGGGTCCAACCGATCAGTTGCCGAATAGTGTAGTCGGCGAATTCATCCGAGGTCGTGTCGGAGCGCTCCACCAGCATCTTGAGCAGGCGTTCAGCGGAGAATTCCTCGCCGTTGGGGGCGGCGGCTTCTGTCACGCCGTCGCTGTAGATGACGATTCGGTCGCCGGGAGCCAGAGGGACCGTTGCCGTGTCGTAACTCTGGACGGGCAGGACTCCCAGCGCGATGCCGTTGATGTCGACCTCGTTGCCGGCCTTCCGCGTCGGCGAATAGATCAGAGGCGGCGGGTGGCCGGCGCTCGCCACACGCAGTTCGTGTGCTTCCAGGTCGATATAGGCGTAGGTGACGGTCACGAAGTGGAGGTCCGTCTGGTCGTAGAGGGCATCGTTCATCCCGGCCAGGACCCGGGAGGGTTCCGCCACGGCATGAGACTGCGACGCTGAGGCGGTCTTGACCATCGTGGCGATGAGCGCGGCGGGAATGCCGTGGCCGGTGACGTCGGCGACCATGATGCCGAACCGGTAATCGTCGATGGGGATGAAGTCGTAGAAGTCGCCGCCGACGGCGTCCATGGGGATGTACCGGACGCTCAACAATTCTTCTTCGATGCTCGGGCCCTGCCGTGGAAGGAGGGAATGTTGAATCTGCCGGGCGGCGTTCAACTCGGCGTCGATGGTGGCGAGCCGCTTTTCGTTGTTGAGGGCGCGGTGGAGCAAGGCGTAGCAGATGGCGGCGGCGAGCAAGAAGTTTCCGACGGGACCGAACAGCGTGGTCCATGGGAGCCATCCGAGCCGCGCGAACACGTCGTGCAGGATGATGACGGAGGCGATGACCATGGCGATGTACGCGGGGGCGGTTTCCCGTTCGTACCGGATGTGGCCGGTGAAGTAGTTGGCGATGGTGGTCAGGATGTAGATCAGGAGCAGATTCACATGGTACGGGAGCATCGACCCCGGCGTGCCGTGGTAGAGGTCGACCGTCATGGCGACGATCACGAAGATGATGTGAAACTGCCAGATTCGGCGAAAGCAGTTGAATACGCCTTTGGTCCTCCAGAACACTTCGACGAAGAACCACGCCGCGATGCCCTGGCTGTAGTAGGCCCCGAACGTGACGTAGTCCCAAACATCGGCGGGGATCGGCGTTGCGCTGCGAACCGCCTCGATGGGACCCAGAATCCGGATGCCGTACAGAAGCCAACAGACTGCGAAGGCCGGCAGCTCGATGCTGCTCCTGGAGCGTACGGACCCCCAGAGAAGGATCACCGCGATGCCGTTGAATACCAGGATGCATCCCACCGCGATGTCGAAGAACTGGGGGCCTGGCGTCATGGTGAAGATTCGAGCCGGTTCGTCCCTGGCCGTAGCCGCAGAGCGCTAACTATATCTGGTGGCAAGTCTGCCTCACAATGACCGATTTCGTGATCGGATCGTCGATCCGTTTCCTTGGATCACTTGTCTGATCTGCCTGGTCAGCCCCGACTCCCCCCGGCATTGAAATCACTCGCCCTCGGCTGAAGAAAACAAGATCACGTCGCCGTTGGTTTGTCCCACCGCGAACACCTGAATTCGGTTCGGCTCCTCGACCAAGGACGATTCGGGGACAATCGCCTGGAAACGCCGGTCGCCCCTCGGTCCGTCGAATGTCGAAGTTACCGCCCGGACGGTTCCGTTCACGGCCACTGCCAAAACCTCTGCGTACTTCGACGAGACCATTCCTTCGACGGCGGCCGGAATGAAGTCGGGATCCAGTCTCCGCCTTATCCTCGAAAGAAGGCCTGGCTTGTCCAACTCGATTTGCAGATCCGGGGTCGGCCGTACGGTAAGTTGATCCAGCCGCTTCCCGATCAGTGCACGGAAGGGGCCGGGCTGGAACAGGCCATCCTCGCCCGCGTCCCAGGCCAGTTGCTGGAGGTCGATCTCGAATTCGGTGGGGCCGGAGATCGTCCTGAGAGTCTCCAGGGTGACGGACTGTGTGATCAGAAATGACCGCTGCGCGTTCTGATCGAGGGAACAGATCCGGCCGGTGCCGGGGGACCAGGCTTCTTCCCAAACGTCATCCGATTCTCCCGGCCAGGGGAAATCCTCAGGGTATCGAGTCTCCCGGATACGGTCCCCGAAGGAGGCGAAGCATCGAACCTGTGGGCTCCCTTGCAAGAGTTGCCGGTCCAGCTCGATCAGGAACCCGGAATTCTCCAATTCTGCGGACTTGAAATGCTCTCCCACATCCGGGCGCGGGTGCCGAGACATTCCCCGGTAGGCCAATTCGCCGTCGACGAAAACGAGGATGGAATCGGCCGGTTCCAGGGTCTCCAAGTCTGCCGCCCAGCCGAAGAAGGCAACACCGTCACCGCTTTCGCTCACCCCGTCCAAATGGGCACGG
>JAJDTT010000006.1 GCA_022827025.1 Acidobacteriota bacterium
GGAGGGGGGACTTTTAGTCCCCCCGTGGGAGTGGGGGTAGGAAAACCCCCACTCCTTTTCACGCAGGATTTCGCCGGACCGGGGCCGGTGGGGGAGCTCCGAAGAAAAGTCCCAAGACGTCCAGCCGCCGAGCTTCGAGCACACCCAACGCTCGAAAGAGGGCGCCAAGAATGACGCCCTCCAAACGAGCACCGGTGTCCTTCCGGGCGCCGACTGGGAAGGGCGTCCGGAGCGGCGTGTTTCACGCGCCGATTGCAGCGGCGTCTTATAGGCGCCGACGGAGCGGCGGCATCCCTGCCGCCGAGCAGGGGGGGTAGGGGAGACCACAGTCCCCCCTACCCGCTTTAAGGCCGCCGAATCGTGCGGCAAAACAGAAGAAGGGGGGACAGGAAAGTCCCCCCTCCTATGCGTCGCAAGCGATCCTTGTTAGCATTCCATACAACGACGATTCTACCTGTCTCGCCTAGCCGCTGATCGAACGATGGAAAGATTCTTGTCGTCGGTCCCTTGCCGATGTCTCTTCGCAGCCGGACTCCTCCTGGCGGCATCCCTGCTTCTAATTTCTTCAACGGGATGCAGCCCCAACCCACCGACGACCCTCTCCGTCGAAGTGACTCCGAATCGTTTTCGGGTCGACGACGAATCCCATTTGCTTTTTCGCATCCAGGTCAAACAGGGCAAGCTGTCGACCGGTTCCCGCATCAGCCTGGCTCTGCCGGGGAGTTGGGCCTGGCACACTATCCGCCCGACCCGGAGAGAGGACGGCAAACTGGGGCCGACCCTGCGGGTCCCATCCCAGGAACTGTTGGAATATTTCGCCCTGCTTCCAGCGGAGACCGCCGACCAGTGGGAACTGGAAGTCCTCGACGAGCACCACGACGGAACCTATCACCGCTTCGACCGCCGGTTGGTGCTGACGTGCCTTGCGAACGAACTGCCGGCCAGCCAGGTGGTCACCCTCCGGTACGGCAGCGGCGCCCGGCCGATTCGGACCTCGCGCCTGGCCGAGACCGTCCGGATCCCGGTCCGGTTCGACCCCGGCGACGGCCAATGGCGGGAACTCGACGATCCCCCCCGGTTGACGACGGTCGCCGGCTCCTTCCACACCATTCTCGTCACGGCGGACTCGGTCGGGACCGTGGGCCAACCGGTCGACGTCCATGTCACGGCCCGGGACCGGCTGGGCAATTCAGCCGAGTTGCCGAGTGGTCTTGAACTCCGTTCCTCCGACCCCGGGATGGAGCCCGTCAGCCTCGACGCAGAGGGCGCCGTCTGGACGGGACAGGCGCGTTTCACGACTCCGGGATTCCAGACGCTGGAGGTGGGAAACGGCGCCGTCGGGTTCCATCGG
Source organism: Acidobacteriota bacterium (assembly GCA_022827025.1). Lineage (GTDB taxonomy): Bacteria > Acidobacteriota > UBA6911 > RPQK01 > JAJDTT01 > JAJDTT01. Next base: position 1,352 of record JAJDTT010000006.1, read on the forward strand.
TCCAACCCGGTTCGGGTGACCGAAGAAGAGGCGCCCCTGCGACTCTACTGGGGCGACCTGCATTCCCACTCCACCATGAGCAAGGACGCGTTGGGAGTCGACCCCTTCACCTTCGCCCGGGACCAGGCAAACCTGGACTTCTTCGCCTCCTCGGAGCACTCCTCGGGAGACCGGCGGGACGAGGGAATCACCGACCCGGAATGGCAGTCGATCCAGGCGAGCGTCAGGTCCTTCTACGAGCCGGGGCGTTTCGTGACGCTGCTGGGTTACGAGTGTTCCCTGCCCGCTCCCTTCGGTCATCACAACGTCTACTTCGCGGATGACTCGGCACCCCTCTATCGCAGGCAGGAGGTGAAGACTCTGGACGAGTTGTGGCGCCGGCTCTCCTCGCACCGGGCGTTCACGGTCCCTCATCATACGGGCGTCCACTGGGCCGCCTCGGTCTGGGACCGGGACCACCCTCTCCGGCCGCTCTTCGAGATCTTCTCGGTTCACGGACAGAGCGAACTCTTCGAACCGGAACATCCGCTGAGCTACGATCAACTGGTCGGCATGGCGCCGTACGGAACCTATCCCATCGGCAGCGAGCTGGTTCCCGAGGAGCATCGGGGCATGGTCCCCATCTCCAACAGCGCCCGAGGGCCTCACTATGCCCGGGACGCCTGGGCCGCCGGTTTGAAACTGGGGACGATCGCGGCGTCCGACGATCACACCGCCCGTCCGGGTCAGCCCTACTGGGGACTCGCGGCCGTCTGGGCGGAGCGGCTGGACCGCGAGACCATCTACCAGGCGCTCGCCAAGCGGCAGACTTACGCGACGACCGGCCAGCGGATCTACCTGGACTTTCGAATCAATGGCGGGATGCCCGGGACCAGGGTCACGGCGGGCGGGCCGCCCCGGATTGAACTCGAGGTCCACGGCACGGATGACATCGCCTGGGTCGAGCTGGTCGCCTTCGATCGCGACAGAGGAGGTTATTCCCTCGTGAAGAGATGGACTCCCCGCGGCTCCCGCCTGAGGGTCTCCTTGACCGACGGGGGATATTCGGACCGGGCGTTCTACTACGTCCGGGTCCGGCAGCGCGGGCTGGTGGAGCACCGGGCCGTCATGGCCTGGTCCAGTCCCATCTGGATCGACAGTGGTCCCTGACCCGGAGAAGGCAACCGAATTGGCAGATCGTTTCGATCCCATCCTGTTCGAGGTGATCCGCAACGCCCTGGTGGAAGCGACGGAGGAGATGTCGGTCTCCCTGCAGCGGACCTCTTATTCGACCAACATCAAGACCCGCCTGGATTACTCCTGTGCGTACGTGGACGCCCAGGGGAGGATGGTGGCGCAGGCGTTCTGCCAGCCGGCCCACTTGGTGACCATCGGTCGGCTGGTGCCCAGGGCGGTCGAAGAGTACGGGGCGGAAAACCTGGAGCCGGGCGACATCCTTCTGGTCAACGATCCGCACCGGCAGGCCAGCCACCTCAACGACGTCTTCCTCATCTCCCCGTTCTTCTACCGGGACCAACTGGCTGGTTACGTCTCCAACACCTGCCATCACGTGGACGTGGGCGGAGGCGCCCCGGCCAGCATCGGCGCCTTTCGCGAGATCTACCAGGAGGGGTTCATTCTGCCGGTGGTGAAGCTGGTTTCCCGCGGCGAGATCGACGGCGAGGTCTGGAAGCTGTTCCTGGCCAACGTGCGGGCGAAAAAGGAGGTGGCCGGAGACCTTCGGGCGCAGATCGCCGCCAACAACATGGGAATGCGGCGCCTCTCGGCCCTCTTCGACCGTTACGGACGCGACACCCTGGACTTCTACGTCGACAAGTTGCTGGAGTACACGGAGGACCGCGCCCGGGCCGAACTGGAGAGCCTGCCCCGGGGGACGTTCGAAGCTCAAGGGTGGCTGGACGACGACGGGGTCAGCGACCGCCCGGTTCACCTGAAGGCCAGGGTGACGCTGGACGGCCGCAGCGTCCGGTTCGACTTCACCGGATCGGACCGGCAGCGGGCGGCGCCCATGAACAGCAACCTGACGCAGACCTTCACCGCCTGCGTCTACGTTCTGAAATGCCTGCTGGACCCGGACATTCCGGTCAACGAGGGCTTGTACCAATTGATCGAGGTGGTCGCTCCGGCGGGTTCGGCCGTGAACGCCCGCCGGCCGGGAGCCATCGTCGGCGGCTGGGAAGTCTCGGTGCGGCTCTGCGAAGTGTTGTTCAAGGCCCTCGCTCCGGCGCTGCCCCACGCCGTTCCCGCCGGGACCAAGGGGATGATCTGCCAGGTCGGATTCGGGGGGGAGGGATCCCCGCAGCGGCGAATACTATTCCTACTACGAAACGGCGGCCGGCGGCTACGGGGGCAGGAGCCGGACCGACGGTCCCGACGCGGTCCAGACCCACTTCCAGAACACGCAGAACGCGCCCATCGAGGAGATCGAGAGCAACTATCCGGTGCGGATCACGCGCTACGGGTTGATCCCCGATTCGGAGGGCCCGGGCCGGCACCGCGGCGGATTGGGCCTCTGCCGGGAGTACGTTTTCGTGGGACACGAACCCTCCTACACCATTCTGGCGGACCGGGTCCGGTTTCCGGCGTGGGGGTTATTTGGGGGCCGCGCCGGCAAAACGGCGCGCTATGTGCTGATCGGCGAAAACGGGGAGACGGACCTCCCGTCCAAGGCGACGGTGCAGCTCGAGAAGGGACAGTCGGTTCGGCTGGAGTCCTGTGGCGGCGGGGGATACGGCTCCCCCTACGAACGGGATCCTGAACAGGTCCTGGCGGACGTGAGGCAGGAGAAGATCAGTCCCTTGCGGGCGCGGGACGAGTACGGCGTCGCCGTCACCGGGTGTGAAATCGACATGGCGGAAACCGAAAGGCTGCGGGCCTGGTTCAAGGAGCCGGCCATAACGAGTGTGGACGGGCTTGCGTCCCCGGAGGAGGCCTCAAGATGAAAGAGTCAACGATTGTGATTTCGATGATCGCACTCTGTGTCGTCAGTTCGGCGTTTTCGCAGGGCGCCAAGACCAGAAAAACCTGGGACGTGGCCGTCTTGAAAAACGTCATGATCCCCATGCGGGACGGCGTGAAGCTGGCCACCGACATCTACCTGCCGACCGAAAACGGGCAACCCGCCGATGAGAAGTTCCCGGTGGTCATGCAGAGGACGCCCTACGACAAGGAAGGAAACTTCTTCAAGGAGGCGGCCGAGTTCTTTGCCAGCAACGGCTACGTCGGAGTGATCCAGGACTGCCGCGGCCGGTTCCAGTCCGAGGGGGTGTTCTTTCCCTTCGTCGACGACCCCGAGGACGGCTACGACACGGTGGAATGGATGGCGAAGCACCCGTCCAGCAACGGCAAGGTCGGCACCTACGGCGTCTCCTACATGGCCTGGGTCCAGTTCCATCTGGCCGCTCTGAACCCGCCCAGCCTGGTGACCATGATCCCCATGGAGGGCCCCATCAACGCCTACCACTACAGCATGCGCTCGGGCGGCGCCCTGCACCTGGGGCTCCTGCAGTGGATCGTGGCGGTGGCCGCCAGCAGCCAGGAAGCGAAGGACAAACCCTTCATCGCCGAACCCATCATGACCATGAGGACCGGGCAGAACTTCCTGGATTGGGCTTCCCGCATTCCCTGGCGGCGCGGACAGACCCCTCTCGGCCTGACGCCCCAGTATGAGGACGCGGCGTTCAAGCTCTATTTCGACAACAACGAATACACCGAATTCTGGCGCCAGCCCGGCCTGGGAATGGACGAGTACTTCGAGGACTACCCCAAGATGCCCATCCTGTGGGTGGTCGGCTGGTACGACTGGTACCCGCGAACCATCAGCGACGGCTACCAGAAGATGGTCGAGCTGGGGCGCGAGAACCAATACCTGCTGATCGGACCCTGGACCCACAACAACTTCGACACCTCCCAGGGAGACCTCAATTTCGGCAACCAGGGGGACGGCATCGACACCTACGACAAGTTTCGCCAGTTGGAGCTGAAATGGTTCGACCGGTGGATGAAGAACGACGAGAGCGTCGACCTGGGGAAGCCGATCCAGGTGTTCGTCATGGGCGGCGGAGACGGCCGGAAGGCTCCGGACGGCCGCCTGAATCACGGCGGCGAATGGCACACCACGGACAGTTGGCCTCCGGAGGGAGTCCGGTCCACGAAGTTCTTTCTGCACGCGAACGGCAGCCTGTCGAATGAGAAACCGGCCGCCTCCGGCTCATCCACCACCTACACCTACGATCCCAACGACACGGTCTCCAGCAACGGCCGGTGCATCATCTCCTACGGTCCGGCGCTCAAGCTGGGCTTTCGGGGCATGGGACCCCGCGACCAGATCGAACTGGAGAGCCTGCCGGGACACGGCATTCCGGGCCTGCCCATCTCCTCCCGCCCGGACGTTCTCGTTTACCAGACCGGGCCCTTGACCGAGGACGTTCGGATTTCGGGCAACGTCAAGGCGGTGCTCTGGGTCTCCTCCGATGCCCCCGACACCGACTTCTACGTCAAGCTGGTCGACCTGTACCCGCCCAGTGCGGACTACCCGGCAGGATATGGCGTGCCCGTTTCGGAGGGGATCCTGCGGGCGCGATACCGGGAGAGCTTCGAAAAATCGGTCCTCATGGAGGAGGGGAAGAAATACCGGCTCGAGTTTCCGCTGCAGCCGGCGGCCAACGTCTTCAAGGCGAACCACCGGATTCAGATCCACGTCGCCAGCAGCAACTTCCCCAACTTCGACATCAATCGGAACACCGGCGACCCGCACGACCGGGGATGGCGCATCGCCAACAACACGGTCTATCACCAGTCGGGGAACGCGTCCTTCATCGAATTGCCGCTCTACCCGGTGGAGTGAGTGGAGGGGGGACTTTCCTGTCCCCCCGTCTTCTTCTTCTTTGAAACTTCCAATTCCCGATGACCGTAGGGGCACCCCTTGTGGGTGCCCTGCGGGGTCGCATCGTTCCCCGGCGGAGTCGCCCGCGCCACGCCGCTGCTCCACGTCGCCATTCCCGGCGCCCGGAAGGACGCCGAGCCACGTCGGCGCCGAGGACGACGCCGCTCCAGACGCCGCTCCGGACGCCGATCCCAGTCGGCGACTAGAAAGTCGCCGCTCCACCCCCCCCGGTCCGGTAGTGCCCAGGAAATGGCCGGCGGACGGTGGTGGCGCCGTTCGGGGGAGGGCGACCACAAGGGTCGCCCCTACGGGTCGTTCGACAGCGGCGACGCGGTGGGCCCCGCTGATGGACCATCCCCGCCCAGTTTCTCGCGGGATGATGCCGGAGGCCCGGCGGTGGGGGACTTCTGAGAAAACATG
>JAJDTT010000239.1 GCA_022827025.1 Acidobacteriota bacterium
GCCGCTCCACCCCCCCGGTTCGGTAGTGCCCAAGCAATGGCCGGCGGACGGTGGCGCCGTTCGGGGGAGGGCGACCACAAGGGTCGCCCCTACGAGTCGTTCGACAGCGGCAACGCGGTGGGCGCCGCTGATGGACAATCCTGCCCAGTTTCTCGCGGGATCATGCCGGAGGTCCGGCGGTGGGGGACTTCTTTGGCGTCTCGTTGATGGCGACCCCCATGTGAGTATCGAGGTTCAACGCAAAGTGACTCATATATGATGAGTCAGATAGACTAATTATCTATGACCAAACGGATGCAAGTGTTGTTTGCAGACGACGAATATCGAGAGATTCAGGCTGCGGCCGAACGGCAACGAATGACGGTTGCCGAGTGGGTCCGGCAGTCGCTTCGAAAAGCGCGGTCCGACCAATCCCGAGACATTGGAATCAAGCTGCGAGCTGTTGCTGAAGCAGCGCGAAACGAATTTCCCACTGCCGACATCGATGTCATGCTCGAGGAGATCGAAGCCGGACGGGGTCTTGAGTGATCTTCATCGACTCGAATGTCCCCATGTACCTTGTCGGAGCGGGGCATCCCAACAAAGAGCGCGCGCTTGAGATCCTCACGAATCTGATCCGGGACGAGGAACTCTTGGTTACTGATGTGGAAGTCTATCGGGAGATTCTTCACCGCTACACGGCGATCAGGAGACACGCCGCCATCGACGCCGCCTTCGCGACCCTGGATGCCCTTGCCGACGAGGTTCTCAGTTTCGGCTTGGCTGAGGTCAGGGAGGCCCGGCGGTTGATTGGCCTCGTTCCAGGGATCTCGTCGCGGGATGCGTTGCACGTTGCCGTGATGCGCCAGGCCGGCGCCAGCCGCATCCTCAGCTTCGACCGCGGATTCGACTCCTGTCCCGGGATCGAGCGCCTGTTTTGATTCCCAAAGGCGACCCCTCTTCCGGTGGATTCGTCAAGCCTCGTCAGATCAACTCGGTGACAGGCTGTCCAGTCTCGTCGTCGATGGAGTTGGCGATCTTCACGGGGCGGCCGATGGGGCTCATGTATTCCTTGTGCCAGTCGATGCCGAAGGCCTTGTAGAGGGTCGCGAACAGGTCTCCGATGGTGACCCTGCGCTCCGCCACGTAGGCTCCCCGATCGTCGCTTGCGCCCACCACCTTGCCGCCTTCGATTCCGCCGCCCCCCAGCAGCAGGGACCAGCAGTGGGGCCAGTGGTCTCGTCCCGCCTTGGAGTTGTGGTGGGGGCTGCGGCCGAACTCGCCCATGACGACGACGATGGTGGACTCCAACAGGCCGCGCTGGTGGAGGTCCTCCAGCAGGACCGGCAGGGATTCGTCCAGCTTCGCGGTCTGCTTGATGTTCCGGCTGTCGTTGTTCGAGTGGGTGTCCCAGCCGTTGAGGTCATGGCCGGCCGCCGTGATGAACCGGCTTCCCGACTCCACCAGGCGCCGGGCCAGGAGCAGGCTCTGGCCGAAGCTGGTCCGCCCGTAGGCATCCCGGGTCTTCTCCGATTCCTGGCTCAGGTCGAAGGCTTGCCGCACCTCCGGCGCCGTGATCATCTCCAGGGCCTGTTGGTTGAAACGGTCCATCTTGGCGTGCTCGGCGGTCCGGACCTTCTTCCGGTAGTAGCTGTCCACCAGGTCCAGGAAGGTCCGCCGGTCTTCCAGGTGTTCCCGGGTGAGGGTCTTGGGAAGGCTGAGATCGGGGACCTGGAAGTCCTTCTCATTGGGGTTCCCCACCAGCATGGGATCGAATTCGGGTCCCAGGTACTGCCCCTTCTGGTAGAGGTAGTGCTGCTTGCCCGCTTTGGCCGGGACCACGATGTTGGGCGGCACGTGGTTGATCCGTCCCAGCTCACGGCAGACGATGGACCCGACGCCGGGAAAATCCATGGCCGGCGTGGGCCGGTGGCCCGTGAGGCCGTAGTAGATCGCCTTTTCGTGGTTGGGCTCCAAAGACTGCATGGAGCGGATGATGGAGACCTTGTCCATGTGCCGGGCCAGGTTGGGGAGCAGTTCCGAGATCCGGATGCCGGGCACGTTGGTGGATATGGACCCGAAGCTGCTGTTGGGCTTGGGATCCCAGGTGTCCATCTGGGCGGGTCCCCCCTCCAGCCAGATGAGGATGCACGAATTGGCCTTGGCCGACTCGACGTCCTTTCCCGCCCTGGCCATGAGGTGGGCGGCTTCCAGGTAGCGGCTCAGGGACATCCCCAGGAGGCTCAGCGAACCGACTTTGAGAAAGGATCGCCTCGCCAGTACCTCCGGAGTCGGCAACAGGCACCCGGTGTATTTCATGTCGCTTCCCTCAGTCCCTTTTCTCAGTGATTGTGAGCGAATTCCCTCGATGCCAAGAGCGCCCAGACCAGGTTCTTCAGTCCCTCGCCGCGGGAGGAGCTCCGCTGGACCAGTTGTGCCAATCCGTCCCGCTCTTCGGGACGGGGATGGCGGGCCAGGGCCGCGAGATAGAGTTCCTCGATGATTTCCCCGTCGGAGGCGCCGGCCTCCAGCAGGCGCGCCAGGCGGCTCCCCTCACCGGCCAACCGCTCCGTGTAGGTCGATCCCACCAGGAGGTGGAGCGCCTGGTTGAGACTGGGCTCGACGGTCCGCTCCGGGACCTGCTGGCGATTGGTTCTCCCGTACATGTCCAGAAAGTCCGAGGGGTAAAGGTCCGGCATGGTCAGCTCGATGGCCCGGGTGCCCGGTGGCGCCAGTCCCTTGTCGGTGCTCTCGAAGGTCTGGGCCACCCCCGTCACCGAGGTCATGGCGTCCAGGAGGACCTCGGCGTCCAGCGGCCGGGGCAGGGAGTGGGAGTAGTTGATCCCGTCCCCTTCCGAGCCGGGATGGGGCGTGGAGGAGAACTGGTAGGTCTCCGACAGGACCATTCGCCGGAGCAGTTGCTTCAGATCGTATCCCTGCTCCCGGAAATCACGGGCCAGGGCCTTCAGGAGGCGCGGATGCGTCGGAGGATTGGACGATCGGAAGTCGTCCACCGGTTCCACCAGTCCGCGTCCGAAGATCTGGCCCCAGAACCGGTTGACCGCGGCCTCGGCGAACCAGGGGTGATTGGTCACCCAGCGGGCGAAGGTCCGGCGGGGGCTGGTGTGGGTGTGAGCCGGCACCGGGGAACCGTCGGGCAAGGCCGGATCCGCTTCCCGGCCCGTCCGGGGATGGATGGTCTTCTTGCTGTCGGGACCGGCGCCGAAATCGGGATCGGGCCCTTCCGGGTCGTCGTAGATCAGGGCGGTGCCGAAGCCGGCCCACTCGGACCGGGTCACCCGTTTGAAGAATGCGGCCAAGCCCCAGAATTGGTCCTGGCTCCACGATTCGTAGGGGTGGTCGTGGCATTGGGCACAGTCCAGGCGCCGTCCCAGGAAGACCCGGAACTGCTCGGCCATGGCGTTCTCGGGCCGGGAGATGACCCCGTTTTGCAGGAAATGGCGCGAGGCGCCGTCGTAGCCCTGGGCCGTGATCCGTTCCCGGGCCATCTGGTCGAAGGGTTTGTCGGTCGCCACCGAATCCCGGACCCATTGCCAGTAGACGTGGCCGTGCTCGGCCATTCCGGTGGCGATGTGGCCGACTCGGAACAGGTCGGCCAGCCGGAAGGTCCAATAGTCGGTGAACTCCAACGACTCCAGGAGGATGTCCACCAGCTTCTCCCGCTTGTCCGGATCCCGGCTGGCCAGAAACTCCCGAACCCGATGGGGCGGGGGCAGGGTCCCGGTCAGGTCGAGGCAGACACGCCGGAGAAACTCGGCGTCGCTGGAGCGCTGCGCCGGCTGCAGATGGAATTTGCGCAATTTGGCCAGGACATGATCGTCGATGTAGTTGCGGGACAGAAATCCCGCCGGGTCCGTCACCACGTCGGCGACGACGCCGACCCGGGCGCTCACCACGTGACCCGGGGCCCGCACCAGGATGGTGGTTTCACCCGGATTCTTGGCCCGAACCGTTCCTTCGGAGTCCACCTTCACGGTCTCCAGGTTGGAGGACTCATAGCGCACCTGACCGGTCACGTCCTCGCGGGAACCGTCCGGCAGATGGGCCAGCACCACCAGCCCGTGGCGATCTCCCGATTTCAGGATCACCTCGGATGGGAGGACCTCCAGCCGCCGGATCTGCCGCGCCGCCTCGGACGATGCGTCGCCGTAGCGGGCCCCTCGGCGAATCCAGTCCAGCAGGAGCCGGTAGTCCGTCGAGTCCCGGCTGAGGCGTTCGCCCCCTCCGTGGGGGACCTGCATCGTGGGTTTCCGCAACAGGAGGCTCCGGTCCGGAGCGTTCAGGTCCACCCGGGGCTCGACCGGGCTGGCCGCTTCAGGGCTCATGACCTGGTAGACGCCGCCCTGGACGATCCACCGGAAGTCGTCGCGCGGGTGCAGGGCGTCGATGGACAACTTGAACCCGGCTCTGCCCTTGACCCCACCATGGCAGTCGCTGGAGTTGCATCCCCGCTTGGTGAGAATGGTTCCGATGTCGCGGGTAAAGCTGAAGGTCGGTTTCGCTTTGGCCGCCGAGACCCGGATGGAGGCCCGCTCCGTCAGCTCGCCCACCCGGACCTGGAGAGTCGTCTCTCCGACTCCGATGGCAGTGACCCGGCCCGCCGGGTCCACTTCGGCGACTCCACCGCCGGTCAGGGAGAACACGCCCCGGGAGGTGACGTCCCGCTCCAGTCCGTCGCTTCCTTTCGCCAATACCAGGAAACGCTGAGACGCGCCGGCGGCTGGGAGGACCGCCTCGTCCGGGAGAAGACGCAAACTATGGACGGCCGGAGAGCCGGCGGCCGGGGAGGCCGGGCTCAGCAGGGTGAACGCAAGAACCCAGAAGAACGGAATACGAGCCAACCTCGGTGACTTCATGGGGCCAACGCCACCTCCTTCCGGGCGCGGCCGTCCGCCGTGATCCCGGCAGAGTCCAGAATCAGAAGCGGAATCCTGGCTGCCGTGATCGGGGACCCGGTCCGGTTTCCGGCCATGGGACGGGCTCGAACCGTCAGGAACCGGGGCTGGGAGGTCGGTCGAATCGAACCATCCGTTTGCAGCAACAGGGTGACCGCCTGCCGCCGGGGACGGTGACTCTTGGGGTCCACGATATGTTCGCCGGGCGGCCGATACTGAATACCCTGCACCAGCAGCGGACTCCAACTGGCCGGGGTGGCGGCCTGGACCCGCATGCCTTCGGGGAGGCCGTCGACTTCGACCAGTACTCCTCCGTCGAACCCTTCTTCCAAGTCGGCCACCAAGGTCAGGCTCCGGGACTCTCCCGGCTTCAGGTTGAGGCGGTCCGTCATTTCGATGAGCTGGGACGAGACCGAGAAGACGCCCAATGAGACCTCCATCCGGCCCAAATGGGGAACCTGGGGCCGAACCAGGACGCGATACTGGAAGTCCTCGCCCCAGGCATGGTCGGTGAGATCCCGGACCAACAGCCAGTAGTCGCCCTCCTCCTCGAACGTATGCAGCGTCTTCCGCTCGATGGTCTTGTTGGGATCGATGCCGTTGCCGCCGTATTCCCGGTAGATGTTTTGGGCCACCACCTCTCCTTCGGCGTCCAACACCTTGAGCCAGGGACTGAAATGAGGGGGCGCGAGCCGGGGAGTTTCGATCTCCACCGCCAGCGCCTGTCCCGCCGCGACCCGGAACCGGTAACGGTCCACGTCGCCGGGGGAATCGATGCGGCCCTCGGCGAAGCCGGGCAGAGTCAGTTCCTGGGCGACCTCCGTCGAGTCGTTGGGCTCCCGCTCCCGGACGGAAGCCATCGGGGATGAGTCGTCGGCTCCAGCGGCGGAGGCGGCCGCCGATCGGGTCCTCAACTCAGCCAGCCGGTCGTCCCCCAGTCTCCGGTAGAAGCTCCCGAACTGGCGCAGGGTCGAGGAATCCCTCTCCAACCAGTCGGCCGGGTCGGCATGGGCCGGCTGGCCGAAGGCGCCAATTGAACGGCGCGAAACGATTTCGTCCCGGGCCGGTTCGATTCTCAACTGATAGCTGTTGTCCGAACTGCGTCCCAGGTAGGTGCCCACGGAGATCAGGTAGCGTCCGGCCTTCTCGAAGCGGTGTTCCAGCAGGGGGTACAAGACGAACTGGGTCACGAAGTCACGGCGGTCGAACCAGGAGCTCCGGGGCCGGATCGGTTCCCACGACAGGCGCGGGCCCTTCAGGACCAGGGGACGCGCCCGGTCGGACCCGAACCAGCTCTCGTGGGGTTCGTAGAGCCGGATCTCGGTCTGAGCCCAGTAGTTGACGCCCAGATCGAATCCGGACAGCACCTGGAAGGCCAGCGTCTCGCCCGCCTCCACCTCGAAGGAGTAGTAGTCCAGTTCTCCCTTCTCCTCGATGGTCCCGTTGACGACGGCCGGAAGGCTGATCTCCTGCGCTTGGGAGGGTCGATGGTGAGGCGATTCCCCCTCGTTCTGGACAGCCTGATCCACGAGATGGAGGCTCAGGGAGTTGGAAAGGCCCGTGGGACCCGCGAGGCGGAAGTGATGCAGTCCGGTGGGCGTCTCGGAGGAGGTCCGGATTTCCAGCACGGCCAGGAACTCCGGCTCCTCCTGATCCTGGCCCAGGAGGGCCAACGCCCTCTTCCTGTAGTACTCGTCGCCTTCCTGTTCTCCCGAGTCCTTGATTTCCTCCACCGTCAGGACCCGGGCCCGGACGTCTTCACGCTCGAACCAGACGGTCCGGACCCCCTGCAGGCGCTTTCCCCTCACCCGGATCTCGAAAGGGGTCCCGATGGACCCGCCCAGAGGATGATGGGACCGCAACTCCGGATCTGTGGGCTGGGGTTTGTCATTGGCGTGAACGCCTTGAAGGCCCCACAAGGCGAAGCAAAAAACAGCCCAAGTTGGACGAGGTTTCCGTCTCATCGGTACGAAACACTCCTGCCGAAGATACTTTGCGCAATTATAGCCCGACGCCGCGACTCTCTTCCACCAGTCCCACTTCGTCCCGGACCGGGTCTTGCTGGTGTCGTTTTAAGATTCCAATGGCGGGTATCCACGACCGGTCCGCTGTCGATCGCTGGCGCTGTGCGCATGCTGATTGAGTCGAAATGGGGTCACAGGCATCGTATGCCTTTTGAGGGTGCTGAACTCAAGGAAACTCGTTTGCGGAGTTTCGGTCCGAAACAGTGAGACGGAGAGGGACTGTAGTGTTTATCTTGGTCAACACACCTGATTCAGGATCAGGAAACGTCGGTCGCGAAACCGACCAGCTCCAACCCCTCTCGGTTAATTGTAGTTGACCGAAGGAATTACTAACTCAGGATTACATCTATGAGCAAGCCCAAGTCGTCACTAGTTGCCTTGCTGCTTCTTCCCTTGTTGCTCCTGGCCGGGCATTCTCAAGCTCCACTCGTCACTACAGACGCACCGCTCAAGATGCTCGTCGTCCCAATCTACCCTCAATATGGGTACACCACGCAGATTTCAGTAATGGAAGCGTCCGGCCTTCCCACGAACTTCAAAGTACGTGAGTTCACTGAGGATGGCGACTTTGTCCCTGGGGAGGGAGAGGATCGCACACTCGCCGAAAATGCCAGGGAGACGGTAATTTTCCATCCGCTTTACTTGGGCGAGACGATTGAAAACGGATGGGCGCGGATCGTGCACCCGGAGAATCGCAATCTCCATGCAGTCAGCACAGTGTACAAGTACAGAAATGATCCGGCGGCAACCCTATCCTCGGCCGCTTCCGCCGCGGCGGTGGAACCTGCGCCCGCATTCCGATTCTTCGGGTTTCGGTGGGATAGGGAGGATCAGGAGACAGCGATCTCGATTGTCAATCCAACGCACGATGAACAGGGAGTAAGAGTTCAGATGTACGTTACGTACGGGAAGCCTTTGCGGAGACCGGTTGAAGCAAGGTGGACGATTGCTCCAATGAGTCGGCTGAGTAGGTTTCTTTCAGAATTGATTCCGTTGGAGGAGTCGGTGGGAAACCCGCACCATTTTGGCGGGATCGTCCGCATCATCGGGGAGTCGCGGATTGCGGTGGGTGCCCTGGGGTTCTCACACGAGACGGGAGACATTCGGCACGTCCCTGTCGTTGCGGAACCCCAAGGCGTCGCTGAGCCTCCTTGCGTCGTTGAGCCTCCTTTGTACTAGTAAATCCAGTAATTGGTTGCTACCGCAGTTGCATCAACGCGGCCTTGGCGTGCGGGACCAGAACCGATCGCGATCCTGGAATGGTCGAGTGACGGGATGACCATGCCCTGCTCATTGGGATACATACCGGGGGTTGATCGAAAGTGTCGGAGGAACAATCAGTCGATGCGGCGGGAGACGGTCATATCCAGTGTGGACTTGGCGCAGGCTTCGGCTACCGTGGGGCCAGCGCCACGCTCTGATCGTCGTGCCGGGCACTCCCGGCGATTCACAAATTCCTGCTTGTGGTTACGGCCAGATCCCCGAACGGCGGCGCCCGCACGGGGAAATCGGAGGTGGACGGGAGCGCCCCCCCTTTTTGCTGCCCGGATCGGGCACGGCGGCGTTGCGCAATTCACATTTGCGCAACACCCCCTGGGAGGGTCGCTCCCGTCCCAATTATCCCTGGCGGGAAGGCAAAAGGAGAGGAGACTGCCGTGTCAATCGTCAACCCCACGGGGAGCAAGCAGACTGTAACCGTCCGGTTCCATCCAAAATGGAAATCGGCCGAGACACAGGAACGATCCTGGGAGATTGCGCCGATGAGCCGACTGAGCCGTTTTCTCTCAGAGTTGGTCCTCTTAGACGGATACGACCCGCCGTCCACGGGGATAAACGGACTCGTTCACGTTCAAGGGAAGACCCGAATTGCCGTGGGTGCCTTGAACTTCTCCCGGAAAACCGGGTTCTTCAGCGGGATACCAGTGAGCTCTCCTCAGTAGTCCCAACCCGAGGTCTGGAAGCTGGACCCGCAAGACAGGCGCCAGGGAACCCTTCTGGGTGACAGCCCGTGGGTCAACGAGAACACCGTCAAGAACAGCTACGACATCAAGATTCCGTCCTTGTCCGGTTCCGAGGTCATGTTCGCTGCCGGACCCAGCAAGGATGGAGAGGTCCAGGTCAGCCGCGTGGCGGCCAACCACTGGAACTACTGAGGACTCATTTGCGGGACTGGCTCTGCCGTGACATGGATGCCCCCCATAAAGGGAATGTTCCAGAAATAATGCAGGGCGGCCACTGAAATCTCAGTCTCCCCTTCGACCCGAATCACTCCTCTAAGGACATGTTCGCCGGGGAATTTCTCCTGGATGGGAACCAACTCCGTGAGAAATCGGCTGACTCGGTGCATGGCCGGGATCTTCATTGTGCCTTGGACCGTCCTGGGGATCGTCGGGGGCTCCCCGTCCGAGTCCCGGGGATAGGTCCGGTGGAAGGTTACCCTCACGGTTTGCTCGGTGTCCGTGGGGTTGACGATTGACAATCCAGTATCGTGGTTGGCATCGTTTACCGAAGGATGTGGGCGGCTGTCATTGCCTCCCACAAATCGGAACACCCGAGCTGGCGGTCTGGCAATGAAACTGACTGACCGCCCTCGTTCGCGATAGTGGCCCGCTCCGTACACAGCATGAACTTGGCGGTTCTTGGGAACGAAAATACGCGCCCATCCGTTTCCGACTTCCGGTGTGTTGCCGGTGATGTCGAAAAACGGAGCCAGGTATTCAATCGAGTTCTCCTTAAGGATCAACCAATCATCGCGGTTGACGAGTTCTCCGTTTTCCTTGAACTCCTCGGTGGTCATCTTGACCCGTCTTCCCTGGGTCTCGATCATGGAAACCCCACTCAGATAGTCCCTAGTCTGGTTGTAGATGGGAATGATGAGTGTCGTGTGCTGGTCTGGGTCTGTATGGACGACCGACCCTGCCAGAACAAGCAGCATTACAGTGAGGATGACCGGTTTCATTGGGAACCTCCTTTGGTCGGAGTTTACCCTTAAAGAATGGAAGTGATGAGGAGGGATCCACGATGGCAAGAAAGCAGCGGCGGTACGCGCCGGATCTCCGCCGGGAGATTGATGAGGCTGGTGCGATCAGGGCGTACACGGGAGTCACTGGCGCGGGAGTTTGAGCCCTCGGCGTCGGCGATCCGCAAGTGGGTCAAGTCGACGGAATCGGACGGAGATGCACCAGAGTGACGGGTCGAATTTCTGCCGTACCTCTCGCCGCTGGTGGAGCCGAGTGATGGGGACCCCCGGACTTCCGTTGGTCTGCCCCGCTTCGTTCACTCCATTCCCGTCGCGCAGCGGACCCGGAATTCTGACAGTGTCAAATGGCCATTAGACATTTGACACTGGTATTCGACCATCTCCCCCATCTCCTGATTTTTCCTCAATCAGGAAGATTCCATCACTTCGATTTTACACCGGGAAAACGGGTCAACGACCCTTGGGTTCCGGGCTGACCAGTACGGTTTGAAACCACTGGGTCGCCTCCGAAACCTGCACGGCCGCGACCGCGATCTCCGTCTCTCCTTGGATCCTAACCACACCCGCATTGTGTTTCCGAAGCGGGGTCGAGGTGTCTTCCAGACCCTCCAGGTCAACCAAGTCTGACAAGTACCGGCTCACTTTGGACTGCCGTGGGATTGTCAGCACGGACTCGCGTATATCGAGCGGCGGGATCCCCGACTGGTAAAACCTGATTTTGATCTCCTGAGATTCCTCCGTGGGGTTCACAATGGCAATCCCCGTTGGTTGTCCCTCCGAGAGCTGATCGCCTACGGGTTGCGTGCCAGCGAGGTCGCTGGCCTGCGGCTCGATGATCCGGACTGGGAAGAGGAGACACTGCGGGTACGCCGCCCCAAGTCGGGATGCACCCATCACCATGCGCTTTCCCGCGGCGGCGGGCAGGCGATCTGCAAATCGGACGACGCGGCGGCGGGCAAGCGCTCGTCAACATCCATGGCAAGGGCGGAAAACACCGACAGTGTCCGCTGTGGCCCCGGACCGAAGCCGCACTCACTGAACTCTTGCAGGGACGGGCAGCCGGGGATGCCGTCTTCCTCAGCCGGCAGCGAAGGTCCTATACCCGGTTCGGGGTCTATCGGCTCGTCGAACGCTCTGCGGCCCGCGCCCCGTCGCTCGCCGGAAGGAGGGTCACGCCGCACACCATCCGTCACACCAGCGCCTGCCACCTGCTCCAGGCCGGCATCGATCTGAACACGATCCGCGCTTGGCTCGGTCATGCCAGCCTCGATACGACCAACATGCCGAGATCGACCTGGAGATGAAGGCCAGGGCCATGGCGCTCTGCGATGCCGCCGAGCCCGGTTCGGATCGCCCGTGGAGGGCAGACACGGGACTGATCGCCTTCCTGGCCGCACTCTGAGTGAAGGAAATTATGTTGCTGAGATACGGCATGTTCTCATGTTCAGCAGGGTGATAAGGACTGTCCGCCACATAATCCGGACCGCAACATATGGCTGACACAGGCTATCGAACACTCACAAACGCACCAGGCAACAAACAGGCAACGGGTCGGAAACAAGGGGGAATGATTCTAGGGAACAACAGGGATAAAGGGTTTCAAAAAAAGGATTTATCCTGTAGCTCAGTTTGACGGAGCAACGGATTTCCTACCCCCGCTTCCGGTTTTGTCAGGGAATCGGCCGGATCCGGCGGCCTCGACCGAAGCCCTGAAGGGCTGGCGCAAGGACAAGTCGCCGGGAAACCTGCTGCGAACCCAGCGGATTCATCCCGGTCGCGGGCCTTCCCGGCGCGAAACCGTGGTGGCTGGGACCGGGGGACGGGGGGACAGGAAAGTCCCCCCTCCTGGCTCTCCCCGGTCCCATTCCCGGGCCATGCGCTTCAGTTCCTCCACCACCCCGCCGTAGGTGGGGTTGCCGTAGAGATTGCGCTGCTCCCAGGGGTCGTTCAGGAGATGGTAGAGGGCCCCGTCCTCGTCCGGGACTCGCTCGTCCATGAAGAAGACCAGCTTCCATTCCCGGGTCCGGACCATGACCCGCCGTCCGCCGCCGCGGCGAAGTTCCTCGTAGGCGTCTTCGCTGTGATCGTGTTCCGAGAAGCAGGCCTTGCGCCATTCCCGGACCTCGCCCCGGATCAAGGGCAGCAGGCTCCGGCCCCGAATCCCCGGGGGCGGATCGAATCCGGACAGCTCCAGCAGCGTGGGCAGGAAGTCCACTATCTCCACCGGCTCCGTCACCACCTTTCCCTGCGGCAGCAGTCCCGGAGCCCGAAGGATGAAAGGGACCTTGACATTGGTGTCGTAGAAATCCCGTTTCTTCCAGTTGCGGTGCTCTCCCAGTTGGAATCCCTGATCGGAGTTGATGACGATGATGGTCTCATCCAGGCGTCCGGCCTGTTCCAGGACCGAGAGCAACCTGCCGACCTCCCGGTCCACCGCCCGGATCATGCCGTAGTAGGTCCCCCGGGCGACCCCGATCTCTTCCCGGCTCAGGTGGGGAGCGCCGCTGTAGACATGGATGTTCTCCCGCTCGTAACGGGGCTTGTCCCGGATCTCTTCGGGTGCCGGGAAGGGCAGATCGATCCGGCCGGGATCGACGAACCAGGAGGGCGTGGTGGAGCAGGCGACGTGCGGCGCGTGGAAGGAGACACGCAGGAAGAAGGGATCCGGCGACCGGACCAGTTCCCGGAGCCGGCCGAGTGCCAGGTCTCCCAGCCGGGCCGTGCGGATCTGGCCGGGTGGAATGTCGAGCAGGCCCCCGATCATCCACTGATGGGTCTTGGTCCGAACCACCGACAGGAGGCGGCGGCGCCACTCGGAGGGCAGGTGCGGGGTGGGCCGGCCCCGGTTGTCCAGAAAGCGGGGAGCATACCCCAAGAGGCGCCAATCCTCACGGAAAGCGTGGGCCTTGCCCACGTTCCCGGGAGTGATTCCGGCCTGGTTCCAGGCCTTGAGGAGATTCGGGGTTTCGTTCAGCACCCGGGTCCGGTAGCGGCCCGGAGTCGAAGCCGGCTTTCCCATGGCCATGACGCCGGTCTGGTGCGCGTAGAGACCGGTTTTCATGGAGGTCCGCGACGGGACGCAGACCGGATTCTGGACGATGGCCGTTTCGAAGCGGACCCCCTCGCGGGCGATACGGTCCATGTGTGGCGTATCGGCCCAGGGCCGCCCGTAGCAGCTCAGCGTATCCGCCCGCCCGTCGTCCAGCATGATCCAGAGGACGTCGGGCGGGGAGGATGAAGCCGCGGGGGCGGTTCCACTTCCGGCGAACAGAAGGAGAAAAAGGTACAGGCCGTATCGGGTCACGGAAATGTCGGCTGGCCACCCCTCCGCTCGGGCCACGGCTGGTTCAGGTCCAGGGCCACGGGATCCTCGAATCGCTCTTGGCGGGCCCGCAGCCGGCCCCGCATCTTCCGGACCTGATCCTGGTACTCCGGGAGAAAATACAGGTTCCGCATCTCCTTGGGATCGCGGCCCAGGTGGTAGAGCTCCCCGTCGCCGGCGGAGCTCACCGTGAGCTTCCAACCCTCGGGCGTCACCAGGGTCCGGTGGTGATAGACGTGCTGCCGGTTCCACGGATGGGCGAAACCCGGTTCGTCGCTGACGAACAGAACGTCCCGGTCGGGGAGACTCCGTCCCGCACGCAGGTGTTCGGCCCAGCTCTCTCCCTGAACGTGGTCCGGAACCGGTTGCCCCATCAGGTCCAGCAGAGTCGGAGTCACATCCACCTGGCTCACCGGCTTCCGGATGCGCCGGGAGCGCTCCCACAGCCCTGGGACCGAGAGCAGAAACGGAACCTTCGCCGCCTCCTCGTAGCTGTTCATCTTGGACATGAGCCGGTGGTCGCCCAGCATCTCGCCGTGCTCGCTGGTGAAGACGACGATGGTGTTTTCCTCCAGCCCCAATTCCCGGAGCCGGTCCAGCACGCGGCCCACCATTTCGTCCACCAGGGTGACCAGTCCCCAGTAACGGGCCATGGCATCCCTCAGCTCTTCGACGGTCTGGGGATAGGCGATGGGAAGCTGGCCCCGGGCCAACGCCAGCCGCATCTGCCTCTTGGCGAAGGATACGGTGGGGTCCATTTCCTGAAAATAGGAATCGGGGATCGGCATTTCGGCGGGGTCGTAAAGATCCCCGTAGACGTTTGTGAAGGGAGGCCCCTGATTGTGATCGGCGAAGGCGTGGGGCGCCAGGAAGCTCAGGTAGAGGACGAACGGCCGGTCGCGGTGCTGCTCCAGGAACCGGATCCCCCGCTGGGCCAGGTAGACCGGCTTGGAGAGTTCCTTGGGCAGGCGGTTGGCCAGATCGCGGGAGTGGCCGTAGGGCGTGTCCGCCTCAATCCCCTTCTCCTTCAGGAAGTGGTAGTAACCGGAGCGCTGCGAGTGATCCTGATCCTCGGACCACCACCTTTGATAGATCTCGGTGCTGTCGAAGTCGGTGAAGCCCCGCTGCCTGAAGATCTCGTTCCCCAGGTGCCACTTGCCGTAGTAGGCCGAGGCGTACTCGGGGCCCCGCAGCATCTCCACCAGGATGGGCACCTTGGAATCCAGCGGAACGTTGTTCATCCAGGAGCCGTGCTTGTGGGGATAGAGGCCGGTGAGCAGGCTGGCCCGGGAGGGCGTGCAGACCGGACTGGCCACGTAGAAGGAGTCGAAGACGAAGCTTCGCTGCGCCAGTCGGTCCAGGTGGGGCGTCCGGATCTGCGCGTTGCCGTAGACGCCCAGCGTGTCCACCCGCTGTTGGTCGGTCAGGAAGACGATCAGGTTCGGCGGCTTGGTTTCTGCCTCCACGAAAGGAGAGCCATGCAGAAGCACCCCCACCAGGCAAGTCAGGATCCATCGCGGCATGGTGGTCTCCAGGGAAATTCGGAAGTCATTCGAATCCTCCTACGTCATTCTTCGGCGGCCGCCCGCTCCAGGTCGCGGGCCGCCTGGCTCAAGGCCGTCACCTTTCCGGTCGCCGTGTCCACTCCCCAGACGAAGTGGACCGGTTGCCCGACGAACTGTTCGGCGACCAGGTCCACCAGGAGCTCCGAGCCCCGGCGGCCCGCGATGCTCCATTCCGTGAAACGCATGCTGGGAACCTGGCCATCCACCAGCCGTTGCGCCGCCTTCGATCCCGACAACAGGTCCCGGTATGCCTTCTCGGCCTCTTCCAACTGGCGCTTTGCAGCCTCCTCCTCGGCGGTCGGCGGTTTGGGCGCGGCAGGTGTGGCGGCGGCAGCCGGATCGTCGCCGCCGGGCTCGCGGACCAGGACCGGGCGGACGCCGGGGCGGGTAGGCCGCGCGGTCTTGGGCTTTTCCGGTTTGGGGGTCGCAGCAACAGCCGGTTCGGGAGGATCGGGGGCCGGTGCCTGAGGCGGAGCGCTCTCCGGTTTGGGGGGCGGAGCGGGGACCGCGGGGGTGGTGGCGGCCGACTCGGCGCCAGGGACGGGACCGGAGCCGTCGGACGTTGCGGAGTCAGTTTCGACGGGGGTCGCGGCCGGCTCCGGAGTCGCCGGGGGAAGCGGTGCGGGAACCGTGGCGCCGGCCGGGTCCGGCTCTGGCGGCGAGTCTCCGCCGCCGATCACCAGCAGGATCAGGACCGCCGAGAGAACCACCACCGCTCCGGCCAGAATGGGTCCCATGGGCAGACGGCGCCGCTTCTCGGTCTTGCGGTCTCGAAAGACCTCGTCGAAGAGGGACGCGGAGCCGCTCACCGGTTGAACGGAAGCGTCCGCGGAAGGACCCGGATCAGACGCTGCGGCGGGCGTGTGGGACAGTCCGCCGGAAGCCTCCCGGCTTGGGACGTCTTCTCCCTGCCCGGGGTGCTGCATCAAGACCTGGTAGGCGCCGTGAATCTCCCGGATCTTGACGGCGGCCTTGGACCGGAGCCGCGGGTGCGATTTCAGGCGGTTCGGGTCCCACAGCGCCAGGAGATCGTCCCGGGCCTCAACGATTTCCTTGACGGTGGCTCCCGGGTTCAGGTCCAGGGTGCGATAGGCTTGCTCGATCTCGGTCATGGGATGATCGTCGACGTCAGAACCGCCAGACCGGCCGGCTCTCTCCTCCGGTCAGCACCTCTTCCACGTAGGCGCCCGTATGGGGAGTCGAGGCCTCTCCTCGCAGGACCTCCCCCAGATCGCAGATCCGCATGCCGATGACGTCGTGCCACTCCCCGTCCGCCAGGCGCACGGTATGGGCGGAAGGGTGGTCCACCCCCCAGGTGAAGCCCGAAGGGGCCGGCCCGAAGTCGCCGGCGCAATGGCGCACCAGGAGCGGCGTCTCCAGACCCCGCCGTTCCCGGTCCAGCGGCCAGAACGCCAGGCGCTCCCGGAGCCATCCGCCCAGCCGCGTGTTTCCCTGCTCGTCACTCGGATACCGGTGCCCCGGCACCATCGGTTCTTCCAGGACGCTGTACAGGTTGGAGGCCACGTAGGGGTCTCCGCTGCGGCTCCGGTTGATGGCGATGGGAGCCGTGGAGACGACGCCGCGGACGTGGACGACCTTCTTCCACGGGCCGTCCCCGCCGGTCGATTGCCAGACCCGGATGTCGTTGTAGTCGGGCCAGCGGCCGCCCCGGGCGCAAAAGAGGAGGCTCCCGTCGTGGTCCCGGACCACGCTGGGTTCGAAGGCGTTGTCGGGCCCCGAGATGGGAGCCCAGGAGACGGGGCGCCAACCCTCCCGGCCGCGCCGCCAGCGCGTCAGTCCCGAACCCCGGCCCTGTTCGATCCGGCCGCCCATGGCGAAGAGCAGATCCTCGCCGTCGGGAATGGCCGTGGTGATTCCGGGGTTGGAGAGCCCCGCGCCGTCCAGGAGCCGGCCGAACGTCAGCCGCGCGGTTGCCGTGACCTGGAACTGCCCGCCGTCGTAGGCCAGTTGGTAGACCTCCATGTAGTCTTCGCGCCGGTCTTGGGGGTAGACCGCCTTGCGGTCGGGCGTCCAGGCGATGACCTGGCTGCATCCGAATCCGGTTCCCGCGTGGGGATGGGGCGAGCCGTCCGCAAGCAGGGCGCCCTTGGGGACGAAGCCGCCCCGGACCGGATACTTGACCATGATGGCCGGCCGGCCGGGAGGATCGGAGTGGGGATTCTTCTCCTCATGGTTGCGGGAGATGGGGATGGCGTCCTGTTCCCGGAGGCCGGAGAGGTCTCGAAAGAGAAAGACATCGGTCCCGATTTCGTAGTCGTGGCCCGACTGGCCGCGGATGTTGCAGAAGATGGCCGCGGTGTCGGAGGCGACTTGAAAGGGAAACGTCAGGCCGTATCGCCAGGTCTCGTCCGTGGGCTGATCGGGAGGGATGGCGACGTCCGGAGGTCCCTTGGTCATGGAGAGGGGCCCCGGTCCGGAACCGGCCAGGCTGAACCCCATGGCCTTCGCGAAGCTGCGTCTCGTCAGTGAACTGGTCATGTTGCCTTCCTCGAATCCGGGGACGCCTCGACGAGGTCATTTCGCACGTGGCGCCCCGCCGCGCGCACCCCCCCTGTCTTCACTCTGTCCTCTTTCTTCTTTCCTCTAGAAACTCCACGTGGGAATCGGTTCCCCCGCCGAAATGACCTCTTCCAGGTACGCCCCGGTCTGGGGCGGCGACGGCAACTCATGGCTTTCCACGTCGTCGTGGATCCGGTATCCCATGACGTTGTGCCAATTGCCGTCGGCCAGTTGAACCGTGGCGGAGGAGGGATGGTCCACCCGCCACATGGAACCGCTCGGAGCCGGACCGAATTCGGCCTTGCAGTGGCGGCCCAGGATCGGCGCCTCCAGGCTGGTCCGGTCGTCGTTCAAGGGCCAGAGGTACAGTTTCTGCCGGGTCCATCCCCCTCCCCGGACCCGGCCTTCGTCGTCGGCCGGTATCCGGAACCGCTTGGGTATGGGGTCCAGCGGCACCAGGTACATGTTGGAGGCGATGTAAGGAGTCCCGTCCGCCGCCTGGTTCAGGGTGATGGGGCAACTGGAGATGACTCCCACCACGTGAATGATCTTTTCCCAGGTCTCACCGCCGTCCCGGGAGCGCCAGACCCGGATGGCGTGAGGTCGGGTGCCCCCCTTGCCCCGGGCCGAAAAGAGCAGGTCGCCGTTGGTGTCGCGGATCAGGCTGGGCTCGGTCGACCCGTCGGTGCCGGTCACCGGAACGTAAGAGACGGGACGCCAGGCGCCGTTGGTCCGTTGCCAGCGCAGGACGCCGGATCCACCGGGGACCGGTTCGCCGGTCCCCGCCACCCTCGAGGCGTGCATGCCCACCAGCAGGTCCTCACCGTCGGGGATGGCGTTGGTGAGGCCGCCGTTGCTGATGTTCCAGCCGGAAACCAGTTCCGCCGGAAGAACCCGCTCCTCGCCGGTCACCCTGAACTGACTGCCGTCGTAGCCGAACTGGAAGACCTCCATGATCTGGTAATGTTCGGCGTCCTCGTACATGCCTCCCCCATGTTCACTCTTGGGGTCGCCCGGGTGCCGCGCCAGGCCGGTGTCGATCCCGAAGCCGGTCCCGGCGTGGGGGTGGGGAGAACCGTCCGGGTTCTTGGCTCCCAGGGGAACGAATCCGCCCCTCATGGGGTACTTGACCATAATGGCGGGCTGGTTGGGCGGATCGGAGTTGGGATTGGCCTGCTCGTGGTTTCGGCTCACGGGCACGGCGGGGGCGGAAGGAGGACGGCTGAGGTCGTCGAAGAGGACCACGTCGTTGCCCACCTCGTAGTCGTCGCCGCTGCGGGCCGGCGCCATGACGCCGTTGCGGATCCGGATGTTGACGAAGGCGGCGGCCATGCGGGGAGCCACCTGGAACGGAAAGATGAGGCCGTAGCGCCAGCTCTTGCCTTCGGGCACGTCGGCGGGCACCGTCAGGTCCGGCTCTCCCCGAGTCACGCTCAGGACCCCATGGCCGGGCGCGCCGGACCCCGGTGAGCTCTCCTCTCCCGGCGAGCAGCCGGGGAAGGTTCCCAGCGAAGCGCCTCCCAGGAGCAGGGTCAATCGCTTCTGAAACTCTCGGCGGTGATATCGAGCGTTCATGCGGTTACTCCCTTGCAGGGTTTGGAATTTTGCGCCCAGTCTACTACGCTGCCAGCGTGCTCCGCCATGACCTCCGGCGATTGAAAAAGCTCCGGAAGGCCCTTCTGATAGTGGCGGTGGTCAGCCTGGTTGCAATGCCCGTTCCCGTCGTTGCCCAGCAACAGGTCGGAGGTCTCCGTGTGCTCGTCATCGACCAGAAAGGCAGCGTCATTCCCGGCGCCGAAGTCGAGTTCGGCAGCCGGGTGTTGATCCGGCCGGTCTTCGGAGTCTCCGACGATCAGGGACTGGTGACCATGGGAACATGAGGGTCGCATGACTTGTCCCCGCTGCCGGACCAAGATGAAGGTCGCCGCCCATCGCCCTCACAAGCAGGAGAAGTGGCGCTGCCCCAAGTGCGGCAAGGTGCGGATGAAACCGGCCAGCTACCGCCGTTCCAAGTACCGGCGCCGAGAGGCCTGAGTTCGGGCGGTGTTCCCGCAGAGACAGTTGTTACTGAATCGCGCCGGATCCACGATTCGGCGATTCATAGGGTCAACTCGACGTAGGAGGGAGATTCTTGAGACATCCATGATTCCTGCTAAACTGAACTTCTGTGGACGAAGGATGATCGGCAATGCGCGCTGCTCGACGTAAGCGTCCGCGACGGCGAGTGATTTTCGTACCTACTGGTTCCGACCTCAACGGTTTGGCCGATCGGGCCATGTACGTGGGCAGTCCGGAACATAAGGATCGTCGTGGCTTTGCAGGTCTTCCTCGCCCGCGTGCCGACGCTTCAATTTGCCCTCGAGAGATTTTGGACCAAGCGACGGTCAACGAATGGTTGCGGTCTGCAATTCGTCGCGGTGCCACGGGAGCCCCGTGGGAAAATGGCTTTCCACGTTATGTATGGTACAAAGA
Organism: Acidobacteriota bacterium; assembly: GCA_022827025.1. Classification (GTDB taxonomy): domain Bacteria; phylum Acidobacteriota; class UBA6911; order RPQK01; family JAJDTT01; genus JAJDTT01. The sequence goes on from JAJDTT010000239.1 coordinate 19,779, forward strand.
GGATGAAATCGTTTTTGAGGGTCGGCTCGTGAACCGGGGAAACGGTTCGTACAAGGGGTATCCGCTCGAAGAAGACGAATGGCCGGATGGCATTGAGGATCTATATGCCGAAGCTTAGCTTCGAGATCGATTGGGTGGAGCCGGAAGGGATCAATGGTCCCGAATTGTCCGCGACGTGGGCGTCTCTGCAAATCCACGCTGGCGACTCTGTTGTTACGCGTGTGCACGACGAACGGGCAAAGACAGTTCGCGATTTCGTATACGTTCCGCTATTTCCGTTAGCGGAATGGTTGGCTGCGAACTGGTGGTTCCTGACGCACGAATTCGAGAATCCGATGAAGGAAGACGATCCTGCCTTTCGCCGCCGGCATTCGCTACGCGCCAATCGGGAGGGGTATGCTTTTCCCGACCTGGAGGTCGTTTCCTCGGGTGCTCGGACACGGCTTGTCTGGAAGCGCAATCTGGCCCCGTGGACCAGGATCGAATTTCTGGCCGAAGGAGAGATCTGGGTGGACAGTAGCGAATTCCGGGAGAATTGCGCCGGTCTCGTCGACCGGGTGATTCGACGCCTCATGTCCCTTGGCGTTGAAGGAACGTTTCTCGAGGAAGAATGGGCCGCGATTCAGGCTGCGGACAAAGAGGAGTCTGAATTCTGCGAAACCGCAGCCGGGTTGGGTTGGGACCCGTACTCCCTGGATGACGAGGGACGCGATCGGGTCATTCAACTGTCTGAAGTGCTGAGTGGGGCGGTGCTCGAAGAGGCTGTAGCCGCCCTGGATCCACGAACACTGGGGCAGGGCTCGTCCGATATTTCCGCCGCCATCGGTGACGCCAAGTCGAACGGCATCAGCCTGGATCGTCTCCTATCCATTCGTGGACAGAACATTCAGGAAGAGGATTTTGCAAGGCTGAATCCGTGGGAAGCTGGCTATCAGGCGGCGCGGCGACTCCGGCGGGAACTGGATCTGGACGGCGAGCCACTGTCCACCATCCCCGAAATGGCGAGGGCCCTCGGGGAAGATCCCGTGTCGCTGGAGAAGGTCAGGCAGCCGGTGGATTTCACGGGGGCCGCACTGGTCGATGGAGTAGTCGCACGAAACGACAGCGGCGACCCAGGCTTCGCATTCCGTCGGCTTCACGAGAACGGTTGGCGGTTCCACTTCTGTCGCGCCCTTGCGGAAATGGTGGCTTCGCCGACCACGGACTCGCTGCTCACCAAGGCACACACCGAGCGGCAACAGCGTAATCGTGCCTTCGCAGCGGAGTTTCTGGCGCCCTCGTCCGGTTTGAAGAACAGAGTTTCTTTCCCGGTGGTCGATGGGGAAGACATCGATGCGTTGGCAGTGGAATTCGGTGTTTACTCCCGGGTGATCGAGCACCAACTCGTAAATCACCGGATTGCCAGGATTTCGTAAACAGATCGATGGTGACCGTTCGAAAATCTGCACGATCCGGCTGAACGCCGGGAGCGGGCCGTTGCCGTCTACTTCACCCCTGCGGCGAGCCACCGGATCGGCCGGGCGCAGATCAGGAACACGGCCCCGGCGACGACCGAGGTGACGGCAACGCTGAAGAACAGCTCCTCGGCGGTCATGGTCTCGAGCCGTCCCGCCATGAGTCCGGCGATGAGGTTCCCCAGGGCGGCCCCCATGAACCAGGTGCCCATCATCTGCCCCACGAGGCGCGTCGGGGAGAGCTTGGTGATGCTGCTCAATCCCACGGGACTCAGGCAGAGCTCACCGACCGTGTGGAAAAAGTAGGTCGTCACCAGCCACACGGGGCTCACCTTGCCCGCGGCGACGTATTGGGAGCCCCAGGCCATGACGAAAAAACCGGCTCCCAGCAAGGCGAGCGCGAAGGCGAACTTGACCCCCAGTGACGGATTCCTCGATCCGAGGCCGACCCAGAGCATCCCCATCAAGGGCGCCAGCATGACGATCAGCAGGGGATTGACCTGCTGCAGCCAACCGGCGGGAAACTCCCAGGAGAGGATCATCAGGTCGGTGTGCTCCTTGGCGAAGAGATTCATGCTGGATCCGGCCTGCTCGAAGCCGGACCAGAAGATTGCGGCCCCGATGAAGAGGACGAAAATGAGGCCCACCCGGCGTCTTTCCAGGCTGTCTCTGCAGGCGAACAGGATCACGTAGCTGAAATAGAGGACGGCCAGAATCGAAATCGAGAGGGAGACGGTTCGAGCCACGGCCTCGACGGTGAGCGTCAGAAGCCCAACCGAGGTCAGAGCGGCGAGAGCCAGTGTTGCGGCGGCCGCCACTCCCAGGCCCCTCAGGAACAGGCCGCGGGACCGGGCCCTCGCCTGGAGGCTGGCCGCGTCCCCCTTGAGTTCACCGGCCCCGGCCAGATGGCGCCGGCCCAGCACGTACTGCAGCACGGCGAAGGTCATGCCCACACCGGCGGCGCCGAAGCCCAGATGCCAGTCCACCTTTTCGCCCAGGAAGGAGCAGATTCCGGGTCCCAGAAAGGCTCCGACGTTGATTCCCATGTAGAAAATGGTGAAGCCGGCGTCCCGCCGCGCGTCGTCGCCCGAGTAGAGGTCGCCCACGACAGCGCTGACGTTGGGCTTGAGAAGGCCCGTACCGATGGCCACCAGAGCCAGGCCGACGTAGAAGGTGAGCTCGGCCGGGACCGCCAGCGCGTAGTGGCCGGCGGCGATGATGATCCCGCCCACCAGGACGGCGCGCCGCTGGCCGATGAGCCGGTCCGCCACCCATCCTCCGGGGAGAGCCAGTGCGTAGACGGCGAAGGTGTACAGGCCGTAGACGGCGCCCGCTTCGGCCGTGCCCATTCCCATGCCCCCGCGGGCGGTGTCGATCATGAACAGGACCAGGAGGGCCCTCATGCCGTAATAGCTGAAGCGCTCCCACATCTCGGTGAAGAAGAGGGTCGAGAGCCCCCGGGGATGACCGAAAAAGGTCTGCTGCCGGCGGCCGCCGCCGGATGTCTGCGATGGGTCCATGGAGGCCTCCATACTCATGTCTTCGAGATCAACGAACGGCGATGGGATTCCCCGGAGATCCGGTGGCTCCCTTCAGGCGCAGGGGAGAGAAGATGAAGGCGAACTCGTAGACCTGGTCCCGCGCCAGCTCCTCCAGCGTGAGATTCTCCAGGTTGTAGATCCCGTGGCGCACCAGCATCCACTGGTGCACTTCGAAGGGGCGGTCCGGATTCTCGTGCGGGACCACCTCGATGCCCCAGTTGTCGGCTCCGGTCAGGACCGTCTTCCGGCTGCTGAGCCAGCGGGCCGCGTCCATGCCGATCCCCGGCTCACCCGAGTTGTACCGGTCGTTGTCCCGCATCCAGAGTTTTTCGTGGCCGGTGCGGATCAGGACCGCGTCCCCCTCTCGAATCTCCACGCCCTGTCTCTTCAGCGCGCCTTGCAGGTCCCCCGGGGTGATGACGTATCCGGGCTGCAGGCGGTCCACGCCCTTGTACGAAGCCACGTCGATGAGGACTCCGCGGGTGAAGAAGACTCCTACGTTCTCGACGCCCAGTTTCCGGAGCCCATAGGGGGTGGCGAAGCGGGAGCGCCGGAATCCGTTGTAGAAATAGTCGTCGTCGGCCAGCCGGACGCCCACGTGGCCGAGTCCGTCGAACTGGGTTCCCACCTGACCGATCTCCCCGCTGAACATCTCGTCGAATCCCACGAGCCCATTCGATCCGGTCGGATCGCCGGAAGTGGGAGATCCGGGGATGGTGAGCTTGAAATGCCGCTTGCCCGCCAGCGGCATCCCTTCCTGGTAGACCTGACCCAGGGAGTAGATCTTGCCGGTGCGGATGAGCCGGCCGGCTTCCAGGACCTTGGCCGGGGTGATCCGGTTGGCGGCGCCGCGCTGATCCTCGGCGCCCCACTCGGAAGGCCACCAGCGGGAACCGACGGGTGTTTCCTGGGGCCAGGCGGCCGACTGCATGGACCCGCAGAGCAGTATGAACCCGATGAGCCTCATGATCTTTTTCTCCCTCCCGTCTTGGGCGGCTTCCGAATCAATTCGTCTCCGCCGGCTCGGAAAGACCGGCATTCAGGGCCGGAATCACCTCCTGCGCCAGGAGCTCCAGACTCCGGATCCAACTCTGCTTGTCGTCCCAGTCATGAGCGGTCAGGACGAGCGTCCCGAAGCCGCCGACCTGGTCCCTCAATTCCCGGAGCATCTGCGCGACCCGGGGCGGGTCCCCCGCGATCACCACCTCGTCCATGAAATAGTCCAGGTTGCAATCGGCGTCGCTCTGGGAAGGATCCCGTTTCCAGATCTCCAGGCCCGGACCCCTCCGGGTCAGCTCCAGGATGTATTCGATGCATTTTCCCATGGAGTTGCCGGCGGCCAGCCGGCGGGCCTCCCCGGTGGTTTCGGCCACGAAGACGTTGCGGGAGACCCTCCAGTCGCTGATCCGCGCCTGGCGGCCATGTTGGCGGGCTCCAGACTCGTAGGTCGCCCAATGGTTCTGCAAGGTGCCGGTGGACACCATGTGGTGACTGATGGGAAGGAAGCCGCGGCCGGCCGCCTTCTGCACGCCCACCGAGTCGCGGGTGATGCATGGGACCATGATGGGCGGGTAGGGTTGCTGCAGCGGTTTGTGGAGGACGCCCACGCCCATTTCCGGATCGATGTGTTCGGAAAGGCGGAAGTCCCAGAATTTCCCGTGGAACTCGATGGGCGGGTCCTGGCTCCAGATCCCCAGGATGGCTTCGATGGCTTCGCCGACCAGACCGCCGGATTGCTTCGGATCGACGCCGTAGATCTCCAGGTCGCTGGGGATCGCTCCGGGACCGAAGCAGAGATTGAGGCGCCCGTGGGACAGGTGGTCCAGAAAGGCCAGGCGCGAGGCGACGTGGGCCGGATGGTGGTATTGGAGGCAGACCGGGGCCGGTCCGATCCGGATCCGCGAGGTCATTCCCAACGCCTTGCCGATGAAGATCTCGGGCATGACGATGTTCTCCACGCTGGAGGAGTGATGTTCTCCCACCCAGAACTCGGAAAATCCCAGCTCCTCGCATCGCACGACCAGTTCCAGGTCCTCGTCGAAGCATTGAGCCAAGGGCTTGTCCGGATCGTGCACGGGCATGAGGAACATCCCTAACTGAAGGGCGGGCTGATGGGTCATGGCGGGATCCTTTCCTGAATCGGGGCGCGTCATCGTGTCGCCAATCAGGATGGGCGCGAACGGGTGCGGAGTCAACGTTTTCCGCCAGGAGTCTGCGCGGTAGAAATGATCGTAGCGAGAAAGTGGAGAATCGAGGCCAGATTTTCACGATTTTGAGGTGCATAGTTGTTCTATTCGCCGAGAAATCGCACGAATATGGACCGATTCTACGCTTTCGCAGTAGATTAATTTCTGCCGCGCAG
>JAJDTT010000122.1 GCA_022827025.1 Acidobacteriota bacterium
CGCCCCTGGGGGGGGCCCTCTCCGGCCCGCACGCGACCCGGCCGACCCGTGCGCGGCGCCGGCGGGCCCCCACACGGGGCGCCCCTACGTTCCTGCTTCCCCGGTTCTCCCGAACCCGCAGAAAACGGGGAAAGTCCAGAAGGAGGATGACTTGCCAAGAGTCTCGATGGCATGCATCCTGCCTGCGGGAGGAAAATCGAATGAGATCAATTCGTGTCCTGGGGTTCATCCTGTTGTTGCTCAGTCTGCTGGCGCCGAGTCCTGCCTGGGCGGGATCGAGCCACGATTCCGATACCCGGGAGATCGGCTCCCGCCGGGAGCTCTTTGTCGACCATTTCCTCATCGACCGGCTGCGGGGGGTCCGCCTGCAACTGCACGAGCCGCGGCCCGCCGAGCAGGTGATCCGCATCGACCGTCCCTGGGAAAACGAGTTCAACTACGGCTACAAGGTCTTTCAGGAGGGAGGCCTCTACCACCTCATCTACCTGGCCCGGACCACCCTGCCGAAGGAGCACAGATTCCGCCGCGCCATCAGCTACGCCCGGAGCCGGGACGGCATTCACTGGGAGAAGCCGAACCTGGGGCTGGTGGAGGTGGACGGCAGCCGGGAGAACAACGTGATCATGCTGGGGCGCCTGGTCCCCTTCGTGGACAACCGGCCCGGCGTGCCGGCCAACCGGCGCATCAAGGCCACCAGCTCCCAGTACCGGGACCGGCCCGACTGGAAGAATGAGCATCCCCTGGATGGAAGGAGGTACGTGGACCTTTTCCTGTACGAGTCCACCGACGGGTTGGACTTCCGGAAGGTTCAGGAAGATCCGGTCTTCATCACCACACTCCCCAACGGCTTCGACGGCATTCAATCCATCTTCTGGTCCGAATCCGAGGGGAAGTACGTTCTCTATTTCCGATTCATGACCGCCAACTCCGGGCCCCGAAAACGCTCCGTGGCGCGGAGCACATCCCCGGATCTCCTGAGTTGGACCGACCCCGTCCCCATGGAGTACACCACGGGAGGCATCGTGCCGCCCGAACACCTCTACGAGCACCAGACGGTTCAGTATTTCCGGGCGCCCCACATCTACGTGGCCTTCCCGCCGCGGTTCATGTATGGCCGCTCCGCGCTCACCAGGGAGCAGGCCGAGGCCGCCGGCGTTGTCTCGGACGCCACCCAACCGAATAATCCGCACTGGCTGACCCACGACTGCGCGGACGCCGCCTTCATGACCTCCCGGGGAGGCACGCTCTATGACCGCACCTTCATGGAGGTCTTCGTCCGGCCGGGTCCGGACACCCTCAACTGGGTCTCCCGCACCAACTACCCCCTCCAGGGCGTGGTCCAGACGGGTCCGGCCGAGATGTCCATCTACGCGGGCCGGCATTACGGTCATCCCACATGGCACATCCAGCGGTTGACCCTGCGGCTGGACGGGTTCGCCTCCGTCAACGCGCCCTACGCCGGAGGGGAGCTGATCACGAAGCCCCTGAAGTTTTCGGGCAACCGGCTGGAGATCAACTACTCCACCTCGGCCGCCGGGGGATTGCGAGTGGAAATTCAAGACACCGCGGGGAAGCCGATACCCGGGTTTTCCCTTGCGGAGTGTCCCGAGATCATCGGGGACGAGATCGCCCGGGACGTGTCCTGGGAGGGGGGCGGCGATGTCGGCCGCCTGGCGGGCACCGCCGTCCGGCTCCGTTTCGTGATGAAGGACGCGGACCTCTACTCCATCCGTTTCCACGAGTGACGCCGGAGCCCAAACACCGCGCGGCACGGAACTTCGCCGCGGGCTTCCCTCAGTCCTCCAGCATGTCTCCGGCCTGGATATAGGCGATGAGGTCCGCCATCTCCTGCAGGTCGATGGTCTCTTCCAGGCCCTCGGGCATGAGGGAAACCTGGGACGCGCGAATTTCGGCGATGCGGGCCCTCAGAATCGTCTCCTCCTCCCCGGGACCGCTGCGCAAGGTCAGGCTGCCGGGACCCTCCGCCGCCAGGACGCCGCCGTAGACCAGACCCTCGCGAGTGGTCACGATGTAGTTCTGGAACAGGCCCAGGATCCGGGCGTTTGGATTCAGGATGGCCTGGAGCAATTCCTCCCGGGTGTGTCCCTGCACCCCGACGCGGAGGTCCGGGCCCACCGCGTCTCCTTCCTGGGGTTGGTGGCAAGCGGCGCACTCCCGTTCGAAGACCTGCTCCCCCCGTTTCGAGTCGGCGGCCAGGTCGAGAACCTCTTGGTAGTGCTGCACCACTTGGTCCCTCTCGTCCGGCGTGTCGGGCTGAAACAAATTCAGAGCCCGGTTCCGAATCGTTTCATCCGGATGCTGGGTGAGCAGGACCCGGTGGTCCTGCTCCAGGGCAGCCGTCTCCACGGTCCCCCGTTCCAGCGCGTCCAGCAGACGGGACGCGCGTCCGCGGTGGGCGATCAGGGAGTGAAGGGCGGGTCTCCGCTCCCGGGGGGAGAGGGTGCTCCACCGGGGGAGGATCAGCCCGGCGACCTCCACGTCGTCGTATCCTCCCACGACCTTGAGAACCTCGGAGCGGAGCGCGGAATCGGAAACGGAATCCAGAAAGTGTCCGAAAATGGGACGCGCGTCCCGAAATCGGACACTTGCCAGCGTGTGGACCGCCTGAATCCGCTGCCGGAGAGGGAGGTTGGTGTCCAGGGCCTGCCGGCGCGCCTGTGCCGACAGCCCCGGCATCCGGAAATACCGGGCCACACGGGCCGCCGCCATTCGGACACGTTCAGAATCACTTTCCAGGAGTTTACGGAACATGGCTCTGGCGCCTGCCGGATCCAGGCCGGCGGCCTTCCCCATTTCCAGACCTTGAGCCAGTCCGTCGAGTCCGGCTCCCTGCCAGGCCTCGTTCGCCAGACCGGGAGATCGGAAAACGAGCTCCAGGATTCGCCTGATCTCCGTCGGCCGTTGACGGGCGCCGACGACGGCCGCGAGTTCCTCCAGGAAATCTTCCCTCTGCTTCTGCTCCGCTGCTCCGAAGAAGTCCAGCGTCAGGAGGTGTTCCAGGAGATCCGGCGAAGAACCGGCCTCCGAGCTCAGGATGGCCGCCCGAAATCCGGGCGTCAAGTCCTGGTGCAGAGCCAGGAGGGACAGGCCGCGGGTGACGGACTCGCCCTGGAACCCGCCCAGGCTCAAGGCCAGTTGGAACCCGACCCGCAGTTCCGCTCCGGCCGACATTTCCACCAGTCTCGGAAGCAGGTCGGGAAACTCCTCCGCCATCCGGACGCCGTGTTCCCGCACCCCGGGGCTCGGGTCCCGCAGGGCTTGGGCCAGGATCCCGGAATCGAGGGCGGAGAGCCCTTCCAACGTGTTGAGTGCGTGCAGGCGGCCTTTGGCCGATTCTCCCTCGCGGACGACGTCCTTGAGCCCGGCGACAGCCGAGGTTTCCTCCCGCTGGACCAGCAGGCGCTGAGCCGTGAGCCTCCACCAGCGGTTGGGATGCGAAAGAAGCCGGACCAGACGCTGGGAGCCGGTCCCGGTCAGCGAGGGCTTTTCCGGAGCCGGTCCAGGGTCGTGGGCCGGGACGACCCGGTAGATTCGGCCCCGGTCGGTTCCGGCATAGAAGTCCAGATCCCGCTTGATGGGCTCCGGAATCGACTCGGGGTCCTCCACCAGCTTGCGGTAGATGTCCACGATGTAGAGGTTCCCGTCCCAGCCGGTGGTGAACTGGACCGGCCGGAACCAGGGATCGTCGGAGGCCAGGAACTCCCGCTGCCGTTCTTCCGGCGCTCGGCCGGCCGTGAAGCTGATGCCGCTCGGCGCCAGCAGGTCCCGGTGAACCAGGTTGCCGGCGACTCCTCCGGTGAAGAGATTGCCCCGGTAGGTCGGCGGAAGCCGGTCGCCCGAGTAGACGGTGCCTCCGGTGGCTCCGGTGAAATATCCTTGGGCTTGGCGGGTGCGCCCCAGGCCCATCTGGTCGGAACGCTCCTGTCTCACCCGGGTTCGCAGCTCGCGCCACTTCTCGGGAGGAGTTCGGGGGTAGATGCGCCCGTCATGGCCCGAGACGTCCCGGATGATCTCCCGGGGCGCCGCCAGAAACGGATTCCTCTCCAGGTAGCGGCGCGGCAGGAGTACGTGCAGGACGTGGGTTCCGGTGCGGGTGACGAAGCGGTTTCCCCAATCGTCGAAGGTCTGCCCGAAGCGGGCGGCTCCCGAAGCCGCTTCGAATATGCCGCGGTCGGGCCGGAACCGGAAATCGGTTCCCAGGACCGAGACCGGGCCGGCCCCGGGCCGATCCGGCGACCGGACGATTCCGGGGTGTCCGTCGTTGGAGACGTAGATCCAATTGTCCAGGGAGTAGCGGAGGTTGCTGACCCTCCCCTGGGGCTGACCCACTTCGAAGCCGGTAAACAGGACACGCCGTTCATCCGCGCGGAGGTCGCCGTCCGTGTCCTTGAAGTAGAGGAGGTCCGGCGCCGCCGAGGCGATCACGCCTCCGTCCCACAGGGCCAGGCCCTTGAGCTGGAGAATCCCGTCGGCGAAGATCACCGAGTGATCCACCCTGCCGTCGCCGTCCCGGTCCTCCAAGACCCGGATCCGGCTCTTGGGCGGCTCGCCCGGCGGAGGATCGTAGGGGTAGTCCAGCATCTCGGCGACGAAGGCCTTCCCCTCCTCGTCGAAGACCAGGTCCACCGGGTCCCGCACGTGCGGTTCCGCGGCGAAGATCTCCACCCGCACGTCGCTTGGGTATTGAAAGCTGGCCAGCGATCCCTCCGGTGAGAGTGGGCCGGTGCCGGTGCGCTCGCCGCAGCCGCAGAACAGCAACAGGCCGGGCAGGAGACGACGCCATCGCATGGGCGCCGATTCTCTCCCGCGGAAGTCGGCTTCGGCAACATCCGGATCGCCGCGAAATTCCCGGGATGCCGGCGATTCGATTCTGATAGGGTGAACTCATGGTCAGAAGCGCTGCCGCCACCGTTGAGGAATACCTGCAGGAGCTCCCCCCGGACCGCAGGGAGGGCATTCAGGCCGTGAGACAGGTATTCCTGGACAACCTGCCGCCGGGTTACGTCGAGACCATGAACTGGGGGATGATCACGTATGAGATCCCCTTGGATCGCTATCCCAAGACCTACAACAGCCAGCCCCTCATGTACGCCGCGCTGGCCTCCCAGAAGCGGCACATGGCTGTTTACCTGATGTGCGTTTACAGCCACGCCGAATCCAGGACCCGGTTTGTGGAGCGCTACAAGGCGAGCGGGAAGAAGCTCGACATGGGGAAGTCGTGCGTCCGCTTCAGGAAGGTGGAAGACCTGCCGTTGGATCTCATTGCCGAGACCGTCGCCGGCACCTCGGTGGAGGACTACATCGAGTTCTACGAGGCGTCCCGCAAGCGGTAGAAAGACGCGCCCTGCCAATCTGTCTCAGAACGCCGGACGGCTCCGTTTGGCCGACTTTCTGCTATCCTAACCACTCTTGGCAATGGGTCGTCGCGCCCTGGACACCGGTTTCAATTTTGTTCGGGACGTCTACTCCCGGGCTTCCGACGATCGACATCAGAATTGAGAGAAGGGAAACCAGACTCATGAGCACAACCGCAGTCAAGAACGAGTACAAGGTCGCCGACATCCGCCTGGCCGGCTTCGGACGCAAGGAAATCTCACTGGCCGAGCACGAGATGCCCGGCCTGATGGCCGTCCGCGCGGAGTACTCCGGCAGCAAGCCGCTGGCCGGCGCCCGGATCTCCGGGTCGCTGCACATGACCATCCAGACCGCCGTGCTGATCGAGACCCTGGCCGACTTGGGCGCCGATGTCCGCTGGGCCAGTTGCAACATCTTCAGCACCCAGGACCACGCCGCAGCCGCCATCGCCGAAACGGGTGTCCCCGTTTTCGCCTGGAAGGGGGAGACGCTGGAGGACTACTGGTGGTGCACCGACCAGATTCTGAAATTTCCCGAGGGCGGACCCAATCTCCTGGTGGACGACGGCGGCGACGCCACCCTGCTGATCCACCTGGGATACGAGTTTGAGAATGCCTTCGCCGCGGAGGGGACTCTTCCCGATCCCGGGACGGCCGACTCGGCGGAGATGAAGGTGGTTCTGACACTGCTCCGGGCCCGCCTGCTGGAAGATTCCCGGTACTGGCACCGGATGGCGGGGCAGGTCCTGGGCGTCAGCGAAGAGACCACCACCGGCGTCCACCGTCTCTACCAGAGGCAGAAGGCCGGGACCCTGCTCTTTCCCGCCATCAACGTCAACGACAGCGTCACCAAGAGCAAGTTCGACAACATCTACGGCTGCCGTCATTCCCTGCCCGACGGCATCATGCGCGCCACCGACGTCATGATCGGCGGGAAGACCGTCCTGGTCTGCGGATTCGGCGAGGTGGGCAAGGGGTGCGCCCAGTCCATGAGAGGACAGGGAGCCCGGGTGCTGGTGACCGAGATCGACCCCATCTGCGCGCTGCAGGCGGCCATGGAGGGATTCCAGATCGTGCGGACGGAGGACGTGGTTTCGGACGTGGACATCTTCGTCACCGCCACCGGCAACTTCGGCGTCATCCGGCTGGACCACATGGCCCGGATGAAGGACAAGGCCATCGTCTGCAACATCGGCCACTTCGACAACGAGATCGACATGGCCGGACTTCAGGACTCCCCGGGAATCCGCAAGGAAGAGATCAAGCCCCAGGTCCACCAGTGGCACTTCCCCGACGGCCACAGCATCCTGGTTCTGGCCGAGGGCCGGCTGGTGAACCTGGGATGCGCCACCGGTCATCCCAGCTTCGTCATGAGCAGCAGCTTCTCCAACCAGGTCCTGGCCCAGATCGAGCTCTGGCAGAACCGGGAGAAGTACGGGAGAGAGGTCTACGTCCTGCCCAAGCACCTGGACGAGAAGGTGGCCCGGCTGCATCTGGACAAATTGGGGGCCAAGCTCACGCAACTCACCGCAGAACAGGCCGACTACATCGGCGTCCAGGTGGACGGCCCCTACAAGCCGGACCATTACCGCTACTGAAACGAGGACATGAAGTGCCAGGTGGTTTTCAAAAAATCGGAAGAAGGCTATAGCGTTTCATGCCCTGGACTGCCCGGGTGCTGGTCGCAGGGTGAAACAGAAGCGGAAGCCCTCGAAAATATTAGGTCCGCGATCCAGGAGTACCTGACGGCCGTTAAAAAAATCACTGAGGGACAGCAGACCCGAGAAGTGGAAGTCCCCGTCTAACGTGCCAAAGATTCCAGGGATCAATCATCTTCGGGGGGTTCGCGCGCTTGAGAAGGCCGGTTTCCGGATCGTAAATCAAGGTAAGCACGTGGTCATGAGCGATGGCGAGCGGGTACTCACAATTCCTCGCCACAATCCAGTTAATGCTTCTTTGAAACTTCCCCTCAAACGGCCTCAGGAACCAGCTTGTAGCCGAGTGCACTGGCCTGTTTTCGGAGACGGCGTCGGATTCGGCGCCGTCGTT
>JAJDTT010000259.1 GCA_022827025.1 Acidobacteriota bacterium
GGGGTTTCTCAAAATGGACGATGAGGTGGTAGTGGTTGTCCATGATCTGGAAAGCGGCCAGACGACACCGGTAGACGTTGACGTAGAACAAAATCATATCCAGGAGTTTGCGGCGGGCTTCGTGGTTTTTGAAGGGGAACCGATTGGTCTTGCCGGCGATTCGATTGGTGAGGTGGTAGAAGGCGGCTTCTGAACTCTTGTGACGTGCGGTTCGGGCCATGGTTACGGTCCTCAGTTATCCGGACTCGAAGGGGAGTCGGTTCGGGTTCGGGTTCGCATCTCTGATAACAACAACGATTCAGAACCAAGAACGGCGAAGAAATTTCATGAAAACCAGAACACACCGGATTCCCTTCTGCGGCGGAACAGAGAGGGACAGTCTCGAAGAGAGGGACAGTCTTGATTCCCGCGGTCTGGAACGGAGAGGCAGAGAGGGACAGTCTGGATTCCCGGAGTCCCGCGCCTCTTCCGCTTTCTTCCTTCCTCCCCGGTCAATCCTCCCGCGCGACGGCGGCCGGCTCCAGATCGGATTCCGCCTGCTTGCGAATCGAGTAGTAGACGATTCCCGGAAGAGACGACAACATCATCACCACGAAACCGAGCAGGGACAGAGTCACGGACATCTCGGCCGGAACTCCCGCCTGGGAGAAGAGCAGGTAGTAGGCGCTCTCACGAAGGCCGATCCCGTTGATGGTGAGAGGCACCATGATGGTCAGGTTGATCAGGGGGACGAAGACCATGAAGAGAGAGAAGGGAGCTTCGATCCCGATACCCTGGGCCGTCACCCAGACCACCGCCACCGCTCCCGCCTGGATGGGAAGCGACACCACGGCGACGGATGCCATCTTGCCCGGATTCCGCTTCAGGGTATCCAGGCCCTGGTAGACGAGCTCCATTTTCCGGGTCAGGGAATGGAATCCGAACCTCTGCAACATGCAGGTCATCCGGCCGTGGGTCCAGGAGTGGAAGAGCATCACGTTGGCCACGGCATACACGGCGCACGCGGCGAGGAAAATGTGGAGGGAAGAAAGTCCGGCGATCTCTTGGGGGACGACGAGAGAGGCGGCGAGACCGATGAGCAAGAGGCCGCAGAGGCCCCCGCTGCGTTCCAGCATGCTGGTGGTGAGAGTCGTCGACATGCCCCGGCCCGTGCCCTTGGACAGATAGTAGGCGCGAAAGACATCTCCGCCGATGGCCGACGGCAGGAAGAGGTTGAAGAAGGCGCCGATGAAGACGAGTTTGGTGAGCGGATACCAACGCTGGTAGATGCTGAAGTTCTCGAGGACGATTCTCCAGCGGAGCGCGGAAAGCAGCAGCGTGAGGATCTGAATCGAGACCGCCAGCAACAGGAACTCGGGACGGGCGCCGGCGACGACTCGGAGCAACTGGGTGAGGTCCAGGCGGCTCAGGACCAGAATCAGAAAGGAGAGACTCAGAATCAGCTTCAGGACGAGCTTGACCCGAGTCTGCGGCAGCCAGGAATTCACCGGCCGCAGCACTTCTTGTACTTCTTGCCCGAACCGCAGGGACAGGGCTGGTTGCGGCCCACTTTGGGCCTGGTCCGGACCACGGTCTTCACCGCGGCGGCGCTTCGCGCGTCCATGCGGCCGCGGTCGGCGCGTCTGGAGGGTTGGCGCGGCGGCGGCGGCGACTCGGGACCGGAGTAGGACACCTGTTGCTGGCGCCGGGCGTGGGCGCCTCGGAGCTCCCGTTCGTCCTCGGCGGATATGGGCCGCAGCAGATAGAGCATCCGGACCATCTCCTCGGTGGACCGGTTCCAGAGATCCTCGAAGAGTTCGAACGATTCGCGTTTGTACTCGACCAGGGGGTCCCGCTGTCCATAGCCTCGCAGACCGATCCCCTCCTTGAGATGGTCCAATGCCAGCAGGTGGTCCTTCCACTGCTGGTCGATGATCTGAAGCATGATCATCCGTTCGTACCAGCGCATGACCTCGGGGCCGATTTCCGTCTCCTTCTCCTCATACCGCTGCCGGGCCATCGCGGCGAGGCGCTCGTCCAGTTCCGGACGGTCCATGAGATGCGCGTCCTGGGGCAGTCCGAGGCCGAAGATCCTCTGGAAATTGATCCCCAGGCCCTCGAAGTCCCAATTCCGCGGGTCCTCCTCCATGGAGACGTGCGAACTCAACAACTCCTGCACCAACTCGTCCGCCAAGTTGAGGATGTAAGGCTTCTGGTCTTTTCCCTCCAGCAACTCGCGGCGGAAGCGGTAGATCTCCTCCCGCTGCTTGTTCATCACGTCGTCGTATTCCAGGAGGTGTTTCCGGATCTCGAAGTTCCGGGCCTCCACCTGCTTCTGGGCCCGCTCGATCTGCCGGGTGATGAGCTTCGACTCGATGGGAACCCCCTCCTCCATGCCCAGAGACTGCATCAGGCCCGAGATCCGCTCGGAGCCGAAGATCCTCAGCAGATCGTCCTCCAGGGACAGGTAGAAACGGCTGGACCCCGGGTCTCCCTGGCGGCCGGAGCGGCCCCGCAACTGGTTGTCGATTCTCCTGGACTCGTGGCGTTCCGTTCCGATGATGTGCAGGCCGCCGAGTCGGACCACCTCCTCGTGTTCTCCTTCCCAAGCGGGAAGAAGCTTCTCCAGTTCCGCCTCGAACTCCTGGGGATTCTCATCGAGCCGGCGGCCCCGGAGCTTCAACCTGGCCTGAAATTCGGGATTGCCTCCCAGGATGATGTCCGTACCCCGCCCCGCCATGTTGGTGGCGATGGTGACCGAGCCTCCCTTGCCTGCCTGGGAGATGATTTCCGCTTCCCGCTCGTGGTACTTGGCGTTCAGCACCACGTGCTTGATCCGCTTGCGCTTGAGCAGAGTGGAGAGCCGTTCCGACTTTTCGATGGAGGTGGTGCCCACCAGTACGGGACGGCCCTGGGCATTGCATTCCCGGATCTCGTCCACGACGGCGATGAACTTCTCCCGCTCCGTCCGGTAGATGACGTCCTCGTGCTCATCCCGGATGAGGGGTTGGTTGGTGGGGATCACATTCACCTGGAGCTTGTAGATCTTCTCGAACTCGGGCGCTTCGGTCTCGGCCGTACCCGTCATCCCCGCCAGCTTGTCGTACATGCGGAAGTAGTTCTGGAAGGTGATGGTGGCCAAGGTCTGGTTCTCACGTTCGATCTTGACCCCCTCCTTGGCCTCCAGGGCCTGATGGAGCCCTTCCGAGTAGCGGCGGCCGGGCATCAGACGGCCCGTGAACTCGTCGACGATGATGACCTGTCCGTCCTTGACCATGTAGTCGACGTTCCGCTTGAACAGGGCGTGGGCCTTGAGGGCCTGGTGAATGTGGTGAACCAGAGCCATGTTGCGCGGATCGTAGACGTTCCCGACCCCCAGGAACTTCTCCGCCTTCTCGATCCCCGTCTCCTGCAGGACCACGCTTCTGGCCTTTTCGTCCACCTTGAAGTCTTCTTCTCGGATCAGGCGGGGGATCAGGCGGTCGATCCGCGTGTATTTGCCGGTGGATTCCTCGGAGGGACCACTGATGATCAACGGAGTCCTCGCTTCGTCCACCAGGATGGAGTCCACTTCATCCACGATGGCGTAGCGGTGGCGGCGCTGAACGCATTCCTGGGCCGAGAACTTCATGTTGTCCCGGAGGTAGTCGAACCCGAATTCGTTGTTGGTGCCGTAGGTGATGTCGGCTTGGTAGGCGTCGCGCCGGTCCTGATCCGGCATGTCATGCTGGACCATGCCCACCGTCAAGCCCAGAAAACGGTACAGGGGACCCATCCATTCGGCGTCCCGGCGGGCCAGGTAGTCGTTGACCGTCACCAAATGGACGCCCTCGCCTTTCAGGGCGTTCAGATACACCGGGAGGGTCGCCACCAGCGTTTTGCCCTCTCCCGTCTTCATCTCGGCGATCTTGCCCTCGTGGAGCACGGTGCCGCCGATGATCTGCACGTCGTAGTGGCGCATGCGGAGGGTCCGGCGCGAGGTCTCCCGGACCACCGCGAAGGCCTCCGGCAAGAGGTCTTCCAGGCTTTCGCCCCGCTCCACGCGCTGCTTGAACTCGGGAGTCCTGGCCTTCAGGGCCGCATCGTCCAACTTCGAGACCGAAGCCTCCAACTCGTTGACTCGATTGACGATGGGTTGGATTCGCTTGAGGTCCCGCTCGTTCTGGGAACCGAGAATCTTGGCCAGAATTCGATTGAACATAGCTTCTCGTAGTCTATCACGCGGACATCAGTGGACCAGTTTCCGTTTTGCGTAAACCGCTCACAGCGATTTCGCTCCGAAGCCCTCCAGGGTCCAGCCCACCACCCAGCGGGAATGGTTGTCGTGCCCGGACGCCGCGTTGTCGGCATCGATGGGAGCCACCGACTCGAGATTGGACTCGCGGAGAAACTCCTCCAACCGCATCCGATGTCCGTACATGGCCACCAGGAACCGAATGGGATCGACCTGGGCCAGAAGTTCGGTCTCATAGGCGTCGATGCCGGCGGCGCCCCCCTTGATCAATCCTAACGCCCGTTTCAGGCCAGGCACGAGATTTGTCAGACCGGCACCGCCCCGGGGAACCATGGGGTTGCCGTCCGGTTCGGCGACGTGGGTCCAGGAGTGGGTCCCGCCGGCGCCGATGTAGGCCGATGCGCCCATCCCGGCCACGATGGGAATTCCATACAGGCGGCCCAGATCCAGGTAGGGACGGATGTCCTGGTCGGCCTGTCCCCGGAGATCCTGCAGCGGATCGAGCTGAAGCTGGTCGACGAGCTTCTCGCGGCACCAGCGCTCCACGTCCAGCCCCTGCGCCAAATTGCGGAACAGCCCCGCCGCCGGGATGCGCACGGCAATGGGGACAGTCCCTTCACGGGCAATGGGGACAGTCCCTTCACGAGCGGCGCGAGCGGCGAGTCCGGCCTTAAGGTCCCGCAGCACCTGGGTGAAGAAGTCCGCCCGCCAGCGGACCCAGTCGCGGTAGGGACGGCCGGCGGAGACGTCGATCTTCCTGGGGTCCACCCCGGTCGCTTTTCGATAGGCCGCCACCATCTCCGGGTTGTACAGAAGCATGGGAACCTGGCGGTCGCATCCCACCAGGAGGCCGTCCGCTCCCCGCTCGGCCACCTCCAGCAGGATGTCGACCCGCTCCTTCCTGACCTGGGGAAAGTAGTAGCTCAGGCCCCTGGAGTCCGATCCGTCCTTGGCGATCCTCCACCACTCCGGGTGCCGCTTGTAGAAGTCGCTGGAGAACATTCCGCCGTAGCGGTTGGCGCCGTAGTGCCGTTGCATCGCCAGCCAGGGCCAGACCTGCGCCCGGCATCCCTCCCGGGTCCCGTAGACCTGTTTCAGGGCGTCGTACTCGTTGATCATGTGGATGCGCCTGCCGTAGTCGTGGGGAGAATAGTCGCGGCTCCGCTGCGCCTTCTCATAGGAGGCACAGGGGAAGCGGGTGGTCCGGGGAAGACGGCTGTGGTACTCGACCCAGGACCGGCCCACCGACCATCCGATGGCGCCGAATCCCAGTTCGGACTGGCCGCAGACGATGCTGCGGAACTGGTCCGGCAGCAGGCGGGACCAGATGACGTCGAAGTAGCAGGCCCAATCGTTCACCGCCAGCAGCGGCGTCGGCGGTGATGACATCCGGTTTCTGAGCTTCCGGACCGATTCGGCCGTGACCGGGACCAGGCGCAGGAGGGTGGCCATGCCCCGCTGCTCGCCGGCCTTCTTCCAGTCCAGCCACTTCCCGGGATCCCCGGCGGAATAGAAACGAATGACTTCCCCGGTCAGGTCGGCGGCAGTGACGAAGGTCTCCTCCCCCAACTGGGTCGGAGGAGCATCCCGAATCAACCCTTCCCGGCCCACCTGAACGTGCAGACCCGAACCTCCTGTCCCCAGGAAGACGGCATAGGTCCCCCGGACGGGTGGATGATAGGTCGCCGGAGGGGCGGTGTAGTCCCCTCTCCCCACCAAGGCGACGCCATCATCGGGAAGTGGTTTCCATCCCCAGGACTTCGCTTCGAGGGGACTGTCCCCCCAACGGCCGTGGGCGCTCTGAAAGTTGCGGACCCGGATCTCGGGACGCCCGGGGTCGATCCGGAGACGCCAGGAGGCCAGCGGGGTGAGCAGGAGACTGTCCGGCGGCTCGGTTCTCCGCCGGTAGTCCAGGACGGGACCGTCCGGCCAGAGCCGTCCGGCCACCCTGGGCAGGAACTGCACCCGGTAGTCCCCGTCGGGCCAACCCTCGACCGGGACCGGAACCTTCCGAAGTCCCTCCCGGCGAGTCAGCGTGAGTTCCCGGGTCCAGAGGGACTTTCCCGAGGCGTCCAGCACCCTCATTTCGCCCTCGACCCGGTCCGGCCCGGCCCCGGGACGGACCTCCGCCAAAAGGGAAAGGCGATCCTGGTGCAGCAGGACGTCCGGGTGCATCCGAAGCGAGATCAGATCGGCGGACCCCAGCTTGGGATCGAATACGACTCGCTCCGGCCCACCGTTTACGAAACGCAGGGCCTTGACCGGAAGCCCACCCTCACCCATCCCCCGCCGTTCGGTCGTCACCTCCCGGCTGAATTGCTGCCGGAAGATCCAGGTCTTCTCCAAGTCGTGGCCCGTCACCTGGAGCTCGATCCGGTAGCCGCGAAAATAGACGGCGCCCGCTTCGTACTCGTAACGGCCGGGAGCGGTCAGAGGTCCCAGGTCGAAGCTGACCCGGCGCCGGAACGGCCGAGTCTCGGTGACGGTCCGTCCGGACGGCAGACGCCGGGTCACCCGACCCTGGAACTCCAGGTCTCCAGGCCCGAGAGCGGTGAAGCTCAAACGATGGGGGACACCTGGCACGAGATGCAGCTCGCGGTCGGAAGGATTGAAGTCGACGCCATCTACGGAAATTCTCACCTCTCCGAAGGCCCTGGCGGCCGCCGGCAGGGTGATCAGAAGGCACAAAATCGAAAGACGGCTCCAGGTCACCATCGATGAGACCCCCTTGGAAATCCGGGCACCGGCCTCGGTGTTGGGGACAGCCCGGAGAATTCCTCCGGCTCGGAAAGTTCCTCCGGCTGATCCTGACAGTCGGCGGCTGCTTTTTCCACAGCCTGTCCACAACCTTTCCCCGGATCGTGACGGCACCATGGCTATCATGGGAGAAATCAGAGATCCTTTTCGACGGCAGGTGACCGAGGCGCAACGGAGTGCCGGTGAGGACCGGAGTGGTGAGAGATTCCAATGGGATGAGACTGGCCGGGATTTTACTGTCGGGACTCGGTCTGATTCTGTCGGCCTCGGCTTCCTGCAGACAAACCTCCCAAACGGTTCCCCCCGACCAATACGGGCCCCTCTACCCCGCGACGCTGCGCCTCAAGAACGGCTCATCCCTTCTCAAGATCGGCTTCAGTTCCCGAGGGGTCCAAGAGCTGAAGATCTTCGACGAGCCGGAACTGGACTGGATCTACCCGGGCGCCTACAGCGCTTGGGACTATAGGGAGTGGCACTGGTGGGAGGGGCATCCGTTCGACTTTCGCGCTCGCGGATTTGAAAACCCGGCCTACTGGGATTCTTTTCGCCCCCGTTTCCAGGGAAACCCGCGAGTGGACGCAGGAAAAATCGGTGAGGGATACCTGGGAATCGAATTCGGAACCGACGGCTTCAGATTTCGCCAGGACTATCTCCTGCCCGCCGCGGCCGGCCGCGATCGAGTCTACTGGGACATGTTTTTCACCACCGTCAACGCGACCGGGCGTCCGATCGAGGAGTACGGGCATTTTTTTGCCTGCTACACCTCGGTCAACGGCCGGCGTTCCCATTGGTTCTGGGACGCCGGAGGAGCATTGGCCTTGTGGGCGGATCGAGGAGTCGAGCACCTGAACGGTTATGTGAGCAGTCCCCACGCCTACTTTTCCGGGGAGGGCAGTATTCCCCATTGTCCCCGCGGCAACGGCCGCCTGATCGGCACTTGGCATCATCCGGTGCTAGGAGCCTGCGCGGCAGAAATTGATCTGCTGCGAAAGCGTATAATCGGTCCATATTTCCCCGATTTCTCGGCGAATAGAACAACTATGCGCCTCTAAATCGTGAAAATCTGGCCTCGATTCTCCACTTTCTCGCTACGA
>JAJDTT010000096.1 GCA_022827025.1 Acidobacteriota bacterium
GAGCATCACCGACCAGGTGGTGGCGTTGATGGCGTTGGCCGTTCCCAGTTCCCGCGGCGAGACGATGTCGGGAAGGATGGCGTTGCGGGCCGGGAAGAAGAAACCGCCCAGGGCCAACTGGACGGCCGTGAGCGCATACAGCAGCCAGATGTCCTGCGGGTCCCGGACCAGCAGGAAGCCGCAGACGGTGACGGCCCGAAACAGGTCGCTGAGGATGAGAATGTGCTTGCGATTGCAACGGTCGGCGATGACGCCGGCCAGCGGGCTGATGAGAAACGGAGCGAGCATTCGCACCGCAAACAGGCTCCCGACGGCGAATCCGGATCCGGTGAGCTGAGCCAGGAGGGCGGCAGAGGCGATCAGGTTGAACCAGTCGCCCAGCAGGCTCGCAATCTGCCCGAACCAGAGATACCGGAAACTGGCGTTCTCCCTGACCAGTTCCCAATAGCCGGTCGGCGGCGCGGCATTGCCGGGCTCGGCCCGAGTCTTCAATCGGGCCGGCATGGATCACACTCGAAAGGTTCTCGATGTTTTCGGCTCAAAGCCGCGCGAACGGAACCGGCCTCCTGTTCCGGAGGCTGGTTCCTGGTCCAACCCGCTTCGTGCATCTCATCCAGGATCCGTCCGGCGACAAGCGCATGCCCGGCCGGGCTGAAATGGCTGTCGGTGAGAAAAAACTCTTCTACCGGCGTCGTGCTGGCTTCGATGCTCCGGCGAGCCGAGATCACGGTTGCTCCCAAACCCTCCAGGACGCCTTCCACCCGGTTGGTTCCATATCGAGGATCCAGTGCTTCCGGTTTCCCGCGCGAATACTGGGGCCAGAGTTTCGACAACGTCCATTTGTAGGGAATGACCAGGGCAAGGAGCGGAATCTCCTGTTGGTCGAGAAGCCTCTTCACCCGGTTCAGAGATTCGACGGTATCGTCCCAGGCTCGTTGCAGTGGTCGAGGCTGGTGCTCTCCGGGGAGGAGGGAAGCGAGAGCTCCGGTCACGGAGAGTCCGGCCTGCCGCGCATGCCGCAGGTAATAGCGGTTCGCCGAGCCCGGTTCGCCGGGTCGTAGCTCCTGGAGCCAGAGCGAGGCCCGAACCCCACGTTCCTCCACCAGTCCGAAGATCCGGAAACGGGCGCGCAAATCAGCCCTGACGGGATTCAGGAAAACAGGCCGCAGCTCGGGCTCGGCCGGGTCCAGGTAGGGCCGGAACAGGTCCTGCAGGCTGCAGGTGTGGGCGAGTTCGGCGCTGTTGTTGCACAGGTCGTTGAACGGAAATACCTGGAGGACCACCACGTCCGGTTTCAGTTCCAGTCCAAGCGTCTGCAATGCGATCAATTGCTGGTTGGTGCCCCAGTCCCCGACGGCCAGGTTGATGACCTCCCAGGACTCTTCGTTCCGGCTGAGCCAATCCGCGAGCCGTCCCGGGTAGGTCTCTCCGTAGGCGACGTTCATCCCCGCCGAGAACGAGTCTCCCAGGTTCAACAGCCGCCGGGTCCCCTCCGGCTTGATCCGGTTCACCTCGGGGGAACGGAAACCTCTGGAGTTGAGCCCCGGGACACGGCGGTGAACCGGGTCCAAAGTCCAACCGAGAGCGGGGTCGAAGCGATACCAGGGACTGGTGTTGGGATCGTAGTCGGAGAGCCGCAATCCCACCTCGACGATCGTCAAGATCACCGTTGTAGAAGCTAGACCCAACAGGAGCTTGATCATTTTGCTCTTCATTGAACCAGGTATCCCGAGCCGATCCCCGGTCAGGGTTCGCACTCCAGGATCACTTCAGTGAGGATCGGTGAATTGCCGCCGTCGGGAGAGACCAGCACCACCCGGTACTGGAGCCAGGAATGGTCTTCGGGAATCTGCTTCAAGGGATGTCCGGAGGTGGAATAGAAAGAGCCGGAACCCTCAGGACCCCTCCACGACGCAGTTTCCAGGCCGTCCTGTTCGGCAGCAGTGCGAACCTGGAACTCGAGTCCCGTGCCCAGTGGCGTCTCGCCGGTCCAGAGCAGGCGCTTGAAACGGGTTCCCGCGGGGGCCTCGACCGGAATGGAAATGAAGTCCCACCTCGGTTCCCGCGTATAGACGTTCCCGGCGTCGACCATGGCGTCCAGATGGACCCCGATGGTCGGCAGATGGGTTCGGTTGGAGTATGCGAAACCCTTCTCGGAACCCCAGAAGATGTTCGTTCCTGCCGCATGGTCGAAGAAGGTCTGATGGTTGGAGACCACCAGGTCCACCCAACCGTCCCGGTCCAGGTCCAGAGAATCCACCGCCGCTGAAGAAGCGGCCTTCACCAGGGTCCGCCGAGACTTCGAGTAGTTCCGGGTCCCGTCCCCCCAATAGACGAAGGCCGGAATCTCCCGCGTCGTGACCGACTTGTAGTTGGTCAGCGCGATATCCAGGTGACCGTCCTTATTGAAATCGGCGATGGAGGCGTCCAGGCTCGTGAACCCTTCCAGCGGAGTGGGAGGGGCCGCGGTGAATCCCTCAGGGCTCCCCCAGTAGATGAGAGCCGGTCCGTCCATGTCGCGGTATCGGGGACTGGCGCTGCTGGTGAAGAGCACGTCGAGCCACCCGTCCCGGTCCAGGTCGGCAGGCACGGCATGGGCGGCGCCATGGGCGTCCAGCAGGAGATGTTTCTTGCCGTATCCGTCGGGGCCGCCCCAGACGATTTCCGACCGGTCCCCGTAGCTCATGGGAAAGACCAGGTCCAGGTGACCGTCGCGGTTCAGGTCGGCGATGGCGTTGGCTTCCAACAACTTGTCCTGAAGGTCCCACTCGGTCGTGCGGGGCGAGTCGAACCGGTCCTCGCCACCCCAGACAATCGTCACCGATTCGACATCCTTTCGGCCGGCGCGGCCGGGACCGGTGAAGAGGAGGTCCAGGTAACCGTCCCGGTTCAGATCCGCAATGTTGTTGCTGGTGGGCCGTTGGACCTTCAACCGGGTACGTCTTTCGGCGCTGTAACCCTCGGTCCCGCCCCACCAGATGGCCGGTCCCTCCCGATGGACCAGGAGCAGGTCGGGAAAGTCGTCGTCGTCCAGATCGGCGATGCTGTACTCCATCGTGCCTCCCGGCCTCAACAACGTCAGGGAGGACTCGCCGTATTGGCGCTGGGATTCGCCCCAGAAGATGGCCGTCGGAAGGATATCGGTGCTACTGCTCAAATGATTGATCAGCAGGACGTCCGGCCACCCGTTCCCGTCCAGGTCGGCGACCCCCGAACCGTCAACGCCGAATCCCAGGAGTTTCGTGCGCCGGTGCCGGGAGAATCCATGGTCGCTTCCCCAGTAGATGTAGGAGGGGACGTCGACGGTGGCCTTGTCCCGGCTGTTGCCGAAAAGAAGGTCGAGATGACCGTCAAGATTCAGATCGGCCGCTTGAACGGTCGTCGCGGCCAGAGTCGGGAGGGACGTGCGTTTCTCGGGGCTGAATCCATTTTCCGTACCCCAGAAAATCTCCGATGCCGGCGGCGAAGTCCTGCGGCCTCCCTTGTTGGCGAAGACGAGATCGATCCTGCCGTCGTTGTTGAGATCCGCAGCGGCCAACCCCTGGCACGTATCTGCCGGGAGCTGAATGGAGTCTTGGGAATCGAGTCCTTCGGAAGATCCGAAAAACACGACGCCGTTGGAACTGCCGGCGGCGACCAGGTCATGGATCCCGTCACCGTTCAAATCCGTAGCCAGGAGCGTGCTCATGCCGTCGTGCATCCGCCTTCCCGCCTTCACTTCCGCGTCGAGACGGAGGTCCCTGGCATCGAGAATCTGGCGCCGCTCGGGTCCGAATCCTCCCTTGCCGTCTCCCCAATAGACGAAACAGTTGTGGACCTGGCTGTCGTGGTTGGCGAAGGCCAGGTCCGGGAAGCCGTCGCCGTTGAAGTCTCCAATGGCCGCGTCTTGGGCCGTGATGCTGGGAACCGAGCTCCGGCGCTCGGGATGGAAGCCGGTGACGCTGCCCCAGTAGATGTACGACTCCAAGTGCAACCGAAGCCCCAGGGATTCGCCAAGCTCGTCCCCCCGGTTGGCGACGACCAAATCGGGGAAGCCGTCTCCGTTCAAGTCATCTGCCGCCACTCCGCCGGCCCGAAAGGCGGGAAGCTGGGTGTGGTTGCCGAGACCGTATCCGGACGGTCCCCCCCAATAGATGAAGACATCCTGATCCGGCCGGTAGTTGTGCATGAAATTGGCGATGACGATGTCCGGGTGCCCATCCAGATTCAGGTCCGAGATCAGGCCGCGGCCCCCTCCCTGGGTAGGGAGCCGGGTGATGCGGGAGGCCGATTCGTCCAGGTACTTCAGGATGGAGAACGGGGCCCGGAGCTCCCACAGGTCGGGCATCAGCGACCGGAATCCCTCGGGACCTCCCCAGTAGATGATGGAGTCGGGATTGTAGACGCTGTTGTGGTCCTGGGTGAAGACCAGGTCCAACTCTCCATCCCGGTTCAGATCGAGCCGGTTGATGGTCTGAAGCCGTCCCCTGCGGGAGATGTAGGTGTTCGCGCCGGCATCGCCAAATTGCCCCTGGCTCAGGCTTTCGAAGCCGTTGTGGCGGATACGCTGGATTCCGGACTCGGCATACAGGGGCAAGGAGATCGCTACCGTCAAGGCCACGGCCGGAAGGAGCCCCCATGCTGATGACAAGTTTTTTCGGCGGTGGTACAGCGGCCGCAATCCCATCTTCTGTCTCCCCTCCGTCAGGTTCCGCGATAGTTCCGCACTTGTTTATCAGATCGGGTTGGGTGGGGGAACGAAAACTGCGAATTATCAAGCGGAACCGATGCTCGGGATACCTCCGATGTCTGCGGTTCTCGAAGGCCATCGACGTAACGGAAGGCAGAAACAGGGCAGGCGGGACTTGCAACACCTGGGACCAGTTGGAGTAGCCTGGGGAGAATCTGCAGTAGGCGGACCTACGGGGATCAAACCTGAAGAACACGTATACGAGAGACACGAACCGGAATGACGTGCCTGGGCGGCGCGAAGAGAAGCGGGGGCCGATCGGATGACCGGCCCCCCGGGAAATGATTCGATTTATCTACACCAGTCCATGCAAGAGGAGTACTGCCGGTTGCAGATACTCTTCTTGAACTCCAGGACATACTGGCATTGTGCTTCTTCCCCGTAGCGTTTGCATCTAGAATAGGCTGAGTAAGCCGCCGAAAAGCACCACTCGTAGCGAGCCCAGCAAGCCAGCTTACAGACCCATGTATCCGGATTTGCCGGCAGGGTTGCAACCGATCCTTGTAGAACGAACAAAGTGATTATGAGTGTGGCAATGAGTTTCATCGATTCTCCTTCTTACTGTTATTCAGGTTGTTGTCCGCGGACCTTGGAGACGAACTCCGGTCCCACGGTCGCCTCCAGCAGTGTCGCTCGGATTCGTGCGTCCATGAGATGGTGCTCTATGAAACTATCCAACCGCTCCTGTGCTTGTGGATGAGCGGTGAGATAGTCATCCATCGATACACCTGATTCGTCCGCTGCACGGGCAATGTCGTCATAGGTATGGAGATGGGAGGTTGCTACCGAGGATCGGAGGCGGACATACTTCCAAGGCGGCAGGCCATCTTCAGTTTCTGCCTGGAGGTCGGCTCCGGCTTCCAACAGCATTTTGACGATCTCCAGGTTTTCGGCAGTGGGTCGCGGGGAAATGCTCTGCAGGTGCAATGGCGTGGCGCCAAAATCATCCGTGGCATTAACATCTGCTCCCGCCTCCAACAGTGCTTGAACCTGATCCGGAGTGTTGGCTATGTGAAGAGGCGTCTTGCCTTCACAACCTCCATGCCGGTTCGTATCCGGTTTGGGGTTGCCATCAAGTGCCGCTTTGTACAGCAGGCCGTAACATCCCCCGATCTCACCCGCTATGGAGTAGAGCGCGTTCTTCATCAGTTCGCCGAAATCTTCGTCCTCCGCCTCGCGTTTCAGACCCTCCAATTTCGCAAGGTCGGGACAGCCTTCACATTCCTCGACCGGCAAGCGGAGGGGTCTCCGCTTGGGTTGGATGGAAGTTGCGGAACTCTTGGACTGCCCCGTCATGGGTTGTTGTGGAAAATCAATCACCTTTACGGGATCGGCATCCTCCCAACCCCACCAGAGAATCAGCAGCAGGGGAATGACCAGAATCATTCCCAGTTTCCAATGTTTTTCAGTCATTGATCGGACCTCCTTTCGTTAGGACGGTCGTCCTGCACAGACAAGCCTGAGTCTGAATGCTTATAACTCGGCAAGATTGACTCCTCCTCCTACGCAGGACGAGTTGATTTAGAGCCTGTCGAATGTAGCCCCATTCGACCGGCTCGAATTGGAAGCGGCAGACCTTGACGCGCGGGTGGAGACCCGCAGGTCTTTCTTGAGCCTCGCCCACTTCCTACAAGTTCAAGAGACCATCTCCAAACATCCTGGAGCCTGTATGAGGCTTGATCCAGCCGTAGACGATGACGTGATCGGCCTCGCAGGCGGGGCCGGTCGGATGACCGGCCCCTTGAAATGGGATTCGAACTAGCGGCACCCGGCCTTACAGTTGGAGTACTCCCGGTAACAGATCCTCATCTCGAAGTAATACATATACCGGCATTGTGCTTCCTCCCCGTATCGTCTACACCTGTCATAGGCTGCTTCAGCTGATGCCGAACAGTACTCGAAGCTGATCCAGCAGCTCGCTCTACAGATCCAATTGCTCGGACCTGCAGATATGGTTGCAACCGATCCATGTAGCATGACCAAAGTTATTATGAGTGTGGCAATGAGTTTCATTGAGTCTCCTTCATTCTGTTATTCAGATTGTTTGCTGAGGAACTCGGAGACGAATTCCGGTCCCACAGTCGCCTCCAGCAGTGTCGCGCGGATTTGGGCGTCCACGAGATATTGCTCCACAAAGCTGTCCAGCCGCTCCTTAGCCCTTGGATGGGTGGTTAGATAGTCTTCTACCGAGACACCCGACTCGTTCGCGGCACGGGCAATGTCGTTATGGATTGCGAGATGGGAGTTTGCTACCGTGGAATTGAAAAGGACATACTTCCAAGGTGGCAGGCCATCTTCGGTTTCTGCCTGGAGGTCGGCTCCGGCTTCCAGGAGCATATTGACGATTTCCAGATTCTCGCCAGAGGGTCGGAGCACGACACTCTGTCGGTGCAATGGCGTCCTGCCGTAGTCGTCCGCGGCATTGACGTCCGCTCCCGCGTCCAGCAGTGCCCGTACCTGATCTGGCGTGTTGGCCATGTGAAGTGGCGTCTTGCCTTCACAGCCCCCAAGCTGGTTCGTGTCCGGCTTGGGATCGCCCTCAAGTGCTGCTTTGTACAGCAGGCCGTAACAGCCCCCGATCTCTCCTGCAACGGAATGGAGAACGGTCTTCATCTGTTCGTCGAAATCTTCGTCCTCTCCGTCGCGTTTCAGACTCTCCAGTTCCGGAAGGTCGGGACAAGCCTCGCATTCCTCGACCGGCAACGGGAGGTGTCTCCGTTGTGCTTTGATTGAAGGGGCGGAACTCGTGGCCGTCCCCTTCACGGGTTGTTGTGGAGGATCAGTCAACGGTGCCGGGTCAGTGTCCTCCCAACCCCACCAGAGAATCAACAGCAGGGGAATGACGAGGATCATTCCCAGTTTCCAATGCTTTTCGGTCATGGATCGGATCTCCTTTCGTTAGGACGGGCGTCCTGCACAGGCAAGCCTGAGGCTCGATGCGTATAATTTGCCAAGATTGACTCCTCCTCCTATGCAGGACGAGTTGATTCAGAGCCTGTCGAATGTAGCCCCATTCGACAGGCTCGCATTAGAAGCGGAAGACCTTGGCGCGCGGGTGGAGACCCGCAGCACTTTTTGAGCCTCGTCCACTTCCTACAAGTTCAAGCGACTGTCCCCGAACACCCAGGAGCACGAGGCCTCCGGCTTCCTCCGGAACGGGCCTTCCGGGAAACCCCTCGGCCATCGCTCTGGATCTTCCGAGCGTCACATACAAATAACGAGCCAGCAGAAAAATGCGCGAGAGGAGTTTCAGCGGTAGCTTGTCAGTCGCCGGAACCGGTCAGGAATGGGGGAATGGGGGCAAGAATGTCCCCCCTGCGAGGTGCCCCGACAGGCTTCTTTGAAACTTCCAATTCCCGATGACCGTAGGGGCACCCCTTGTGGGTGCCCTGCGGGGTCGCATCGTCCCCCGGCTGAGTCGCCGCTCCACGTCGCCATTCCCGGCGCCCGGAAGGACGCCGATCCC
>JAJDTT010000104.1 GCA_022827025.1 Acidobacteriota bacterium
GCTCATACTCGACTTGCACAAAGAATGCTACCAAGGCGGCGGGACCATCACGACCTACTTCGCCGACAACCTGCTCAAGATCGCCGCCAAGGCGATCCCTGCCATCAACGAGGTAGAGGGCCGAAATTGACGATCACGCCAGCGGCCTTCAGGCACCGTTTGAGCATGCGCTGTGCCCGAAATCCTCGCGGGATCCTCAAATCAGAACGGATCCACACGCAGCCTCTGCCGCCTTGGTTCCAGGCGCTCCAGTACCTTCAGGAGCCGATTTTCGCCTGATCGGGCGATGTTCGGGAGATCCAGAGAAAAAAGATCACCATAGCGCCCCTGTATTGGCTTGAAACGAAAGGATCAGGAGTAAGGCATAGGTCCAGAGACGTTGTCCAAGGGCTGGTGCGGGGATGAGTGTGCCCGGCCAGGTACTGGACGTCCTCCAGCGGCACGTTCTGGGAGAGCAGGTCCGTGACTACCAGGACCCGGAACGAGTGGGTCGAGAGGATCTCCGGCAGCCCGGCGGCCTTGAGCCAGCGCTTATGCACCTGCTTCACGGCGAGAGGTGAAAGCGACCGACCGATTAGCCTTCCCTCAGGGATCAAATGGACGGGAGCGCCCCCCCAGGCGATGGCACGGTCAGTGCACATCAGCCTGCCCGGCTGTGCCGATCCGGGAGGCAAAAAGGGGGGTCGCTCCCGTCCCTCTCAAAATTCCCCGATCGGCACGGCGGAGTCGCGAGGCGAGCCGTAACCGGCACGGGGTCCGCAGGTTAGAGAAAAGTGTCCGTGCACATCGAAAGGCCTCTTTCCTGCACATGCCCCCCGTTGTCCCATGTGCGCTCCCCGATCGGCGCCAAACGCCACTTTTCCGCGGTCAAAATCAGGCTCCGGCCAACCGGTTTGGAGGGGTGTCCGTCGTCCTACCAAGAGAGGACCGGGTGGACTTGTCCCCCCAACCCCCCCTGGTGGCGCCTGAACCCCTGGCGGCTCACATTGCCGCCAGTGAATCTGACGCTCGTAGCGGAGGGACCAGCCCCCCCGAACCCCCCGGATGCGAAGAGACACATACCAACCAAAAATCTCTCCAAAGAGGGACCGAGCTTCGTCTGGACGACCTCACCCCCCTATGGAAAATCAAAGATTTCCCACAGGGTGCTTCGTTTTGCCTCCAGATCAATCTTGCCACCGATCTCCCAAGCCCCCAACCGCACCCGTGCCATTTGCTC
The DNA here is from genome assembly GCA_022827025.1 of Acidobacteriota bacterium. Taxonomy (GTDB): domain Bacteria; phylum Acidobacteriota; class UBA6911; order RPQK01; family JAJDTT01; genus JAJDTT01. The sequence continues at coordinate 1,220 of JAJDTT010000104.1, forward strand.
TCGCCCCTGGATCGCCAGAACCGAGGGTAGCTTGCGACGACGGCCAGAACCACATCCCTGACCCTTCGTAAACCCGTTTCAGCCCCATACAGGCCAACAAACTGGCGGGCTTGTTTTTTCACGATCTCACGAGAATTCTCGCCTGAGGGGGTTTCACGCGACCTCTCGGCCGAGGGACAGATTCGCGCCGACCGGGAAGCCAGCGGGAGGCGCGGCTGGAATCCTGCGCGAGGGACCCATTTTTATGGGACGCGACAAACAAAAGCGCCCGGTTCAGCGCCGGAATGGTGATCCGGCGCGGGTTCTGGCGCCACTGGGGGGTCTTGGGGGGACAAGTCCTGCCGGTCCGTTCTCTGGAGCCATGGTACGATCCGCTCCACGGCGAAGAACCCGGATCCAGAAAGGAGGAGATGCATGGGCATCTACAAGGTGAAGGATCGCCGGGGGAGAAGACGATACGTCGTCAGCAAGTACTGGCCGCACGGATCCGGTCGGCTCAGAAAGTACGCCCCCAACTACCGGAGCGCACAGGCGCTCCAAACTCGGGTGGAGTCCAGCATCCTGGACGGCACCTGGAAGCAGCTTAGACAGGAACTCGCCGGTGGGAAACGCACCATCTGGACGGTGCACAGCTTCTACAAGCGTTTTCTCGAGGAGTATTGCAAACCTCGCATGCGCTCCTGGCGGAGCTACGAGGGCTCGTTCAAGAGCCTCAATGCCATGCTGGGGAAGATTCCCCTGAAGGAGTTCCAACGCAAAGACCTCCACCGCTACGTCGCGAAACGGAAGGAGCAGGTCCAGCCGGCCACGGTGAACCGCGACATTGCGGCCCTCAGCAAGCTGTTTTCCTACGCGCTGGAGTGCGGGGAGATCGATACGCACCCGCTGGTTCGGTTCCCCAAACTGAAGGAGCCCAAGAAGGTCTTCCGGCCTTTGACGGTTCAACAGTTCCGCGACCTGGTCGAGGCGGTGGACAATCCTTATCTGCAAGCCGTGATCGGCGAGACGGGGATTCGCAAGGCCGAAGCTTTGTCGCTCACCTGGAAACGGGTGGACCTGGGCCGCGGATTGCTCTGGGTGGAACTCACCAAGAACGACGAGACGAGGGAGATCCCGCTGTCGAAGTACGCCACCGGATATCTGGTTGGGCTGGTTCGCTATCTGAACACCCCATACGTCTTCGTCAACAGCCGGACAGGGACGAGATGGGTGAATCCGGACAAACCTCTGCGTCGCGCTGCCGAGAAGGTTGGTTTGAAAGTCGGATTTCACGATCTGAGACGATTCCGGTGCAGCCACTGGCTGATGCAGGGTGTGGACGTGAGGACAGTGCAGAAGCTGATGGGACACTCGGCGATCAGCACGACGATGCGCTACGCGGGGTACGTCTGTTCGCATGCACTGGCGAGTATTCGAGAGTTTATGTGGCACTCAACATAACCTCCCATATGTTGCGGTCCGGATTATGTGGCGGACAGTCCGTATCATCCTGCTGCACAGGAAAACACGCCGTATCTCAGCAACATAATCTCCTTCACTCAGAGCGCAGCCAGGAAGGCGATCAGTCCCGTGTTTGCCCTCCACGGGCGGTCCGAACCGGGCTCGGCGGCATCGCAGAGCGCCATGGCCCTGGCTTTCATCTCCAGGTCGATCTCGGCTTAGATGTTGATCGTATCGAGGCTGGCATGACCGAGCCAAGCGCGGATCGTGTTCAGATCGATGCCGGCTTGGAGCAGGTGGCAGGCGCTGGTGTGACGGATGGTGTGCGGCGTGACCCTCCTTCCGGCGAGCGACGGGGCGCGGGCCGCAGAGCGCTCGACGAGCCGATAGACCCCGAACCGGGTATAGGACCTGCGTTGCCGGCTGTGGAAGACGGCATCCCGGCTGCCCGTCCCTGCAAGAGTTCAGTGAGCGCGGCTTCGGTCCGGGGCCACAGCGGACACTGTCGGTGTTTTCCGCCCTTGCCGTGGATGTTGACGAGCGCTTGCCCGCCGCCGCGTCGTCCGATTTGCAGATCGCC
>JAJDTT010000295.1 GCA_022827025.1 Acidobacteriota bacterium
TTTCAAAGAAGTCCCCCACCGGCGGGCCTCCGGCATGATCCCGCGAGAAACTGGGCAGGGATTGTCCGTCAGCGGCGCCCACCGCGTTGCCGCTGTCGAACGACTCGTAGGGGCGACCCTTGTGGTCGCCCTCCCCCGAACGGCGCCACCGTCCGCCGGCCATTGCCTGGGCACTACCGAACCGGGGGGTGGAGCGGCGACTTTCTAGTCGCCGACTGGGATCGGCGTCCTTCCGGGCGCCGGGAATGGCGACGTGGAGCGGCGACGCAGCCGGGGAACGATGCGACCCCGCAGGGCACCCACAAGGGGTGCCCCTACGGTCATCGGGGATTGGAAGTTTCAAAGAAGTCCCCCACCGGCCGGCCTCCGGCATGATCCCGCGAGAAACTGGGCAGGATTGTCCATCAGCGGCGCCCGCCGCGTTGTGTTATGGGCGCCCCGTAAATCTTGCGGTCATTGGCACTCCCGAGACCGGCGCCTGGAAAGACGCCGGTCCCAGATCGGCGCGTAAAACACGCCGCTCCAGACGCCGGTCCCAGTCGGCGCCTGAAAGACGCCGCTCCAGACGCCGGTCCTCGGCGCGTGAAACACGCCGCTCCGGACGCCGGTCTCGGAGCGACATTGGGAAACGTCGCGTAAACGCCTGCGAACAAGATATTGTTCATCATACGCGTGGCGGTTTGGTGAGAGATTCGGGCTCGGGTCAGTCCGATTCGGGAAGAACCGCCACGGTCCTGATCTCCACCAGGGCCTTGGAGCCGGCCAGGGACTCGATGTTGAGCAAGGTGTTGGTGGGATAATCCCCATTCGGGTAGAGGGTGGGGAACAGTTCCCGGCGGGCCTCCAGGAACGGACCCACCGACTCCACACCCACCAGGTAGGTGGTGAATTCCACAACGTCACCGAAGGAGGCACCGGCGCCTTCGAGAATCCGGCCGATGTTCTTGAAGACCTGCCGCGTCTGGGCCGCGGCATCTCCCTCTCCCACCAACTCGCCCTCGGGTGAAAAGGCCGTCTGTCCGGCAACGAATAGGAAGCCCCCGGCGCTCACGGCGTAGGAGTATTCTCCTCCCGGAGGAAGCACTCCCGGCGGATTGATGGCGGTTCGTTTTTTTCGGATCATCGAATTGTCTCCATGGGTGTAATTCCCAGCTCCGGCTTTCTGGCCGTGCAAACGTAGCCCAGTGTCGTGTTGCGGGTTGGGTCCAGGAAGTCGAGCATGGGCAGGAGGACTCCCGACACTCCGCACACGGCGGCGGCCGGCAGGAACAGCAGCCAGCGCCATCCTCCCTGGAAGTAGAGTATCGAATCCAGCAGGCGCCTTCCCAGCAGCGTGAAGAATCCGCCGCCGGCTTCGATCTCGATGTCGCCAAATCCGGCCCGCTCCAGCAGCCATTGGAGGCCGGAACGGGTATAGCGGAAATAGTCGTGGGGAGCCTGGTGGACTCCCCATTCCTGGGGCGCCGCCAGGAGCAGCCGGGCACCCGGAGCCAGCACCCGGCTCAGCTCCTCCAGCACCGCCCCGGGGTCCCGGACGTGCTCCAGGACCACGATGTTGATGGCCGCCCCGAAGGAACCGTCCCGAAACGGCAGCCGCGCCAGGTCCGCCACCCCGTCGAGCCGTGAATAATCCCAATCCGCGTCTCCCACGGCCAAATCCACGGCCACGTAGCGGCAGTGGGAGAATTCGCGGGCGTACCGGCACTCGCCGGCGCCGGCGTCCAGCACCCGGGTCCCGGCCGGCAGCGAGCGGGCGAAATCGGCCACCCGGTCCTCGATCATGGCCTCGAAACGGAGAATCAGCCGGTGCAGCCGGCGGGGCAGCCGATTCACGATCCGGCGGTGCCATGGTCTGATTTCGTTGGGCCAGGTCATGCTCTTGAGAGTCGACGAATGACGAATCGAAATGGGAAAAACTCAGCACGCCCACGTGTCCGCCGGCCCTGTCCTCGAACGTCACAATTCGTCATCGAGGCGGCAGGCTCGCAGAAAGTACTCGGGGAAGGTGCAGGGACGGCCATGCCGGTTGGTAGCGATGTGCCGGCTCTCTCCCCGGGCATAGTTCACGCTTCCGGCCGGGTCCACGATCCGGTAGGCGAAGGTCATTCCCCGCCGGCCCAGGCGTTTGAGGCGGGTTCGTATCACGAACTCCCGGTCATAAAAGAGGGGCTTCATGTACCGGCATCGGATCTCCACAACCGGAAGGAAGGTCTGGGATTCCCGTTCCAGTTGATCGTAGCTCAGCCCCAAATCCCGAAAGAACTCGAGCCGCGCGACCTCGAACCAGACCAGGTGGTTGGAATGATGAGCGAATCCCATCTGGTCGGTTTCGGCGTAGCGGACCCGGAATGGGGTTTCGGTGATTCGGTCGCGGATCATCATGGCGTCACGGGTTTCAAGGCCTCAAGTCTACTACGGACGACGGAGGAGCGAGGACGGTTCCGGTCTGGAGCCACGTTGGTTGGCCTTGATTCGAAAGGGCCGGGACTGGAATACTCGGATTCATGTTTCCACATCGCGGACTGCCGGCCACCTCCATTCTGTGCGTATTGCCATTGTTCTGCCTGACCGAGGTCCCGGCACAGAAATACGTGCCCGTCCTGCCGGTGGTCGAGACCGGTTCCGATGGCCGCCCACCCGCGGACGCCCTGGTCTTGTTCGACGGCTCCGGGAACCTCCGGTTCACCCAGCCGGATGGCAGTCCGGCGGACTGGAAGGTGGAGGACGGAGTGCTGATTGCGGGGGATCACGACATTATCAGCAAGGACTGGTTCCGGGACGCTCAGGTTCACGTGGAGTTCAATCTGCCGGGCAACGACCCGTCCCAAGGCAACAGCGGCCTCTATTTCCACGACCTGTACGAAGTCCAGATCCTGGATTCGCACGGTCCCAACCGGTTCACCGCAAAACAGCAGTGCGCGTCACTCTTCAACCTCTATGCCCCCATGGTCAACGTGACCCGGGCGCCGGGCGAGTGGCAGAGCTACGACATCCTGTTTCGGGCCGCCCGCCTGGACCGGCGATCAGGAATGGTCGTGAAACCGGCCCGATTCACCATCCTTCACAACGGAGTCCTGGTTCAGTACGAGCGCGCCTTGAGGGAAGGGACGGGCGCGGGCCGGAGAAATCCCATGGTCTCGGAGGGTCCGCTGAAGCTGCAGGCCCACGGGAGTCCGGTCCGATTCCGCAATATCTGGATCCGGCGCCTGCCTTATCAGCCCTGAACGCACCTGACCCACACGCCGTAAAATCGTTTCCGAACCGAAGCGGGATGTACGGGGGAGCCGGACGGCTCCCCCGGTGAAAAATTCCGCTAGCGCAGGCTCCTAGACCTTGGGTTCCCAGCCCTTGGCGTATTCCTTGGACCAGTAGCCCATGGCCTCGTCGTCTCCCTGGATGTGGCCGTTGGCGGGGTCGCACCTGAGGTTCCGGCCCGTGCGGTGAGCGATGTTGCCCACGTGGCACATGAGCGTGCTCTTGTGCGCCTCGAGGATCTCGGCGTTGCAGATCGTGGGGTCGTCGTTGCGGATTGCCGCCAGGAAGTTCTGGGCGTGGGGGATGTCTCCGTAGGTGTCTTCCCCCTTCTTCGCAACCAGATTATCGCCCTTGTCGTAGATGGCGTACGACCCTTTGGTGCCCAGGTCCAAAGCTCCCCGGTCCCCGTAAAAGGTGATGAAGCCGGGGCTGTGGCGGTTGTTGCTCAATCCTGCCCAGGAGATGGACCGCTTGCCTTCGAATTCGTAGCAGACGGTGTGGGTGTCGGGAGTCTCCTGGTCGTCGTCGAAAAGATAGCGGCCGCCGCTGGAGGTCACCCGGATCGGGTAGTCGACGCCCATTCCCCACCGGCACAGGTCCAGGGTGTGGACTCCGTTGTTACCCAGCTCGCCGTTGCCCCAGTGCCAGTGCCAGTGCCAGTTGTAGTGGATCAGGTTGTCCTTGTAGGGAACGCGGGTGGCCGGTCCCTGCCAGAGCTCGTAGTCCAGGTGGGCGGGGACGGGAGCCGGCTTGCCCCGGCCCAGCGTGCCCCTTCCGCTGTTGTACCAGGTGCGAACCATGTAGACCCTGCCGATGGCCCCTTCCCGCAGTTGTTGAACCGCCTCGCGGGTCCCCGGCGAGCTTCGCCGCTGGGTTCCCATCTGGACCGCCCGGTTGTACTTGCGGGCGGCGGCGACCATGAGCTCGCCCTCGCGGGGGGTGTGGCTGCACGGTTTCTCCACATAGGCGTGCTTGCCGGCGGAGCAGGCCAGGATGGTGGCCGGAGCGTGCCAGTGGTTGGGACCGGAGTTGAGCAGAGCGTCCACCTCGGGATCGTCCAGGATCCGCCTGAAGTCCCCGACTTTCTGGGGCGCCCTTCCCGTCTGCTGCTCGACCGTATGGGCCACCTTGTCC
>JAJDTT010000089.1 GCA_022827025.1 Acidobacteriota bacterium
CGGCAATCCATTGAAAGCTCACACCGGGCTGGCCGGTCAACACGTCCCAGAAGGCGATTAGACCGCCCGCCAAAAAACTGTAAATGGCCCCAAACGCCGCCCCAAAAGGCGTAGCAAAAGATACGAACAAGGCCAGAAAGAAGAGAATGAACAGGGGGACCAGAAAGAGGTAGTTGGTCTTGACCGCCACCTCTTGGATGTTACCGGGCACCTTACCGATGACCGAACTGATCAAGACCACGGCTGCTCCAATGCCAACAGTGAGATAGCGGGCTGTCGCCAAGTGATGTCTTTCCGTGTCCTTCTTGGACCGGTTGAGAAAATCGACCATGATGACCGTAGAAACAGAGTTGATTCCAGAATCGAGACTGGACATCACAGCGGCAAACATCGCCACGATCACCAATCCGGCCAAGCCGATCGGGAGATAGTTTGCAACGTAGTGTGGGAAAATATAGTCGGCATCTTCAATCAGGCTTTGACCGTCGGGAATGAGATGTGGGTTCACACTGAAAAAGCCAAGCAGCGCAAATCCGACTAACGCCAGGACGACGGTAATGAAGATGCCGGCCACGGAGTTGACCAAGAATGCGCGTCGTGCCGCGGTGGCGTCGCGGGTGGCCAGGTAGCGTTGAATCGCCAGTTGGTCGGAGCCGGCAGTACAAATCCAGTAGATCAGGCTGTTCAGAAAGGCTCCCACGACCGTGGCGCGCACTGCCGGGTCCAAGGAGAAAAATGGCTGAACGTCCCAGTTGGGGGCCCAGGATGTCGGAAACCAAGCGTAAAAACTTCCCAGCTCACGATTGATCAACACTATGGTGAGAACCGCACCCCCGAAAAGAATGAAAAACTGCGTCACGTCGGTGATCACCACGGCACGCAAGCCGCCCAGTGCCGTATAAATCACGGTAACGAATCCCGCCACGATCACGATATATGGGAGAGTTTCCAGAGGCCAACCCAGTACCACGACCATGACTCGTCCCGTGAGATAAATCATCAGCGCCATCCACACCAGCCGGGTGAGGATGAAAATGAACGAGCCCAGCAAACGGATGCGGGTTCCGAGCCGGCCTTCCAGGATCTCGTAGGCGCTAGTGACGGGCAGGCGCACCAGATACGGAATCAGGCCGTAGCCGACAATGACATAGATAAGCGGGATCATTGCCACGCTGGCGAGAACTACGGGGCCATGTTTGATCATCTCCCCGGGATGAGCCAGGTAGGAAACAGTACTGAGCAGAGTGGCGAAAAGGGATATGCCAATGGCAAAGGAGTTCATTTTTCGTCCACCCACGAAAAACTCCTCGGTGCTTTTCATCTTGCGCGATAGAAACCAACCGACCCCCAATACCGCAGTACCGTAAAAAAGCATCACGGCCCAATCCAGCCAACTCAAGCCCCGATGTTGCCGACGTTCGATGCGCAAGAGGGCGTTAGCCGCGCCGACGCGAACATCGACGTCCTCGCTCCTCAACAGGGATTCCAGCACGCCATCATCTTGCCGATTTCCCGAAGCTCCCAGGGCTCCGCACACTTCGACTTTCTGCGCCGTGTTCCCCGTAGTGACGTATTTCAACAACTCCTGGCGAGCCTTCGATCTACGTTCTTCAGAGGAATGGACGAAACAGGCGCCGAGGGCATAGACGCGGCTGCGGTCCTCCGAGGATTTGCCGAACGCGACTCGCTCCAATCGATCCAAGGTAGCGGGCTGGATTTTTCTCAAGTTCCGCAATGCGTAACTGGCGCTGGCGCGTCCGTCCGAAAAATCCAGAAGCCTGGTCAAGGCCACTTCGTCTTCAGCGTCCCCTGAGTTGGCCAGCGCCCACCTGGCGAAGGCACGAAAAGAACCTGTTTCCTCCCTCGCGACCCGTAGGAGTTCCGCCGGCCGTTCGGAGTAGCCCAGTTTGGCCAGCGCTTCCACGGCGTGCACTCGGTCCGCTCCTTGAACATCCAAAAAGGCGTCGCGGATCTTCCCTACGTACGCTTTGGCGGTAGCCTGGTCATTACCCTGCGCTCTGGCAAGCGCTCTCCACAACCCGATGCGATAATTGGGGCCTGCGTCTGCCAATTCCTCTTCCAGCGCTTCCTTGACTCCCGCGTAGTAGCCATTCCAGAGCAGTGCCTCCGCGGCTCGCACCTTGGTCCATTGGCGGCCTTCTTCCAAAGCCTGGCGAAGGATGAAGACCGCCTGTTCCCGACGTTCACCCTGATGAATCAATGACTCTGCGGGCGCGGCAGCGACCCACGCCATGGACAGGACGAAGCTCAGCCAGACGACCCGGAGCAGCAAATAAACGGGCACTATGCCGAAAACTTCGGAGAAGCGTACTCCTCCGTGGGGCTTGGACGTTTCGTCGCTCCTGTCAGAGAGACAAGGCTGTATGGGTTTACGGAATCTTGAATTTATGTCGCCGCAGCAGGAAATTGCCGGTTTACTCACACCTCATCCACATTGAATCCGGCGCATAGGATAAGCAGTGCGCTGCGTCACGGTCTCAGGACGACCCGCACTCCTGTCGAAACTCAACTGGAGACAAATTATAACTTATATCTATCAGGCTTAGAAACGTCAGCAGACGCAAAAATGATGATGTCACCGTGTCATGAATTTCTTCGGACTTTCTCCATTTCGGCTACTTTCATGGTGACGAAACTCAGAGCTTTACCGCCGAGGCGATCGAGTCTATCCTTGTCCCGAATGCAACCCGACCCCTGACCCTGGTCTGACTCGGCAATGCCACCCGAACTGATCATCGCCAACGGGACCCTGCTGGACGGGACCGGCGCCCCACCGCGACGCGCCGACGTGGCTGTATCCCAAGACAGGATCTCGGACGTCGGGAACCTTGGATTCGTCCCCGACGTCCCCCGGATCGACGCCGCCGGCCTCTACGTCACGCCCGGTTTCATCGACATCCACAGCCACTCCGACTACTCCCTGGTGGTGGACCCGCGGGCGGTCAGCGCCGTCAGCCAGGGGGTGACCCTGGAGGTGATCGGCAACTGCGGGCACGGCTGCGCGCCGGTGGAGAGCGTTGAGTTGGCTGCCAGCAACATCTACGGCTACCAGTCCTCCCTGGGCATCCCCTGGAAGACCATGGCCCAGTACCTGGACCGCCTGGAGTCCCTCGAACCGGCCCTCAATGTCGCCACCTTGGCCGCCAACGGGAACCTTCGCCTGTCGACGCTGGGCCTGGCGGATCGCCCCGCCGACTCCGGAGAGTTGAGGCAGATGGAGAAACTGCTCTCCCAGGCCCTGGAAGAAGGGGCGTTCGGATACTCCACGGGGCTGGAGTACAACTGCGAACAGGGCGCCAGCGAAGAGGAAGTGGCGGCGCTGTGCCGCGTGGCCCGGAAGGCGGGCGGCTTCTACGCCACCCACACCCGAAACCGGGCGGGCGAGGCCAGGGAAACCATCGCCGAAGCGATCCGGACAGCCGCGGCTGCTCGGATCCCTCTGCAGATCTCACACATCGCCACCGTGGCCCGGCTGGCGTCCGACAGCCATTGGGCGGTCCAGCAAGCTCTCGACCAGGTGGAGGAAGCCCGCGCCCGCGGCGAGGACGTCACCTTCGACCAGCACACCCGCATCTTCGGCACCACCAATCTCAGCACCATGCTCCCCCAATGGGCGCTGGAGGGAGGCGCCGGGGCCATCGCCGAACGGCTCAAGGATTCCCGGATCCGCAAGGAGATGAGCCGACACCACAGCATCATCGTCTCTCTGGCCCAGCAGGACTGGAACCGCATCGTGGTCTTCCACAGCCGTGCGCTGCCCGAGATCTCCCAGAAGAGCCTGGCCGAGATCTCCGAGACCTGGAACCTGGACATTTTCGACACGGTCTGCGAGATCCTGCTCGCCGAGATCGACGACCTGCACGCCACCATGGTCATCTGCTTCGCCTACGATGAGGCGGACCTCCACCTGCCCTTCGCCAGTCCCCACTGCATGCCCGGCTCCGACGCCATCGCGCTGGCACCGGACGGCCCGCTGAAAAACGAGACCTTTCACGGCGCCTACACCTGGGCCGGCTACTTCTACCGCACCTTCGTCCGGGACAAGGGGCTGCTCACACCCCAGGAAGCCGTGCGCCGCATGACCTCATTTCCGGCCGCGCGCCTGGGTCTCACGGACCGGGGCACGATCCGGAAGGGAAACTGGGCCGACCTGGCCATCTTCGACCCCGAGGCCTTCACCGATTGCGGAACCACCTTCGATCCGAACCGGGTCTGCGGGGGCATGGTCCACGTGCTGGTCAACGGAACGCCGGTCCTGGAGTCGGGACGCCTGACCGGGGCCAGGCCGGGACAGGTGCTGCGCAGCCGGTAGGGTCGCC
>JAJDTT010000046.1 GCA_022827025.1 Acidobacteriota bacterium
CGTGGTAGCGATTGTCTCCGTCCGAGACCATGGACTTGCCGTTCATTTGCGCCAGCAGTCCGAAGCCGCGACGAAAATACCAGCAGCGGGGCCGTTGACAGAGGTCGCCGCCGACCGTGCCGGCAGCCTGGATCTGTGCACTGCGAATCCCGTCCAGAGCCTGAATCAGCGCCGGATAATGGGTCCGCACCGAGTCCTGGGCGGCCAGTTCGTCCAAGGTCACGACGGCGCCGATGCTGAGTCCGTTGTCCGAGTCGTAACTCACCCCCTGGAGATCTTCGATGGATTTGATGTTCACGAGACGGCCGGGCGTCACGACATAGTCCTTCATCAGACTCAGGAGATCGGTTCCTCCGGCCAGCACCGCCGACTCTCCTTCGTTACTCCCCAGGAGCCGTACCGCCTCCTGGATCGAGGTTGGGTTGGCATATTCGAAGGCTCGCATCAGGCAGACCCTCCTTTCTCAAGGGCTTCCAACACGCGATTGGGGGTCAGGGGCATGTACGGAACGCGTACGCCGATGGCATTGGCCACGGCATTCGCGATCGCCGCGCCGGTGGAGATCACCGGTGGCTCACCCAATCCGATCACGCCCCGCTTGTCGTACTCGGGGCCCGTCATCATGTGCACGACCAACTCGCCGATGTCCCCGATCCCGGGCAGCTTGTAGAACTCCATGTCCGGGTTCAACATCTTGCCGCTCACCGGATCCAGGACCTTCTCCTCGCACAAGGCGTAGGCGATTCCCATGATCAGGGAACCATAGACCTGGCTCTCGGAAAGCTTCATGTCGATGATCAGGCCACAGTCCTGAACGGCCACCACCTTGTTGATCTTGACGATCCCCGTCTCCACGTCCACGGAGACGTCCGCCATCTGAATCCCGCCCACGCCGCTGTCGCTCAGCTTGCCGGGACCGGGATTCCTTCCGGTCGCGCTCATGGGGCTGGGACCGATGCGGGCCGCCGCCTGCCGCCAGGAGAGGCTGCGGGCCGGGTTCCCCTTGACCTGAACCCGTCCGCCGACGGCTTCCAGTTGATCGGCCGAAACGCCCAGGGACGGAGCCACCCGTTCCAGCAATTGCTCCAGCGCGTTGACCGCCGCCCGGCGCGTCGAAGAGGTCACGCCTCCGACGGTAGTACTCCCGCCGGACCCTCCCGAGGCGGGAAAACGGCTGTCGCCGATGCGCACGTTCACGGCGTCGAGGGGGAGGTCCAAAGTCTCGCCCAGGATCATGGCAACGACCGTAATGGTGCCGGTGCCCAGGTCCTGGCTACCCAACCGGGCTTCCACGTTTCCGTCGGGAAAGATGACGACTTCGCAATTGCTCTGATGAGCTCTTCCGCCCCAGGTGTGAAGACCCAGTCCGAGACCCCGCTTGACGGGGCCGCGCCCGCTGTCTCCCCGGGGGTGCCAGTTGCGCCGCCAATCAATGAGCGCGGCCCCCACCTCCAACTCCTCGGCATAGGTGTCGGCTCGAGGCCCCGTAATGGAGACGTTCTTGAGAAACAGATCCAGGGGATCCATCTTCAACTCGGCCGCCAGATCCTCCAGCGCGCCCATGGTCAGGAAGCAGGCCTGGGGATGGTTGGGGGCTCGCCAGGCTCGTGCCGTGGCCTTGTTGATGACGATGGAATGGTGGGTCTGCTTCCGGTTGGGAACCTGGAAGACGTAGGGCACGGGCGGACTGCCGCGCGAACCGGAAATCCCGCCGGAGCCCCAGGTCTCCGAAGACCAGGCCACGATGGTTCCATCCGATTTGGCGCCGACCTCGATCTTGGCGTAAGCCGAGGGGCGGTCTCCCGCAACGGCCAATTCCGCGTCCCGCTCCAGGAACAGTTTGACGGCGGCGTTCTCCTGACGGGCCAGCTCGGCGCACTCGATGCCCCAGCGATCGGCGCTGAATTTGCTCCCGAATCCGCCGCCCATGTACGGAGTGATCACCCGAACGTTGCCGGTGGGCAGGCCCAGCTTGTCGGCGAACTGGCCGGGCAGGCCCGAAACCGCCTGGGTGGAGCACCAGGCGTTGAGCTTGTCTTCGCCCTCCCACTCGCAGACCTGGCCATGAGACTCCATGCAGCAATGGGTGATGGCCGCAATTCCATAGTAACCCTTGCTCCGGACGTCCGCCGAAGCCATGGCGCCGGCCGGGTCTCCTTCGGTCTCCTCCCTCGCAACCTCCTGTTCCGGAGCATTGGCCCGGTCCTCTTCGGTAACGAAATGGGATAGCACCTCGTAGTCGACCCGGATGGCCCGGACCCCGTCCTCAGCCGCCTCTTCGGTCTCGGCGGCGACGGTCGCGATTTCGTCCAGCTCCCACTTGATCTCGGTGCCGACTCCCTGAATCACCCGGACTGCCTTGACACCGGGCACGGCTTCGGCGGCCGAGGTATCCAGGCCCGTGATTCGCGCGTGGGCATGAGGACAGCGAAGGATCTTGGCGAACAACATCCCGGAGCGGTTGACGTCGTAGGAATACTTGGCGGCTCCCGTCACCTTGAGAGGGCCGTCCAGACGGGAGACACTTTTGCCGATGTATCTCCGCTTGGAAGCTTCCGGCCATGAGTAATCAGCCATTGGTCCCTCCTTTCAGGACCCCCGCCGCCTGCATCACGGCCGGGCGAATTCCGGCGTAGGTTCCACAGCGGCAGAGGTTGCCCCCCAGACCGGAGTTGATCTGCTCCAGTGTGGGATTGGGGTTCCGGTCCAGGAACGCCGTGCAGGCGATGACGAATCCAGGCGTGCAGAATCCGCACTGCTGGGCATCGTTGTCCACGAAAGCCTCCTGAACAGGATGCATTCGGTCCGGGGTCCCCAGCCCCTCGACGGTGGTGATGTCTTTTCCCTGAGCCTCGATGGCCAGCGTGGAACAGGAGTAGACCGGTTTTCCGTCCACCAGGACCGTACAGGAACCGCAGGTCGCGCGGTCGCAGACCTTCTTCGCCCCCGTCAGATCCAAATGGTTGCGAAGCGCGTCCAGCAGAGTCGTTCTGGGCTCCCATTCGACACGATGTTTCCGTCCGTTCACCTTGAGCTTCATGCCCAAGGCTCCCGGACCCTCGACCCCATGGCCCGACATCGCCGATGGAGCGCCGCTCATTCGCTGCAGCAACCCCGTGGTTACGGCGCCGGCGGCGCCTCCTCTCAAGAAGTCACGCCGCGAAACGTCCGCGGTCCCGTGTCCTTCTTTCCCTTTTTTGCTCATGTGGCCTCCTTCACAACATTGTCGCTGTCGGCAGGTAGTTCGCTCCCACTATAGAGCCTGTTTCGACCACCTTGCAAGCCTTCGGCGGCGGCAAAACGCCCCCCCAGAAGACTGGGACGCACCCCTCCCAGGGGCGCAATAGAAACCCAATGCGCTGGATGTTCCCGAAACGACAAGGCGGACGCAGTTGACCGGCCTTACTTGGAGTGGGAGTTCTTACGGATCTGGTGACGACGCTTCCGGCGAAGCTTTCCGCGCCGCTTTTTCTTTTTCTTAAGTACGCTACCCATGATGATTTGGAACCGCCCGATGGTATCAGAAGACCAACCGGCTCTACAAATCGGACTTGAGAGGTCTGCTAAGATGAGCCTCCCGCCGCCGCGTTGGAATGCTGCGTCGAGCCGCAGGGTTGCTGCGGCTTGATCAAAACTCCGCCGGGAAGGCACGCCAGGGGCCGAGCGGGAGAAACACACCCATGACCAGACGGCGTGGAGCATCGCAGGCCGTTTCAGGCGATGCCGAGGTGGTCCTTTACACCGACGGCGCCTGCAGCGGCAA
>JAJDTT010000114.1 GCA_022827025.1 Acidobacteriota bacterium
CCGATTGTCAGACTGGCATCATCTCTTCCATGTATTATTCCACCTTCGTGCCGATACCCTTTAATGGCATTCGGTCATCCAGTGCCGTGAAGATCATTCCTTGCAACGCGTCGTCCAAGACGATTCTTCGGGAATCGGTTCAAGCGGAGAAAGCGATCCCTCGTGATTTCCTTTATCGTTCTCGACTCCACGCCCCCTGATCCCCTGGTTTTCGTTGGCCCTGACGAATATTGGATCTCGTTTGAGATGGTAGGGACCATACGACGTAACGTGCGATTCATCCGGGAAGCATTTTCCCGCGTGTGGAGAGAAAACTCTCATCCCAGCAAGCGGAGCTGTTCCTGATGAACTACTGGGGGCCTTTGGCGGCGTTGTTGTGGTTCCTGGTCGCTTCGGGGGCACCGAAGTCGCCGCAATCGTTGGAAAATCCTCGTCCGTTATCCGAAAACCCCATCCAGCACCAGACGGAGGATTCGGAGGGGGAGGCGACCCTGTACTTCCCGGATTACGTGGATGGGGGCGGGTGGTCGGTGCAGTTGGTGCTCAGCAACGTCGATCCGGACGCTACGGCCGACGTCCGGATTGAGGTCTACGATCCGGACGGCCGGTCGATCCTGGATTTGTTCGATTCGGATTTGATGTTGGAGATTCCGCCCCTGGCCAGCCGAGTCTTGAAGAGTGCCGGCTCCGGGGCCATTCGTCGCGGTTGGATCCAGGTCGAGACCGGTGCGCCCACGATCAGTGGCCTGTTGACCTACCGGAACCTTCAATCGGGGGTCGAAGTCGGCGTCAAACCGGTCGAGTTGGGAGAGCAATTCGCACTGTTCGTCGAGGAATCACCGACGGTCGGCTCCGGAGTCGCCGTCTTCAAACCGGACGCCCCTGGTCGCCTCGAACTTCGGATCCGAGGCGAGGAGGGGAACGACCCGCTGGAGGGTGGATTCGTCCCTTGGGGGGATTTCCATCACGCGGCGCGCACACTCCCGGAATGGTTCACCGCGCCGGGAGTCGATACGGGATTCCTGAAGGACTTGCGTGGCCTGTTGTTCCTGGAGGCCGAGGACGAATCCGAGTTCGCCCCGCTCGGCTTGCGGTTCGGGAAGGGGACTTCTTCGCTCTCGGTGGTGCCGGCGATCCGGAACCCAGGTCGGGAACCACAAGAGACTCCCCTGTACTTTCCCGACTATGTGGATGGTGACGGATGGTCGGTGCAGTTGGTACTCAGCAACATCGATCCGGACGCTGCGGCCGAGGCCGTGGTGGAAGTCTACGATCAAAACGGCGGGTCGATCCGGGACCTGTTCGATTCGGAACCGACGTTGGAGATTCCGCCCCTGGGCAATCGAATCTTGAAAAGCTCCGGCATGGGGCCGATTCGGCGCGGATGGGTCCAAGTCCGAGCGCCCTCCGAATCGGTCAGTGGGTTGTTGACCTACCGGCAAGCCCAGACCGGGATCGAGGTCAGCGTCGAGTCCGTCGCGTTGGGGAGTCAGTTCGGCTTGTTCGTCGAGGAATCGGAGGCGATCGGGGCGGGACTGGCCCTGTTCAAACCGGACGCCTCTCCGAGCGTCGAACTCCGCCTCCGCGACGAAGCGGGAAACGACCCGTTGGGCAACGTGTACGTCCCTTGGGGGAATTTTCACCAGCGGGCGCGCACGCTCCAGGAATGGTTCGACGTGGCTGGAGTCGATGCGGAATTCCTGACGGACTTTCGGGGGTTACTGTTCCTGCGAACCGCAGACGGATCCTTGTTCGCCCCACTCGGGTTGCGGTTCGGCAAAACAAGCCGTTCGCTTTCGGCCGTCCCGGCGATCCGGATTTCGGAAGGAAGGGGAATCGACGGAGGCCAGGCCCCTCCCCCGGCGGTGACGATCTCGGCTTCGCCAAGCTCCATCAATCGGGGACAGAGCACAACGTTGACGTGGTCGTCCACGAGTGCGGAAAGTGCGGAGATCACCCAGGGCATCGGGGCGGTGCCCACTTCGGGCTCGCGGCAGGTGACGCCGAACGTCACTACGACCTACCGCATCACGGTGCGTGGGGCGGACGGAGAGACGGGGACGGCATCGGTCACGGTGACGGTGGTCAGCGAGCGGGTGGTCCTGAGAGCGCTTTTCGAAGCGCTGGATGGACCGAATTGGACCCATGGCGACAACTGGCTGACGGACGCCCCCCTGGAGGAGTGGTACGGGGTCGAGGTCGATAGTCTGGGCCGGGTGGTCGGACTGAGGCTGACCCGGAACGGATTGACCGGGGAGATCCCGCCGGAGTTCGCCTCGCTCCCCTACCTGAGGGTCTTGGACCTCAGCGGGAACCAACTGAGCGGACCCCTCCCGCCCGAGTGGGGCCAGCTGTCCCAGGTGCAGCAGTTGTACCTCGTGAATAACCAATTGACCGGGCCGCTCCCGCCCGAGTGGGGCCAGTTGTCCCAGTTGCAGTACTTGAACCTCAGCGGGAACCAACTGAGCGGACCCCTCCCGCCCGAGTGGGGCCAGCTGTCACAGGTGCAGCATTTGGACCTTGTGGAGAACCAACTGAGCGGACCCCTCCCGCCCGGGTGGGGCCAGCTGTTCCAGTTGCAGGGTTTGAGCCTCGCGGGGAACGAACTGAGCGGACCCCTCCCGCCCGAGTGGGGCCAGCTGTCCCAGGTGCAGCAGTTGTACCTCGTGAATAACCAATTGACCGGGCCGCTCCCGCCCGAGTGGGGCCAGCTGTCCCAGGTGCAGTGGTTGGGCCTCGCGTTGAACCAACTGAGCGGCCCCCTCCCACCCAGGTGGGGCCAGCTGTCCCAGGTGCAGCATTTGGACCTCACGAATAACCAACTGACCGGGCCGCTCCCGCCCGAGTGGGGCCAGTTGTTCCAGTTGCAGGGTTTGAGCCTCGGGGGGAACGAACTGAGCGGCCCCCTCCCGCCCGAGTGGGGCCAGTTGTCCCAGTTGCAGGGTTTGAGCCTCGGGGGGAACGAACTGAGCGGACCTCTCCCGCCCGAGTGGGGCCAGCTGTCCCAGTTGCAGCGTTTGTACCTCTGGGGGAACCAACTGGGCGGACCCCTCCCGCCCGAGTGGGGACCGCTGTCCCAGTTGCAGGATTTGTACCTCGGGGGGAACGAACTGAGCGGCCCCCTGCCGCCCGGGTGGGGCCAGCTGTCTCAGTTGCAGCGGTTGTACCTTGGGGAGAACCAACTGAACGGCCCCCTGCCGCCCGAGTGGGGCCAGCTGTCCCAGTTGCAGCGGTTGGACCTCGACGGGAACGAACTGAGCGGCCCCCTCCCGCCCGAGTGGGGACAGCTGTCCCAG
Organism: Acidobacteriota bacterium; assembly: GCA_022827025.1. Classification (GTDB taxonomy): domain Bacteria; phylum Acidobacteriota; class UBA6911; order RPQK01; family JAJDTT01; genus JAJDTT01. The sequence continues at coordinate 3,297 of JAJDTT010000114.1, forward strand.
TTGCAGGAATTGGACCTCAGCTGGAAACAACTGAGCGGCCCCCTGCCGCCCGAGTGGGGACAGATGTCCCAGTTGCAGGGTTTGAACCTCAGCGGGAACCAACTGAGCGGCCCTCTCCCATCCGAGTGGGGGCAGCTGTCCCACCTGGAAAGTCTGGGACTGACCAACAATTTCGGGTTGTCGGGGACCTTGCCATCCAGTTTGACTTCTCTCCGTCAGCTCGAAGAACTTCTGGCGAGAGGCACGGAGCTCTGCGCGCCTTCCACCACCGACTTCCAGAGCTGGCTGGCTGGCATTCGAACCCGGCGGATCGCCCCCTGTGTCCTGCCGATGGCGTACCTGACTCAAGCCGTGCAGTCGCGGGAGTATCCGGTGCCGCTGGTTGCGGGCGAGAACGCCCTGCTCCGGGTGTTCGTGACGTCCACACGTGCAGGCGTCGCGACGATTCCACGAGTCCGAGCCAGATTCTACGTCAACGGCCGGGAGATCCACGTCGTGGACATTCCTCCCAAGTCAGCCGCCATCCCGAACGAGGTCAATGAGGGGAATCTGAACGCCTCCGCCAACGCCACGATTCCTGGCCGGGTGGTGCAACCGGGGCTGGAGATGGTGGTCGACATCGACCCGGATGGAGCCCTGGGTTCCGATCTGGGTGTGACGAAGCGGATTCCGGAGAGTGGCCGCTTGGCGGTCGAGGTTCACGAGATGCCCGTCTTTGACCTGACGGTGATTCCATTCCTGTGGACCGAGAAACCAGACTCGACGATCGTGGAGGTGGCCAAGCGCATGGCGGCGGACCCGGAGAGCAACTCACTCCTCTGGCACACTCGCACACTGCTTCCGATCGGAGATCTTGAGGTGAGCGCTCACGAGCCGGTGATGAGTTCCAGCAAGAACAAATTTGCGTTGCTGGACGAAACCGGAGCGATCCGCGCCATGGAGGGCGCCAGTGGCTACTACATGGGAATGATGTCAGTGTCATCGCTCAATGACGGCGGGGTGGCGGCCCAGCCCGGCAAGATTAGTTTCGCGGGGCCTTGGTCAGAAGTCATAGGTCACGAACTCGGGCACAATTTGAATCTTGGACATGCGCCGTGCGGCAATCCTGATCCTGACACTCTGGACCCGTCTTTTCCCGAGACCAATGGATCCATCGGAGCTTGGGGGTACGACTTCCGTGGGGCAGGCCGACTGGTGCCGCCGACTCGACCCGAGCTGATGAGCTATTGCCACCCCAACAAGTGGATCAGCGATTACCATTTCACCAACGCGCTCCGTTACCGCCTGTCCTCCGCCGCCGAGGGCAGTCTGTCGTCCCTGGTCGCCGCCCCAGCGAGATCGCTCCTGCTTTGGGGCGGCGTGGACGCTGCCGGCACACCGTTCCTGGAACCCGCATTCGTGGTGGAGGCTCCAGCGTCACTTCCGCGCTCCACTGGTGAGTACCGGATCAGCGGACGACGCGCTGGCGGGGACGAGTTGTTCTCGTTGCCGTTCGCGATGCCAGAGGTGGCCGACGGAGACGGTCGATCCTCCTTCGCTTTCGTCCTGCCCGCGAAGCCCGAATGGACTGATACCTTGACCAGCATCACCCTGTCCGGACCCCGTGGCTCGGTCACCCTGGATCAAGAGACCAACCGGCCGGTCACCATCCTGCGAAATCCACGGACTGGACAGATTCGCGCTATCCTGCGCGGCGCGGCAGCCACCCCCCCCAACGTGGACGCCACAGTGTCGGCGCTGTCGTTGGACCAGGGATTGGAAAGGTTGACCAGCCGTGGGATCCCGGATCCAGAGGACTGGAAGCGATAGGGGCTGATCGTCCTTTCAGAGAACGAACTCCGCCGGGGGACACCCGTTAACTGAAAATAGCGGGCGTCGAGCACGTTGCCCCGTGTGAGTCGAAACTATCCCGCTGTGGACGTTAATGCCCACGATGAGCCTAACCTGCGCAATGCCCCTCTTTGCACCAGACCTGTACCCGCGCTCACGGGAGAGGCACGGGTTCTCGACTCCTACGCCAGCGTGACGGCCGTGCTGAAGCGGGCGATCCGGTGCCAAACGTTGGCAGACGCAGAAAACCGCTCCGTCGGCGAGGTCATCAACGGCTATTGCAGTCGGCGGGCAACTCGATTGCTGGAGGCTGGTTTTAGCCGGTGAAAAGTGGTGTCTCGTGTCGATCAGGGAGCGCACATGGGACAATGGGGGGCAGATGCACGAAAGAGGCTTTTCGAGGTGCACGGACGCCTTTCTCTAGCCGGCTCTGCCCGTTTCGGTTACGGCTCGCCTCGCGGCGACGCGGCGCCCGCACGGGGAAATCGGAGGTGGACGGGAGCGCCCCCCTTTTGCATCCCGGATCGGCACAGCAGGGCAGGTTGATGTGCGCTGACCGTGCGATCGCCTGGGAGGGTCGCTCCCGTCCCATTCATCCCTGCGGGAAGTCCCCGATGAAGACTACCGAAGAGACGATTCGGACGATTCGCTGGATCGAGTGTCAGATTTCTGACGGCCATTGATAGCTGGGTCGTCTAGTGAGCCTTTGACATCGGAGTGTGTCATGAACGAGATAGCCTCTCTTTGGAGTCCCGCCGCAGTTCTTCTGCTAGCAGCAGTCAGCCGGTCCCTGCCGGACCGGCCTTCGTGGCGACGGACTCGGCAACTGCGGCGGCGTGGCATGGACGACATGGAGGCCCGGCGGATGCATCAACCGGCTACCATTGGCTCATCACGGCTGGACTGGCTTCGACTCTTCCCCCTCGTAGTCGCACTCCTGGGCACCTCTGCGCTTTCGTTCACGCAGGCTACGGCCGACGTCGATCTGTTCGTCGCCGTCGAAGATGACGCGCAGCGTTCACGGTCAGATGCGGCGACCGTGCGCGAGCGCCTTGTCGCGGTCGATCTTGAGCTGCTCGATGCGGCCCGCACCAACGTCGGCCTCCCGAGCACGGGAGAGAAGGTGCTGCGGCTGAACCTGTTCGACGACGCGATGCTCGATGCCGTGATCGACCGAACGGGGCCGACGTCAGTCGGCTACTGGCTGGGTGGACATCTGGCGGGCGACGAGCTGAGTAGCGTGACCCTTGTCGTGAACGGTGAGGTGATCATGGGGACGGTGCGAAGTCTGAGCGCGATGTACGCGATACAGTCGGCCGGCAACGGCGTGCACGCCATTCGCAAGATCGACGTAGAGACACTCCCGTCGTTGGAGGCTGATTCCACTGCGGCCGGCTTCTTGGTGGCGACTCCACCTGACCATGTGCAGTCCGTCCGCCTGCCGGGTGCCACCCGCGACGCGACGGCTGAGGCTCGACCAGAGGAGGACGGCTCACGTATCGATGTCCTCGTCGTCTACACGCCGGCGGCGACGGATGCCGTGGGTGGGCACGAAGCGATCAAAGCGCGGATCGATCTCTGGGTCACCGAAACCAATCAGGCGTACGCGGACAGCGGCGTGATTCAGCGGCTCAATCTGGTAGCGGCGTTGATGGTGGACTACGAAGAGGCACGACCGGAAGGGGGCCTTTTGGCCGGTTCGGTGGATCTGAATCGCCTAGTGCGGCGGGAGGACGGCTACCTGGATGAAATCCACGACCTCCGTGACCGGTACGCGGCCGACATCGTGACCTTTGTTGGTCATTATGCCGACGGCACAGGGGGAATCGCAGCCTCCTGGTGTGAGGGACACGCACCGTCGAGGGGATGTGCTCCGGAGGCCTGGATGGGTTTCAACCTTGTGGATCACGAGGTGTCGAGCACGACGTTCGCGCACGAACTCGGGCACACGATGGGACTTAACCACGACCGGTACGCCGCAACCCGTTGTCCGCAATGCAGCGTCCCTCCAGAACAGGATCTGAGCAAGTGGAAGCCGTATCCTTACGCATTCGGCTACGTGAACCAGCGACAGTTCGAGCCGGATGCGCCGGAATTGAGCTACTGGCACACGATTATGGCCTACAACTCGCAATGCCGTGATGCCGGGATACGGTGTGGTAAGGTACTTCGCTTTTCCAATCCGGATCTGTTCTGGAACGGCGATCCGATGGGCGTGCCTGGCGACGAGCCGTCGTCGGACGTGACCGGCCCTGCGGACGCTCGGCGCACACTCAACGAGACGCGACACGCCATCGCCAACTTCCGTGTGGCGCCGTGTCTACGGGAGGGGGAGAAGATCAGCCTCCAAACCAGCAACGGGCAATTCCTCACGGCAGTGTACGGTGGCGGCGGCCCGGTTCTGGCCAACCGGGACGCCCCGCACGCTTGGGAACACTTCGAGCTGATGGATCTCAACGGCGGCTGTGTGGAGTCGGGCGACGCCGTGGCATTTCGCACGTTTGACGATTTCTACCTGAGCGCACAACCGGGCGGTGGGGCGGCGCTCGAAGCGATGGCGAGGTCGGTGGGACCACGGGAGACGTTCACGGTGCATCGGCGTGCCGGCCAAAGCGAGGTTCGAAGCGGCGACTTCATCGCGCTCGAAGCACCGGACGGCCACTACGTTGTTGCCGTGCAGGGTGGCGGCGGCGCAGTCAATGCGGGAGGCACACATGTGGAAGCGTGGGAGACATTCAAGATCACCGTCGCTGCCACGAATGCGTTTGAAGGTGTCCCGGACGCGCTCATTTTCCCCGACTACGTGGAGGGGGAGGGGTGGTCCGTGCAGTTCGTGCTCGGCAACCTCAATCCGAACCGGACGGCTCCGGTCGTCGTCGAAGTCTACGATCAGCAAGGTGAGCGGGTTTCGGCGTTCTTCGATTCCGGAGACCGCATCACGCTTCCCGCCTTGGGCAGTCGCATCCTGAGGAGCTCCGGCACGGGGACGATCCGGCGGGGCTGGATCTCGGTCCGAAGTGACGTGGACTCGGTCCGTGGATTGTTGACCTACAAAAACGCCTCGACAGGGATCGAGGTCGGGGTCGAACCGGTCGAGTTGGGAGGGCACTTCGCCCTTTTCGTCGAGGAATCGAGAGACGTTGGAACCGGATTGGCAATCTTCAAACCGGACCCGGACTCCACGATCGAATTCCAAATCCGGGACGAGGAGGGGAACGATCCGATCGGGGGACACCCTCACAGCCGGGGAAATTTCCAACAATTGGCTCTCACCGTTCCGGAATGGTTCAGTGGCGCGACGCAGGCATTCCCGAAGGAGTTTCGGGGGCTGCTGTTTCTGCGGGGCGTGGATGGTGCTCCGTTCGCCCCGGTGGGGCTACGCTTCGGGAAGCGGACAGACTCGCTATCCACGGTGCCGGTGGTACCGGCCCCGGGCAAGAAATGAATCCGGGCGAGGAGCAAGAAGGGGAGACCGTGACTGATGGAGACGACCCTTCGAGCTTTGAATTGGGTCCTGTTCGTGGCGTGGTGGCTCGCCGTTTGCTGGTCCCTGGTGGACAGTAAGCCGAATTGGTGGCTGCTGCCGCTGATTCTTCCGGCTTGAGCCATCTGGCGGTGGTTTCGGTGGCTGCGGAGGCGTGCCATGGACGATCCAGAAGAGTACCTGCGGCGGGAGCGGGCGCGGCGCGGCGGCCGCGATTAGGACTGAGATACGGTCGCATGAAGAGACTGTTTCGAGATCCAGCGAGGTCTTGACAAGGTCGCTGGGGGACCGCTCCCCGTGCCCGAAGGTATACACTGAGGAGAAGTTGGTTGAAGAGCGTATGGCAGGCAACGAAGGGAACGAGTCGAGGCCCAAAGCCGTGCTGGAATCCAGATGACCTTTAGTATCAGCGCTTCAGCGAGAGCATGGGGATGACCTTGAGGGATGTTGTCCTGAAAGGAGACCCGATGCTGGCTTACTGGCCGGGGAAGTGCCTCTACATGGGGCTCCAACGGGCCACCGAGGACGGACCCCACGAGCAGCACGAATCGGTGCCAGGCGCGCAGGCTTGGCCTGGGTAGAGAAATCGGCCCCACATGAGAGAGGGTTTTGAATGTGCCCGATCTCGGGTCGATGTCCGGGGCGGGTTATTGCCAGTCGCAGGCCCGCCCCGGATACACCGCTACGGGAGAGCGACCTTTCCGCGTGGTGCGGAAACCCGTTCATACGACGATCTGAGGTGCTGGTTTGCGAATCAGGGGTCAACATCGGTTGCTCCTCCCGCAGCGGCCTGCTCTTCCAGCACAAACCTTTCCCTTTCAGCCGTTCCTGTGTTCGAGCACGGGGCAGCGGGCCGGGAGCGTCGTCTTCATGACAGACCGTCTCCCGCCGAGGGTGATTCGGCAGTTATTCGGTTGGCGGCGGCGGGCAGCACACACGCGAGGGTCATCAGGATCAGGGCCAGAAGGTTCTTGCATTTCAGCATTTTTACCTTCTCTTGCTGTGGGAGATCATTGATCCGGGTGTGCCCCTCAGCGGACAGTGCTTCGGCTTCGGAACTGAATTCCGATGGGTTTGTCCCCGGTCGATGAACAGCCGCTCAGCCATTTCTTGGCATTTGCTAAGCCGAATGGTTTTCCCGCAGGACTCCTGTACATCTCCGCGAGAAACTCCGGAGAACACCCGCAGGTTCCCCGTTTTAATTCTTTATTCGTTACCCCGGGACGGCTTTGGAACCCTGTCTGTGGGAAGTGGCCGTACTTTTCATCCGCGCTCATCCAGATAAGGTCCCAAATAGCGCGGTTGCCGCCGCAAATGGTTTCCGCATCTGCCCACGGGAGACGCGGAGGATCCGGGTCCATGCTGCCATCCGGGAGGAGAGCACCCCGCAGGTTTGCACCGGCAAGAGAAGTATTTTCGAGCTTCGCGCCGCGCAGATCCGCATTCTTCAGATTGGCGCCGGCCAGGTTCGCACCCCGCAGGTCCGCCCCGGTCAAGTCCGCGCTTCCCAGGTTCGCGCCCGCCAGATTCGCCTGGGCCAGGTCCGCGTCCTTGAAGTTGGCCCGCCGCAGGTCTGCGTCCAACAGGAGCGCCCTCTGGAGGACCGCCCGCTGGAAATCCGCCCCCGTGGCCCTCAATTGACTCAGGTTGGCCGTGGTCAGGACCGCAGATTCCAGGTTGGCCCTCGTCAAGTCCGCAGATTCCAGGGCCGCCTTCGTCAAGTTCGCCGCGCTCAGCGTGGCTCCACTCAGGTTGGCCTTGGTCAGGTCGGCGTCGACCAAGATCACCCCGTCCAGGTTCACCCTCGCCAGATCCTCGCCGGCCAAGTACCGGCCCGTCCAGTCTTTCACCTGAGCCAAAACCGCCGGAGTCGCCGTCAGGAGTAAAACCGCCGTCAGTACCGTTCCGTTCATGAATCTCCTCGCTGTCAATAATGTCGTGTTGAAATGTACGATAATCCTTCTCTCTCTGTCGAGTTGGGCAACTTGGACAAGTGGGCTGAAACGATCGACATTCTCCTCTCTGGACATTTCACTGTGACGCTACTGGATAATTATACGGAGGAGGTTCCAGACCGCAAAGCCGCCCCGCTGGCTACCTTTGTTTTTCCAGTGGATCCGTTACTTCTTCGTTGGGATCGTGACACTCTGCATGGCTGGCTATGTAACGTATTGGGGCGCCGGGGGATCGTAGCCACCCGACGGACAAACAGGGCAGAAGGGACCCCGGGCCTTGCAGCCCGTGGACGGCCCCGGCGGGCAGGCCGCAATCGCAGCACCACCAGGAGATTTCATCGTAGGCCCGCCGTTTCTGGTAGAGGGTGTTTTGTCCGGACGGACAGCGGCAGCGGGGCCAGCCCTCGGTCCGGTTCGGCTCGGGGATGGGCCGTTGGCGTCATGCCCTGTCTGCACCGCTCGTTGCGCTACCAGTTCGAGGCGCGGCTGGAACACGGGCAAGCGAAGCTGGAAGGGCTCCTGGAAGACTTGCGAGCCGCAATCACTCGCCAAAACGTCGCGTGAGGCTCGAACCGCCGTCGTGCATACGCGGCCTTTGCCACGTTGGCCAGGGGCCAAGTTTTCGCCCAATCGGGCGATTTCCAGAAGTTCCGGAAGAGATCGCCGTATCTGCCCCCCGCGACTCCAGACACCTCGTCCCGATCCTCGCGCGAATGTGTTACACTCAATCCAACATCGGCCAACTAAAGAGTTGAAATGCTGAATCCTCCTTACAGAGTTGAAATCGGCGCCGAGGATCTCTCCTACTCACGCGCTTCCCGGACTGTGGTCTAAGGCGCTTCTTCTCAATCTTCCCCACTTAGAGGACTGCCGAAATGTACAAAACCATCTCTGGATCAAAACAACGAAGCCCCTCAGCGCTGGGCGCGACGGTGTGCTGGGTGAGCCTCCTGTTAGTACCAGGACAGTCTCTATTGGCCGATGTCGTCCAGCCCACCGGGAAGCCGGTGCGGGGGCATATTTCAAGCGGATTTGGCTACCGGAAGAGCCCCTTCACCGGCAAGAGGGAGCATCACAACGGCGTTGACATCGTTGCGCCACGAGGGGCCAAGGTGGTGGCCACCGGCGACGGGACAGTGATCCGCGCCGGCTGGCTGAACGGTAGTTGCGGCCGAGGGGTCGAACTCCAGCACAGCTTTGACTACATCACGACGTATTGCCACATGAGTCGAGTCCGTGTCACAGTCGGCGATCGGGTCAGGCAAAGCGCCATCATCGGCAACGTCGGTTCCACCGGTCGAAGTACCGGCCCTCACCTGCACTACGAAATCTCTCGGAAAGGCCGGTTCCTGAACCCGAAGTCCTTCATGGGTCGAGGTCTAACGAACGCCAACATGGCGGGCGTGGACGGGAAGGATGCGGTGAGGATGGTCTGGAAAGTGCGGCCCAACACTGGGGTTAAGATCCCAGATCCGTACGCAACCCTCCTTAGGAAAGTCGGCTACTTCAACTACGTGAACAACAACATCGACCAGATCGACTTCGTCGAAGTGCGTACGCTTGCCAGGAGCGACGGTACGCTTGGTGTTGGATTCGCGGGTGTGGTTAAAAACCACCGGATCGCAAAGGTAGCGACCCTGGGTCGTTCCCCACTGGAAATCACCTCAACGATCGTTCACGAGGCGGCACACCTTGAGCCCTGGTCCCGTTCGAAGCGATATGCGTCGCAGGAACAAGCGTATAGAAAGCAGTCCTGGTTCTTGCAGCGTTCGGGAAATGCGCAGGCTAAGGAAATGGCAACGCTCCGGGAGGACAAGAAGCGGTTGCGGGAAGATGTGAAGCAAGCGGAAACCCGCGCGAAGTCCCACGAGGCGGAATTGGCGCAGCTTCGCAAAAACGAGCGGCGGTTGCGAGCCGACGTGAAGCAGCGGACAGCCCGCGAGAGGTCCCACAAGGCGGAATTGGCACAGCTTCGCCGGAAGATGCCGCTGTTGCAAGGAGACATCAAGCGGTGGAAGGCCCGTGCGGAGTCCCAGGGAGCAGAATTGGCGCAGCTTCGCAAAAACGAGCAGCGGTTGCGAGCCGACGTGAAGCAGCGGACGGTGCGCGAGACGGCTTCTATCAGAGCCTTCCGGGATCGCGTGGACCGGATCGAGGGGAATCTCGACAGGCTCCGGGACACGAGGCAACTTCACGGAGCCGGTCCGCCGGACGACGCTGAAGGTCAGATTCGCCTGGGTGTCTCCTATCGATACGGCGAGAATGGTTTTCCGAAGGATCACCAGCGAGCAGCTCGATTTTTCCGGCTCGCAGCCCAGCAAGGCCACCCTGAGGGCCAAGTCTACATGGGAATTCTATACAGCTGGGGGGAAGGGGTCCGAAAGAACGACTTCGAGGCGGCCCGGTGGTTCCGGCTCGCAGCCCGGCAGGGCCACAATCACGCTCAGTTTCACTTGGGTCTTGCATATTGGGACGGCGAGGGGGTCCCGCAGGATTATCAGGAGGCTATCCGGTGGTTGCGGCGCGCAGCGCACCAGGGGAACCTTGCCGCCCAGAGGTTCTTGGCCAACATCTGACGTGGCCTAGCGGAAGACGTTTTGACACCGCCAGCGACGGAGCGGGATTTGGTCCAGACCTACCGGTGGGAGCCGTCCTTTAAGCTGAAATTCCAGGGGAAACCATAGGTCAAATCGTTGATATCAAGGGAGTTAGGGGGTGTTTTCAGGGAAATTGTGTAGCCACTAAACCCAATCCAAACTGGCCACCGCCCGGGCGCTCTCCAGCGAGACCGCACTCTCCACCCTTTCGGAAACCCTCGGTCTCGGCACCGTCGATGAAAACGAGATCTACGGGGCCATGGACCGACTCCTGGGTCCCCGCCAGGAGGCCGTCGAGAACGCCCTGGCCCGGCGTCACCTGCGGGAGAACACGCTGGTCTTGTACGACGTGACCTCCTGCTACCTCGAGGGCCGTCGCTGCCAGTTGGCCCAGCGCGGATACTCGCGCGACGGCAAGCGGGGCAAACTAATGAAAGAGTTACTCGACTTCAGCTCTGGAACTTCAGATTAGAAGAGCCAACAAAATTGCAAAGGAAAACAATGTGCCTCAGATCACCGACCATGACATTGAATGCTTGATCGATAGATATAAAGGTTTGTACTCCGAAATACGGTATGGTGTCGATAGAAAAGGCAAAACTGCAAATTGGTCGTTCACCAATCGGGAGATCCGTGTGCTTGCCTGTTTTTCGTCGGGACTTTTGGGAGCTAATGGCAAGTTGCTAGAGGCGGAAGGGATAGGGCGGGGGAGGTTGACCCGCCTATCGGAGTCGGAAATAACTCCCGATCAGCAAAGAGTTGTAGATGACCTGCGGAAACGAAGCAAGTAAAAGGGGATTTTTTGAGAAATTCTGTCGGTGGCGGACCCGGGGTTCCGCGAACGGCGTCAATTGCTGCCGCCTCGGCTGCGAATCCTTCCTTCTCGCCGTACTCAGTCCTCCCACGGAACCGGCTCGACCACATAACGGCCCTCCTGGCGGCTCATGACGCCGGCCACCACGTCCGGGTCATGGTCGAAGAGCAGGAGCCACTTCTCCGCCGCCGCCCGGGCGTAAATCCTTTTTCTCGTTTCCAGGGTGGTCAAAGGGAAGAGGTCGTAACCCATGATCCAGGGGAGTGGCACGTGGGCCGTGGTGGCGCAGAGGTCCCCCAGGAAGAAGACGGTCTCGCCGCCGGACCGGACCTTGACCGAGTGATGTCCGGGGGTGTGGCCGGGGGTGTGGACCAGCGATACGCCCGGGACGATCTCCTGCTCTCCTTCGACGAGCCGGAGTTGGTTCGACTCCTGGAGCGGCGCCCAGTTTTCGGACCGGTAGGAGACCGCCGTCCTCTCGTTCCGGCCGGTTGCCGTCAGGTAGTCTTCGCGCGCCACGATGTAGGTGGCGTTGGGAAAGTTGGGCGCCACCGCCGCACCCTCCCGGCGGGTGTTGCCTCCACAGTGGTCGAAGTGGAGATGGGTGTTGATCACGAGGTCGACGTCGCCCGGCTCCATGCCAAGGCGCGCCAGGCGCGCAACGACGTCCGGCTCCCCGCCGACGCCGTAGATGTCCTGCTCCTTGGGGGAGTATTTCCGTCCGGCTCCCGTGTCCACCAGGATGGCTTCATGCGGGGTGCGGATAAGGAGGCAGTTGAGTCCGAGACGAACCCGGTTGCGGTCGTCCGGACGCAGCTTCCGTTCCCAGAGGACCCTGGGCACGATCCCGAATACGGCGCCGCCGTCCAGGCGGATGGAGCCGTCGGAGATGTGATTGAGTTGGAACCTTCCCAGCCTCATTCCTTCGGCTGGACGGGGGCCTGGGTCAGTTCCACCAGGACTCCGCCGGTGCTGCGCGGATGGATGAAGGCGATGAGGCGGCCTTCGGCACCGGTACGCGGCACCTCGTCGATCAGGTCCACGTTCCGTTCCCTCAGCCGTCTCAGGTCTTCCCGGAGATCGTCGACTTCGAAGGCGATGTGGTGGATGCCTTCCCCCCGTTTCTCCACGAAGCGGGAGATGACCGAGTCGGGTTCGGTTCCTTCCAACAACTCGACGGCCGTATCCCCCACGGGCAGGATCGCTGCCCGGACCTTCTGGTCCGCTACGGTTTCGGTGGATTCCACCTCCAGGCCGAGGTCTTGGTAAAGGCGGGAGAGAGACTCCAGGGAGCGGGTGGCGATCCCCACGTGGGCCAGTCTTCGAATCACTTTCAGGGCCTCGATCCCGATCGCTCAAAGATGCGGTCCACCAGAGTATAGGGGTCCACCTCCCGATTGGCCATTTGCCGCGCCCATCGGTCCAACTCTTTCGATCCCAGGTCGTTCACGACTCGCTCGGCCACCCGGTCCCGGATCATCTCGAGCACTTTCTGCCGGTAGAGGAAGACCCGTCTCCGGGAGGCCGTCTCGCGGCTGGTGAATCGCCGGTACGTTTCCACCGCTTCGGCCACCTCTTCGATTCCCTGGTCCCGCGTGGCCACGGTCTGAACGATGGGAGGGTCCCAGCCGTCGTCACGCGCCGCCAGGGAGAGGACGGCTCGCAGTTCCCGCTCCGTCTTCATGGCTTCGGGGCGGTCCGCCTTGTTGATGACGAAGATGTCTCCGATCTCCATGATTCCGGCCTTGATGCTCTGGATCTCGTCTCCCATGCCCGGGACCAGCAGGACCAGGACCACCTCGGCGGTCCGCACCACGTCGACCTCGTCCTGACCCACCCCCACCGTCTCCACCATCAGCCGCTTGAAACCGCCGGCGCCCAGCACCACGAGCGCGTCGTCCACGGCGCTGGAGAGCCCTCCCAGGCGTCCCCGGGTGGCCATGCTGCGGATGAAGACCCCCGGATCGGTGAACAGGTTCTGCATTCGAACCCGGTCGCCCAACAGGGCGCCTCCCGTGAAGGGGGACGTCGGGTCCACGGCCACGATCCCCACCTTCTCGCCGGCGCTGCGATAGTGACGAGCCAGCGCCTCCACCAGCGTGCTTTTCCCGGAGCCGGGACTTCCGGTGATTCCCGTCACCCAGGAGCCGTCGGTCATCGGAAAAAGAGCCTTGAGCAGGCTTCGGGTTGCATCCGTCGGAGAACTCTCGACCTCGGAAAGGATGCGGGCGAGCCGGCGCACGTCGCCGCGGCAGATGTCCCGGATCTCGTCCAGTCTTTCCAGGTCGTTCACCTTCGTGATCCGCGGCGATGAGCTCAGCCGTGTCTTTCGCGCAGCATCCGCGCCCCGAGGCACATGGCCTTGAGCTTCAGGTAGGCCTCGTCCAGGTCCATGGGATTGAGGCTGGAGGGGGCAAATCCGCAGTCGGGGTTCAGGGTGATCCGTTCCGGCGGGACGAACTCCATGGCCCGCTCGACCCGGCCGGCCACTTCCTCGGGAGTCTCCACATGCGGATCGGTGTGGTCGATCACCCCCAGTCCCAGGAGCTTGTCCCGGGGGAATCGTCTGAGGCTCTCGATGCCTCCGGCGTCCGGCGTAGCGAACTCCATGGCGATTCGATCCACGTTCATATCCCCCAGTGCGTCCATGATGAGGTGATAGGGCCCGCGGGTGGAGTGGGCGCGGTTGAAATGGGCGTGGCACAGATGGACGCTGATGAAAGCGCCCTCGAATCCACGGACCGTTGCATTGAAACACTCGACGCAAAGGGAGATCTCCTGCTCCAGATCGACGATGCCTTCACGCTCCCGGTAATCGGGGTCCACCAGCAGCGCCAGCCACGGGTCGTCCAGTTGAATGGCATCGGCCCCTATGGCCATGAGCTCCCGGATCTCCCGGCGCAGAAAGGGAATGCAGGCGTGCATGAAGGCTTCCCGCGTCGGATATGCCCCGGTCGAATAACGGGGGTCCCACATCCGGCGGCCCAAGGTGTACGCGGAAGGGATGGCAGCGAGAACCCTGCGGTCCGTGTGCCCGCGGACGAAGCGGATCTCGTCCACGGCGATGAACCGGTGCGCTTTCATCTCCGAGACCACCGACGGGTATCTGAGCTGGGGGAAATTGGAGGCTCCCGCCGAGACCGTATCGATTTCGAAGCCGGAGACCGATTCGGAGAAGACCTTCATGTAGCTCTCGCGGCGCCATTCTCCGTCGGAGACGTAGTCGAGGCCGGCCCGTTCCTGCATCTTCAGGTTCGACGGGATGGCTTCGTTGAGAAGCTGGTTGGCCTCAGCGGCATCGATTTGTCCCGCCTTCCGGTCTTCGATCAAATCTCGAATCCACGCCGGCCTGGGCAGGCTTCCGACCACGAAGGTGGGGAAGGGGTGTGGAACGGCTTCCTTCATGCTGAATCCACTCCCAGTCTACTACGAGCCGGTGCTGGAAAGCCGGAGGACAGGGTGTGATTCGCGGCGGCCGGTGTGGATGGATGGACGCGGGTTGAGCGCCACGGCCGCATCTGTTAAGACGGAGGCCTATGAGTCTTCGAAAGAGCTTGTTGGTCTGCGGTTGCTTTCCGGTTCTGGTCCTGATGCCCTTTCTGCTCGCTGAGACCGGCGACGCGATCGCGGTCGAAATCTCGCCCGGCCGGATCCAGGTCGCGGCCCCCGAGTGCCTCACTTTCCTCTTCAACCGGATGACTCCGGTTCCGGTCGGGATCAAGAACCGGACGGGGAAGGACGCCGAGCTTGAGATATCCACGCGTTCCGACGTCTTGGGCCTGGTTCCGTTTCGGGGAAAGGTTTCGGCCGGCGGGAATGGGGAAGGGGAGCAGTTGGTCCTGATTCCGCTGATGGCCGGAGAGTGGGATGCCGATCTGATCCTGACGTCCGGGGACCGGACCCGGTCTTGGACCCAACGTTTCTGTGTCTTGCCGCCGGCCCGATTGCACGCTCGGGTCCACGATTCGGGCCGGGTGGCGGCCGCCCGGGTCCGGGTGACCGGTGCGGACGGACGTGAGTACACTCCGGACGGACACGATGCGGGTGAGTTCCGGACGGAGGGGCTCTTCGAGTTGCTGGTCCCGGCCGGCGCGGCCACGGTATCCGTACGGTCGGTGGATGGAGACGGGCCGGCGCGCGAGACTCGAGTCGACCTTCCGGTGAACCGCACCATATTCATCGAGTTGCCGCTCCCATGAAATCTCGCGGCATGGTTTGGATTCTGCTGATCCTGGCCCAGGTTTCTCCGGCGGCGGGCGCCCGCGCCTGGAATCCCTACGGTTTGAGCGAGGATGAGGTGGATGCCCTGCGGGTCCGGCATCCGGCCCTCCGGGAATTCGCCGAGTTCTTTAACGCGGTTCTTCGACATGAGGATGCTCCCCGGGACGAGAACCTCTCGGTCTACCGTCCGATCCGGCGACTCGCCATGCGGCGCAGGACGGTTCGAGGCTCCTGGTCTCCCGGCGCGCAGGACCAGATCCAAGGCCAGGTCAGCCAGGCTCTCTGGCAACTGACCTCACCCGAGTTGACCCGGATCGATCTGAACCCGGGAGTGCGGCTGACACCTCCCACGCAGGCGCCCGTCTTCACCATGGGGCTGGAGAACCGGGTTCTGCTGCTGCTGCGCAACAACCACAGGAACCCGGTGGAATTGAGCCTGTCCCCGAACGGCAATACGCTTCATTTTCCGCCTCGCGAGGCGTCTCTGGCTCCGGGACAGGTGACGGGAATACAGCTTCGGGTCTGGGGAAGGGGCGCCGACTCGCTGGCTCTGCGGCTGGACGTCCAAGGGAAGACGGCCGAACTCTCATTGCCGATCCGGTGGCGCGAGGCGGCCCGGTTGGAACTGACGGTCAAGACGCGCGACCGAGCCGGTTTCCTGCCTTCCCGAGTCTACGTGGTGGGGTCGGATCGCCTGGCTCGCGGTCCGGCGGGGACCTTTCTGCGAAGTACCTGGACGGGAGGGCACCAATACTTCCATACCCGGGGAGCCAGCTCTCTGGTCCTGCCCTCGGGACCGGCTCGCATACTGGTGGTTCATGGGTTCGAGCATGCACCCGTGACCGTGGACGTGGATCTGGAGCCGGAAGGCAACAGGGTGGAAATCCAACCTCGGCCGACAATCGATTGCGCGTCTCGCGGATGGTATTCCGGAGACATCCACATCCACCTCAACCTGGTGCACAAGACTCTGGACCAACTGGTCTTGACCCAAGATGCCCTCCTCCAGGCAGAGGCCGAGGACCTGGATGTCTCCAACCTGTTGGTGTGCAACTCCCTGGGCTCCATCACCTTCGATCGCAACCGCTTCACCGGGTCGGTCCATCCACTCTCGACGGCCGACCGGATTCTGTATTGGAACGAGGAGGTCCGGGCCTCCCTCTACGGCCATTTTGCCGCACTCAATCTCAAGACGTTCCTCGAGCCCCACTTCACCGGGTTTCGGAACACCGACCACGCCTTCGACTATCCCTCCAACACCATTCAGGCCCGAAAGGGCCGGGAACAAGGGGCCGGGATCTTCTACGTTCATCCGGTCCACAATCCCGAAGCCAACGACCTGGCCGGGTCCAGCGCCAAGGCGGTTCCCGTGGACGCGGCGCTGGGCCTCGTCGACGGACTGGAAATCCTGGGGTACGGCCACACCGCCGCCTCCCTGCGCCTCTATTACCGGTTGTTGAACTGTGGTTTCCGGCTGGCCGCTGCGGCGGGCACCGACGCCTTCAACAACATCCGGCGCCACAAGGTCATCGGTGCCGACCGCGTCTACGTGCATACGGGGGACGACTTCGACTATGGCTCCTGGGTCCAGGGGCTCAAGGCAGGCCGAAGCTTCGTCACCAACAGCCCCCTCCTGTTCTTCGAGGTCAACGGCCGCTTGCCGGGATCGGAACTGGAACTGGACGAGCCGGGCCAGGTTCGGGTCCAGGTGGAAGCTCATTCCCATGCCCCCATGGATCGACTCGAGCTGGTCTTCAACGGGACGCCGATCCGCACGGTGAAGGCATCGGGAAACGGGAACCATTTGATCTTTCGGGGCTCGCTTCCCATCACCGGGAGCGGGTGGCTGGCTGCGCGGATCCAGGGCGGCCCTCACCGCCTGGTCGTCAACAACCCGGACCTGTTTGCCCATACGACGCCCGTGTACCTGACCGTGGGGGGCAAGCCGTATGCGGACCCCGAATCCGTGACCCACTTTTTGCGTTGGATCGGAGATTTGCGGAAGCGGGCGCTGTCCGAGGGGTTGTTCCAGGAACCGATTCACAAACGCGAGGTCCTGGATCAGTTCCGGCGGGCCGAAGCCGTCTACCGGCAGAAGTTGGCTTCCGTCGAGGAGTAATCGACTATTCGGGAGCCGGCTCAGGATCCGGGTTCGAGTTGGGCGCTGCCTCCGGCACGGGTTCCGGCTGTGATTCCGGCTCGACGTCCGGTTGCGGTTCCGGTTCGCCGACGACCTCTCCGAATTTGATCGAGGTTCCGACTTCGTACTTCTTGAAGTCGGAATAGGTGATCAGCTCGCGGACATGGACGCGGCGGCTTCGGCTGAAGCCTCCCCCGAACACCAGGATGTCGTCCGCCTCGCTCCAGGTGGGGAACCAGTATTTGCCGTCGACCTGTTGCCGGAGAGTCTCGAAGGCCGGGAACTTGTTGTTGCCCAGGTCCGGAACGGCTTTTCCCTTGGTCATCACGATCTGCATGTCCAGGTCGTCCACCCAGATCCGTCCCCGGAAGTAACGCCGGTTGCGGCGGATCCGCTTCGGCTTCACGTCAAACACGTAGCAGTTGAGCTCGTCCACCTGCTCCTCGCCCTTGTATTTGACCTCGTATTGAGGAAGGTCCTCCGAAGTCAGCGCAAAGGGTTGCAGGTTGAGGGCATCGTCCAGATCTTCTCGAGTCAGTATCAACGATTCGAGTCTCCCCCGGTCGTCCACGATGCGATGTTGCCGTTCCCCATCGCTGGTGAAGAAGATCTCGATGGTCATCTCCCGCTGTTCGCGCACCCGGCCGGTGCGGGTCAGGACCTGAAAGACAATATGCTGGGTGTAGGTGTACTGCTGCCAGACCTTGCTGAATTCCGACTCTTTCTGAGCGAACCGTTTGATGATCTCCTGGGGATCCACCTTCGCTCCGGCCCCGGATCCTGTGGCGAGGAAGAAAAGAAGCAGCAATATTGAGGAATATCTCTTCATGACAACCTATTGGATGCGTCGTCGCCCGAAAAGGGTCTCGATAACTTCCACTCTAACTCTCCCGGGGAGGGGTCTTCAACAGGGAAAGGACCTCATCCAAGGGGGGGATGCCGGCCCTGGCGCCGACGCGGGTGCAGGCCAGGCCTGCGGCGGCGCTGGCAAAGAGGAGGCAACGCGCCACGCTCCAGTCCTGGAAGAGGCTGTAGATGAACGCTCCGTGAAAGACGTCTCCCGCACCGTTGGTATCGACGGGACGGACAGGGAAGGCGGGGAGCCGGAAGATCCTGCCGTTCCAGATTGCGGCGGTCCCCTCACTGCCCCGGGTCATGGCCACGAAACCGCAGGTCCGCAAGACCAGTTCCCTCAATCCCGACCTCCAGTCCTCATGTCCGGTGAAGTTTTTCACGAAGGCCTCACTCGGAATCAGAAAGTCAGTCAGTTCCACGACCTTTTGGATGCCCGGCTGGACGTCGTCCACGTCCAGGGACACCTTCATTCCGGCCTCTCTGGCCCAGCGGGCAGCCTGGAGGTTGGCGTCCGGGTCGCAGCCGTCCAGGTGAAGGAGCCGGCCGGCAACGATCCACTCCCGTTTCAGCTCGCCCTCGGCGTAGCGCAGTCTGTGGTCCCGGTGCCAGAGGACGGTCCTCTCGCCCGTGAGCCGATCGACCAGGATGATGCCCAGTTGGGTGGTTGCGCCGGGAACGACCCGGACGCAGGAGAGGTCCATGGGCTCCCGTCTCAGATCCTCAAGCGAGAAACGGCCCAATTCGTCTCCTCCCACGCTTCCGATGAATCTGGCCTTGAGGCCGTAACGTCCGCAGAGTGCGGTGGCCGTGGCCACGGGTCCGCCGCCCAACTTCGTAACTTCGTCGCATTCGGTACGGCTGGCAAGGGCCGGATAATGGGGAAGGAAGCAGACCCAGTCCACCGCGTCCATCCCCTGGCCGATCACGTGAAAGGTCCGGTCGCGGGGCCAGCGAATGTCGAAAAAGGCGCCATCGAGAGGGCCGGGAGACGGTTTCGGAGTTGAGCCGGTCATCCGGGCGCGTTCCCGGTTCGGGTGGGATGCATGATACTCACGACGGAGTTCCCGATCAGAGCAGGCCTTCGTCGGCGAAACTGAAGTACCGGTGGGGACCGATGATAACATGGTCCAGAACCCGGATCCCCACCATCTCGCCGGTGGCCACGAGGCGGCGCGTGATCTCGCGGTCCTCCCGGCTGGGCGTCGGATCCCCGCTCGGGTGGTTGTGAGCCAGGATGACGCCGGCGGCAGCTTCCTCGATGGCCGGCCGGAAGACTTCCCGCGGGTGGACCAGCGACGAAGTCAGCGTTCCCTCCGAGACCTTGACGAGTTTCAGGGTGCGGTTCTTCCCATCCAGGAGCAGAGTCCAAAAACACTCCTTGAGAAGCGCCGGGACCGAAGCCCGAAAGTGGCGGTACACCTGGGCGCTGTTGTGCAGCGAGTCCCCGGCCACAAGGGGGACATTCCCCAACCGCTGGAAGAGATGGGCCGCGGCCAGGAGTGCCTGAGTCTGTCTTCGGGTCAACCCGGCCTGGCGGAGAAGGGAGTAGCTTGCCCGGCGCAGCCGGCGGATCGAGCCCAGCAGTTCCATGATTCGCCGGGCCCGCGTGAGAGCCTGTTGATCCGAGTCGGTCGGTGCGAGCACGAGCGCCAGCAGTTCCACATCCGAGAGTGAATTCCAGCCGGACTCGAAGAGTCGCTGCGCAGGCAGGAGTTCGACGCTTCCATTCATACTCACTAACAACGATTCAGGGCGGCAATCAATGGAAAAAGATTTCCCGACGAAACGCCTTTCGTCTCCATGTTTTGCGGTGACTTGTGAGGGAACGGGGATGGTGGTATGGTGATTTCAAGCTGAATGACCTGCTCGTTCCAAATGACCTGATCCGAACATCCGGAATTTGTGCCGTGGTTCGTCTTGGGGACTGACCAGCGCCGGGCGGAGTTTCACCATCCTAAGGAGTCCGAATGAACAAAATTTTCGTTGGCAATCTGAGCTTCAGCGTCAGTGAGAGCGCCCTGGAGATGTTTATCCGCGAGTTCGGTATAGAGGTCGAAGAGATTCGGATCATTCGAGACCGCTATACCGGCCGGTCCAGAGGCTTTGGGTTCGTGGAGTTGCGCGAGGGCCAGGATCTGGACGAAGTCATTTCCCAGTTGCACGGAAGGAACCTGGAAGGGCGCGACCTGCGGGTCGACCGGGCCAACGAGCGCCCGAAAAGGGAATCGTTTGGAGGCCGAAAGGACTCGTACGGGGATCGGCCGCGACGCCGGTACTATTGAGTTCGCGCGGTGAGCCGCACCGCGAAACCCTTCGCCCTCAGCTCCGTTTGACGCTCACCGATACTCCGTCGCGAATCGGAATCACGGTGGAAACATACTCTTCGTTCTGGAAGATCAGCCGCGTATACTCCTGCATTCCTCGAACGTCTTCATCAGCGCCCGATTTCAGAACCCGTCCCTGACACAAGAGATTGTCCGAGATCAGTAATCCGTCCGGCTTCAACAATCTTGAAGCCTGCATGAACACTTGCGGATACCGCACCTTGTCCACGTCATTGAAAATGATGTCGAAGGGACCCGAGAGCTGCTCCAGCGTCCGCAGGGCATCCCCGACTCGAAACTGCGTGCGGCAGGAGATTCCTCCCCGTCTGAAGTAACTTTCGGCGTCCCGAAGGTTCCGGGACGAGAGATCGGTCAGAATGAGCTCGCCGCCGGAGCCCGCGGCGGAGCCGAACCAGTAGCCGGAATATCCGAATCCCGAACCCAACTCCAGAATGCGTTTGGCTCCGCTGATACAGACAAGCTGAAACAGCAGGCGTCCCACCAAGGGGCCGACGATGGGAAAGGAATCGGCCGCCGCCCGGGATTCCATTTCCTCCAGGATCGAGTCTCGCGGGGGACAAGCCTGGAGCAGATACGCGTCAATGTCCGCCAGGAGCATGTTCATCGGAATATGTTGGCATTTGGTTGGGATGTGGACAACTGCAGGGCGCGGGGAGTTTTGCAGATCGAAAGAGGGCACCCACAAGGGGTGCCCCTACGTTTACCTGGAGGCGGCCCGGTTCGATCCGGGATGGGCAAACCCGAACGTAGTGCCCTACGTTTACCTGGAACCGGAGGGTGCAGTTGAGTGGGGTGCGACAACGAGAGTAGGGGCCTATGGCGGCGAACCTGTGGTCGGCCCCGGGAGGTCCATGGCGGAAGCGACCGGCGTAAAGATGGGATCGTCCTCCCGCCAAGGGCTCCGGCAGGGTTGCCGGCTCTGGTAGAGCGCAAGGTTTTCGTTCAGGAGCATCGCCAGGTCGAAGCGCCGGTTCCGCTGCAGATCGGAAATCATGTCGCGTTGCAACTGCGCTGCCCGCTCATACCGGCCGGTTTCGGCGAGCGCCATAGCCAGCGTTTCGACATACTCCAGATCAATGCCGCCCGGGCTCTGCAACAGGGGGCCCAGAAGCTGCAAAGCTCTCATTCCGTTTCGGATCTTCGGGTCGGGAGAAGCGGCCAGCAGCCGGGCCACGGCATGCGTCATGTCGGGGTGGCCAGGAAAAACCTCGAGAGCTTTCTCCAAACCGGTCAACGCCTCCTCATGCCGGCTCAGTTGGACCAGAGCCATCGCCCGCATGAAATGAGCCAGGATGCTCATCTGTCGGATCTGTCCGCCGCCGGGGCTACCGGCCGGTGCGCGGCCGCCGAAGCCGGAATCGAGTTCGACAACGGAGGTGTAGTGGGGAATGGCCTGATCGTAACGCCGGAGGCGCATGAGGAGATTGGCCAACTGAAAGTGCGCCTCCATGAATCCGGGGTTCGCCCCGATGGCTCGCTGATAGTGTCTGGCCGCTTCCTCCTCGGACTGCAGCCCCATCAACGTGGTTCCCAGGTAGTAATGGAGCATGGGATTGCCGGGCGAAACCCGCAGCGCTTGCGCGTACTCCCGCGCCGCCCCCCTGAGGTCCCCCGTTCGGGCCAACGCCGAGCCCAGATCGGTGAGCGGAACGGGGTTCTTGGGGTCCAGAGCCACGGAGGTGCGATATTCCTTGACGGCCTCTTCAAAACGCCCCTTTCCGAAAGCCCGCATACCACGGACCCAATGATGGCGCCAACCGGTGGTCAGATCGTCCAGGGCTTCCATCATGGGATCGGGATAGCCTGCGGTGGCATGCCCGCGCCGGAGCCTCTCCAGCATGGCGACCTGCTGGAAATGAGTCTCGGCCCGGTCCAGGTCTCCTTGCCTTCGGTAACTCATGGCCAACAGGTAGTGGATGCTGTTGGCTTCCGGTTGCAGCGCCAGCGCGGCCTCGAAGTTGCGGATGGCTTCCTTGGCATCCCGTCTTGAGGACGCGATCTTTCCCATCCCTACCAGGGCCGGCGCACAGTCTTCGTCCAGGGCCAGCGCCCGCTCGAACAACGGCTGCGCCCGGTCGTACCGGTTCAGGCTGAGGTGGCCTTCGGCGGCGCCCAGGATGGCCGGAACGTTCTCGGGCTGGTGCTCCATTGCCCGCTGGTAAGCGGCGATGGACTGCTCGAGATCACCCTTGTTCTTGTAGATGTGACCCAGGTAGTAGGGCCAGCGGAAGTCAGTCGGCGCCAGTGACTCTGCGTTGAGATAGCAGGCCTCGGCCGCGCCCAGGAAATCCTGGACGTGGTAGAGCTTGCCCATCTCCCCGTAGGCTGGGGAGAGTTCCTCGGGGCCGGCCTTCTCTGCTTTCGCCATGGACTCCAGCCCAGCCCGCGTGTCCCGGATTCGCTGCCGGGCGGCGGGCTCCAGACGGCTCAAGTCCGGGTGGGGTATCGGTCGAAGTGGAACGTTCGAGTGGGGGACCGGTGCGGATTCTCCAATGACCGGAATGGGCAGGACGCCGAGCCCGATCAGGCACAGGGCGCCGGCACGAAACCGGTTGAGGAGCTTCGTCGAATCACTCATTCCGGCTGACTGTCCGGCCGCTGCCCGCCCGTAGTGTGGAATAGCGGTCAATGGGGAGATCGCTCCACTCTTCGACACCGCCGCCGGGCCAGGAGACACGGACGGCCGCGACGCGGTTCCGGTTCCCCAGCCCCACCAGCACCCGGGGATCGTTGGCGGAACCGTAGCTGCCGTCGGTCCTCACACGCCGCAGCAGCGTGAGACCGTCAGGGAAGACGACTTCCACCCGGGCTCCCAACATGTCCCGCGGGATGTCTTGGCCCAGCAGCCGCAATCCCAACCAGTGACGGCGGGTCCCCACGTTGTTGATGAGCAGGCGTGCCGGACCGTTGTTGTTGACGATCAGCACGTCCACGTCTCCATCGTTGTCGACGTCCCCAAAGGCGCCGCCGCGGCTCACCTCGGAGAGCTGGAATACGGCTCCGCCCTGGCGGGTGACCTCCTCGAAACTTCCGTTGCCCAGGTTGCGGAAGAGCTGGTTGGGCTGATGCAAGGGATAGGGGTCCCGCAGTTTTTCCAGGGCCTCGATGGTCGCCACCTCTCCGTGCAGGGACAGAATGTCCAGCCAGCCGTCGTTGTCGTAGTCCAGGAAGGCGGTCCCGAACCCGGTGTAGGGCATGCTCGCGACCCCCAATTCGCTCTCGAAGGTCTGGTCTTCGAACCATCCCCGGCCATTGTTGAGGTAGAGGGTATTGGTTTCCCGGATCAGATGGGTCATGAAGAGATCTTCGTCACCGTCGTTGTCCAGGTCTCCGGCGTCGACGCCCATGCTGGCCTCGGTTTTCCCGTCCCGGTTCAGGGCGCAGCCGGCCACCAACGCCTCTTCCCGGAAACTGCCGTTTTTCTGGTTCATCCACAAGTGATTGGGCCGCTGATCGTTGGCGACGTAGAAATCGATCCAGCCGTCTCCATTGAAGTCGGCGCTCACCACGCCCAGCGCGCCGCCGTGCCTGGTGGCGACGCCGGTCTGGGAGGACACGTCCTGGAAACTCCCATCACCCCGGTTGCGATAGAAACGGTTGGCCTGGGCCGGGTAGCTGCGGGGTCCACAGTAGTCGATGGCTCCCGTACTGGAGTAGCACCTCTTGGGATTGGACAGCCGGTAGTCCACGTAGTTGCCCACGAAGAGGTCCAGCCAACCGTCCCGGTCGTAGTCCAGGAAGGAGGCGCTCACGCTCCAAGCCGTATCGGCGCCGTCACCCGCGGGGACCTCGGAGAAGGTGCCGTTGCCGTTGTTGCGGTACATCTGGTTCTTGCCGAAGTTGGTGACGTAGAGATCGACCCAGCCGTCGTTGTCGATGTCGCCCGCCGCCACGCCCATCCCGTAGCCCAGCGAGACGATTCCGCTCTGCGCGGTCACGTCGGTGAAGCGCAGGTCGGGCGTCCCGTCCGGGTTCGACTTCAGGTCGTTTCGAAAGAGCCGGTCGCGGAGCGGAGGCTCTTCCGGGGGCGGGAAGAGGGCGTCGTCGATGGTCTTGTCCGGACCCAGCAACTGGCCCTGCACCAGGTAGACGTCCAGGTCGCCGTCGTTGTCGTAGTCCAGGAGGGCGCCTCCGGGACCCATCATCTCGCAAAAGTAGTACTCGCCGGACATGCCGTTGAAGTGGCGGAAGTGGATCCCGGCCTCCGGGGCGACGTCCTCGAACCAATCGGTGCCGCCGTCTCCAGTCTTGGACGGGTGCACCCAAGACGTGCAGACCCCCAAGGTGGCGGCCCCGATCAGAACGATCAGCCGGTTGAGTTTTGGGGTTGGAGGAGGAGAAGAGGAGTTCCTAGCCACCCTTGACCCGGAAGCTGTCTCCGACCTGAGTCTTGGCATCGTTGAGCTGATCCCACGCTTCGACTTCCACCCGGTAGGTTCCGGGCTCCAGGCCCCCCAGGTGAAACCCCTTCACCAGGACCAGTCTGTCCGGCGAGAAAAACTGAACCGATTCCCCGTTGTTGTCGGTGGTCTCGTGGATGAGGTCGCCGCCGCGCCTGATTCGATAACGCACCTTCAACTCGGGCGCGTTGGAGGATTGATCCAGTCCGAAATTGTACAGGTGCAGGTAGACCGCCAGCAGAGACCGGGGGGAAAAGCTCTTGTCCATGCTGGGCCGTACCTTGACGTCTCCCAAAACGAACATCTGGTTGTCTTCGGGCACCACGTCCAGCTTGCGGATGAAGTCGGAAAGAACGAGCGAACTGTTGCTCAGTTTCGTTCCTTCCTTCAAGCCCGACGGCGGAATAATGGCTTGTTTGACGGCGCCGATGTTGCTGCTTTCGACGTCCTTCACGACCAGATCGAGCTTGTATCGGGTCTTGTTTTCCAGGATCAGGACCTTCTGGTACAGCGATCGGCCCCGCAAACTTCTCTCCAGCTCCTCCGGCGTGTATGAGATCACCAGTTCATCGTCGAATTCCTGGATCAACCGGTTGTCCAGGCTGGTCACGGCGCCATAGAGGCCGATTCGAGCGGTATGCAGATCTCCTTTGCGCTTGAAGGTCATGTCCTTGTTCTGGAGCTGCAGGGTGACGGGAACCAGAATCTTCTCCCGGTTGAGTTTGAAGTAGTCGTTTCGAACCTGGAAGGCGAGGTTCGAATAGCCGATGTCGACCTTCACCAATTCTCTCAGATCGTTGTACTTGATCTCCTTCGGGGTCTGTACCTTGGAGAAAATCTCGTAGCGGTAGAAGGGGTTGTTCCGAAAACTGCCGGTGTTGTAGGCGGGGTTGTGCCGTCCCGGAGCAAAATAAGGGCGGTCCTCTTTTTTCATGAGACCCACCTGCTCGGCCCAGGTCAGGCCCTGGCCCGGCATGTGCAGAAGCGCATCCTTTTCTTCCGGATTGAGAGCCAGGTGGTAGTCCCCTGTGAAGGAGCTGTCCACGAATTCCAACTCGATGTCGTCCCCAATGCCGTCCAGGTGCCGATAGCGCCACCGTTCGAACGCATAGACGGTGGTCTGTCCGCCACCCTGTTCGAACTCCCGGTCGTAGAAGCTTCCCGCGGCGTAGGTCTCAATTTCGACCGGTTCCCCGTGAATGATGTAGACACGGCCCCGATCCGAGCGCCATCCCTCTTTGCCGGAGTGGAATCGCTCATTGGCATAGGCGATGCGCCGATAGTGTTCTTCCTTGAACTCGTTGAGCGCCGTCCGGGGATCGGGGTCTCGCCGGCGCCAGAACTGTTCGATGAAACGCTCCTTTTCGTCCTCCGTGGTCAACTGCGCAAAAACCGACTTCTCGTCGTCCGTAATGATGTAGACGGCATCCCTTTCCAGCCAGTTCTTGAAATAGTCTTCGCTTTCCTCACGTCGAACGTCGGCATCTACTTCTTGCTTTGCGGCCGCCGCGGAAAAGGACGGCCCCAGCGACAGAAGCATCAAAAGGGGAGGGAATAGAAGTCGCACGGTTCTGATCCTTTGTTTCAATGGAGATCTCACCGGTGCAACCTAGTTTAGGCAAGATCCGATTCGGGATCAACGATGCGAATCGACCTCCAGCATCCCCGCCGGTGCTCCCTCGACTTGACCGGTTTGTCCGTCAGCCAGCAGGATGGACTCAGTGGCTGGAATCGTCAGGGAGACCAGGACTAACTGCGCTGTCGGGAATCTCCGTGGCCTGCGGCGGCGTCAGGCGGTGGAGCTGAACAGGTCGATTCGCTCCCGACTGAGGAGATTCAAGGCAACCGTTGGGTTTCCCCTCATATTGGGGGCCTTGTTCGCCTCCATTTGGACCGGATGTACCCACTCGGACCCTCCGCAGCCCTCACCGGCAGTTCCAGCTTCCGTCTCTGAAGAAGCAGTGGCCAGCAAGGTGCCCGAGCCGCACGGCAGCTTGACCTTCACCCGGGACATCGCGCCCATTGTCTTCCGCAATTGTTCTCCTTGTCATCGTCCGGGCGGGGCGGGTCCGTTCGATCTGCTCAGCTACGACGACGTCAAAACCCGGGGCCGGTTGATGGTCGCGGTCACGCAGAGCCGGTACATGCCTCCCTGGCAGCCCGAGCCCGGCTATGGTGAGTTCATCGGCGAACGCCGGCTCGGTGATGAGCAGATCGACATGCTTCAGAAGTGGGTGGCCCAGGGGGCGCCAGAAGGGGACCCGGCCGACCTGCCCGGCGTCCCGGAGTGGCCGACGGGATGGCTGCTGGGGCCGCCCGATCTGATTGTGACCATGCCCCGGCCCTACATGCTGGCCGCCGAGGCCGGCAGTGCAGGGAAGGATGTCTTTCGCACCTTCGTGCTGCCGGTTCCGCTGGAGTCCATGCGTTACGTCCGGGCGTTGGAGTTGAGACCCGGAAATCCCAAGGCCGTGCATCACATCGTGGGAGGGGTCGACCCCACGCCGCGCTCCCGGCAACGCGACCAGCAGGACCCGACGCCCGGTTTCGACGGGATGAGGTCCACTCAGACGGCTCGCCCGCCCGGGGGCCATATCCTGGTCTGGACGCCTGGAAAGGTCCCCACGGAGTACGCCGAGGGCTTGGCGTGGGGAATACGGGAGGGGACCGACCTGGTGCTGGAACTGCACATGCAACCCTCCGGCCGGCCGGAACCGGTTCAGCCCAGCGTCGGCCTCTATTTCAGTGACGAGGCGCCCACCAAGACCCCCTTCATCCTGATTCTGGGCTCCGTCGCCATCGATATTCCGGCGGGCAGCAAGGACCACCGGGTCGAAGACAGCTATGTGCTGCCGGTGGACGTGCGGGTGACGAGTCTCTATCCGCATGCCCATTTTCTGGGCAAGCAGATGGAGGTCTTTGCGCGCCTTCCGGACGGGAGCCGGCGTTGGCTTCTCTACATCAAGGATTGGGACTTCAACTGGCAGGACGATTATCTCTACGCCGAGCCCGTGTCGCTCCCGCGTGGCACCGAACTGACCATGCGCTACAGCTACGACAACTCGGCAGACAACGTTCGCAATCCACATAATCCACCCCGGCGAGTGGTCTACGGCCCCAATTCCTTCGATGAGATGGGTGAGGTGTGGATCCAGATGCTGACCCGCGACCAGGGCGACCGGGCAACGCTGCAGAGCGATTACCGGCGCAAACAACTCGACCTGGGCATTGCCGGCTTCCGGCATTCCCTGGACACCAAGCCCCAGGACGCCAAGACCCATCTGCAACTGGGTCAGGCACTCTACGCCCAGGGAAAGATCGAGGAGGCCATCAGGCACTATCGCCAGGCGCTGGATTTGCAACCTTCCAACGCCGAAACGCACGCCTATCTGGCCAACGCCCTGATGCAGCAGGCCAACCCGGAGGAGGCGATTCGCCATTACTCCCGGGCGTTGGAGCTCAAACCGGACTTTGTCGAGGCTCACCTCCATGCCGCCAACTCGCTGATGGGCCTCGGAAGACACGCTCAAGCGGAAGGGCACTATGCGCGGGTCGTCGAATTGAAAGGCGGCCATGCCTTTGCCCGCTACATGCAGGCCATGGCGCTGATCCGGCTGGGCCGCTACCAGGCCGCCCGGTCCCGGTTGGAAGAGGGCCGCCGGGTGGTGCCTGAGGATATCGACATCACTCACGCCCTGGCCCGGCTGCTGGCGGCGGCTCCCGACAGCAGCGTTCGAAACGGACCGCTGGCCCTGCAGCTCTTGCAGAAGGTGTTTCAAGCTCAGCCGGAAGTTTCCTTCGAACACGTGGAAACGCTGGCGATGGCCTTCGCGGAAACGGGGCAATTCCAGCGAGCGGTCCAGATGCAGCAGGCCATGGTCGAGGACGTCAGCCGAGGCGGCCGTCCGGATCTCGCCCAAATGCTGCAGGAGAACCTGGGCCGGTATCGCCGGGGAGAGGCCTGCCGGAAACCCTGGAAGGACGATGATCCGGTGTTTTCACCACGTCCCGGCGAATGGGCTCCGCTTGGGTCTTCGTCCGAGGCCAACCGGCGGCCCCGACCCTGACCCGCATTTCTCACCAGGCCGCTTGGTGTATGTTGAAAAAGATATTCCTCTCGGGCATTTAATCGATTTTTGTCAAGGTATCGCCGAGACACACTGCGCTGGGCACGCCCTCGCTGGTCTTTTCGCCCTCAGCGCGCACATGCTCCCTTAACCGTAGTTACCACTACGCTTGCGGTCGCGAGCACGCGCTGAGGGCGAAAATCCTGCGCGATCATCGTGCCCCCTTCTTAGTAACTTCACCTCCTCGATGACCGTAGGGGCACTGCGGGTGCCCTCCGGCGTCGCATCGTTCCCCGGCACCCGGTCCGGTCGGGACCGGGTCGTTCGTCAGACCGCAACGCGGACAGGCGCCGCCGCCGA
>JAJDTT010000303.1 GCA_022827025.1 Acidobacteriota bacterium
CCGCGTTGCCGCTGTCCAACGACTCGGTCCCTACTGGGCCGGGGGGTGGCGCGACGGCTCGGCCGGGGAACGATGCGACCCCGGAGGGCACCCACAAGGGGTGTCCCTACGGTCATCGGGAATTGAAGTTACTAAGAAGGAATGAAGTCGCCCGGGAAATGATCCCCTGGCGACGCTTGAAGCTGCCGTCAACGGCAACGCAGACGCCGTGGCCGCTGTCAAACGGAGAGACTTCAGCGGTGCCCATGTGCGTTTCGGGATTGCGCTACTATCCCTGCAGAAGGCCCAAAGGAGAATCTTGCATTGAAGAAAAAAATCAGCGTCTATCCGTTGCGTTTGCCTGCGTCACTGAAGGCGGCCGTCACTGAGATCAGCCGAAAGGAGGGCATGAGCATCGATCAGTTCGTGGCCATGGCCGTCGCCGAGAAGATCTCCGCCATGAAAACCGCTGAATTCTTCACCGCCCGGGGTGCCGAAGCCGATATCGAGGCGGCACGCCAGCTGCTTCGGCGAGATGGGGGCCAACCGCCGATGCCCGATGACCGCCTGTCATGAATTGGCCCGTGTTTGGTGTGGCCAAGGAAGCATCCGCAATCGACTTGGTGGATGCGGAGCCGGAAGCGCTTGTCGCGGGTGAACGCCGATCCTGTCTTGCTGGACGCGAACGTTCTGATCAGGGCCGAATCATGGTCGCAAGGGGCGCCGCCGACGGGGAATCGCGGTGAACTCCAAGCTTCGGGCGGTCGTGCCGTAGAGACTTGGTCGACAGGCCGCCACTCGCTCTCAGAACATCTCCGCCGCCACCAACCGCACACTCTCAGGTCAGCCGGCCGAATCCCTGTTCCGGTAAGGGGCCCTTCAGCCTGGACTGCAGGTCGTCCTTCCGGAGGGCTTGTTTCAGGACGGCCAGGACCTCGTCCAGGGCCGCCAGGTAGCCGTCGATGACCTCGTCGGTGTGGGCCAGGGAGACGGTGAACGCTCCCGTGGACAGGTAGCCGCGGTCGAGCATTTCCTGGGTCATCAGCGCCTGCAGCGCCAGGTTCTTCTCGCCGTGCCCGAAGGCCATGTGCGACATGGGGTACTGGCCGTGCGGCTTCATGTGGATTCCGTGCCGCCGGGCCAACTCCCGCCAACCGTCGTGGACCTTGGCGCCGACCCTCATGGTGTGCTCCGAGAGGCGGACCTGCTCCATCTTGCGGATGGCGGCGACGGCGGCGGTGGGTCCCACGGCGTCGGTCCAGTAGGTGCTGCTGATGAAGGAGTTCTGGGCCGCCTCCATCACCTCCCGTCGGCCGATCACGGCGCCCATGGGATAGCCGTTGGAGGTCGACTTGGAATACGCGGCCAGGTCCGGCTCCACGTCCAGCGTCAGGTGGGCGCCGCCCAGGCAGAACCTCCAGCCGGCGCTGATCTCGTCGATGATCATCACCGCGCCGATCTGGTCGGCCAGTTCGCGGATCCGGTGGAGGAATCCGTCCTGCGGAGGAACGTCCCGCAGCGGTTCCGTGATGATGGCGGCCAGTTTGCCGCCCGTCCGGTCGATGATGGCCTCCAACTCGTCGATCCGGTTGTAGTGGAAGGGCAGGGCGGTGCCCGCCAGGGAGCGGGGCACCCCGGTCGGATTCAGTCCCGGCATGAGGAGGCCGTCCAGGGCGTCGTGGTCCCCCAGGTTGGCCGCCAGGTACCAGTCGCTCCAGCCGTGGTAGCCGCAGAAGGCCACCGTCTCCCGTCCCGTGGCGGCGCGCGCAATGCGGACGGCGACGGACATGGTCTCGCCCCCCGCGCGGGCGTAGCGCACCATGTCGGCCCAGGGGTGGAGCTCGCAGAACAGCTCCGCCAGTTCCACCTCGGCGGGAGAGTTGAGTGTGGACATGTTTCCCCGGTCGATGGCGCCTTGAACCGCCGCGTTCACATCCGGGTCCGCGTATCCCAGCAGGCACGCCCCCACGCAGTGGATGGTGGTGTCGTAGAAGTGCCGGCCGTCCAGGTCCCAGATCTCGCATCCCCGAGCCTTGCTGAAATAGGCGGGCCACTGCCGGGGCAGAAACCGTTCCGGCCGCTTGGAGAGCAGTTGAACTCCTCCCGGGATGAGTTTCCTGGCTTTTCGATACAGTCGTGCGCCCGTGGTTTCGGTCCAATCCACGCCCGAGTATTCCGCGATCCCTTTCACGCCGGAGGTATCCATGTTTCTTGCCTCGACTTTCCGTGGTCGTGCGCCAGGCCGGCGCCTGCGACAGGTTGTGAAAGGGAAACGTTAGAACCGTCTCCCGGACAAAGTCAACCGGGCCGGCCGGGGTCGAAGGAGACGGTCCCCATAATGCAGTCCGGCGATGCCCCGGGGAGGCCCGATCCCGGTTGGTATAATCCGCACGGTGCGGGATCTTCGCCGGCTCTTTCCCTTCATTCGGCCCTATTCTCCGCTTCTGGTTCTGTCCCTGGTGCTGCTGACCGTCACCAGCGCGGTGGAGACGGGAATCGTCCTCCTGCTGGGTCCCCTGTTCAACCAGTGGGCAGGTATCCCCCTGGGTCCGGAGGGCGGCTTCGTGGACAAGTTCGCGTTCCTCCGCGACCTGCTGGGCATCGGCGAAGACAACTTCACTCGGATCGCCGTGGCCCTGGTGTGCTTCTCGCTCCTCAAGGGGGTGTTCCTTTATTTGGCGGAATATTCCATGAGCTACACGGGCCAGCGCGTGGTGGCCGATCTGCGCAAGCGGCTCTACGGTCATCTCCTGGACCAGTCCCTCTCTTTCTTCGCCGTGAACCCCACGGGGCGCCTCATGTCCCGCCTCGTCGTCGACACCGAGCGGTTGCAGCTCATGGTGAGCCGCATGCTGACCGACCTGATGCGGCAGGTCTCGCTGTTCGTCTGTTTCCTGGTCCTGATGATCTACATCGATTGGCGGTTGTCCCTCTTCGCCTTCGTGGTGGCCCCGCTGGTGGTGGGATTGGCGCTGGCCCTGGGGCGCCGGGTCCGGCGGGCCGGGCAGGAGAGTCAGGAGAACCTGGAGGAGATGAGCCATCTGCTGCAGGAGACCATCGCCGGTCACCGAACGGTGAAGGCGTTCTGCATGGAGGACTACGAAGCCGGCCGCTTCCGCGAGCTCAATCGGCGCCAGGTGCGGGTCAACGTCCAGGCCGCCCGGATTGGAGCCCTGGGGTCCCCTCTGACCGAACTCATCGGTTACGTCTCGTTCGTGCCCTTCCTCCTGTACGCCCACAGTCAGATCCAACAGGGTTTCAGCCTGGGAGCCTTCGTGGTCTTCATCGTCGCCTTGTTCCGGCTCTATGAACCGGTGCGCAAGCTCTCCCGCATGCACCTGCACTTCCAGCACGGGTTCGCCGCCTCCACCCGCATCTTTCAACTGCTGGACACGCGGCAGGAGGTCGCCCGCGTTCCCGATGCGCCGCCGTTGGCGTCCCTGAGCCGCGAGATCCGTTTCGAGGCCGTGGCGTTCAGCTACCAGGAAGGAGCCGCGGCGGCGCTCCAGGACGTCGAACTGTCCATTCGCAGGGGAGAAGTCGTAGCCCTGGTGGGGCCGAGCGGCGCCGGCAAGACCACCCTGGCGAGCCTGATTCCCAGGTTCTTCGACGTGAGCCGGGGGCGGGTCTCCATCGACGGGACCGACATCCGCCGGGTGGATCTCGACAGTCTGCGAAATCAGGTCGCCGTCGTGACCCAGGAAGTCTTCCTCTTCAACGACACGGTCCGGGACAACATCGGCTACGGCCGGGAGAACTGCTCCCGGGAGGAGATCGAGGAGGCGGCCCGGGCGGCTTTCATCCATGACGTCATCACGGCTCTTCCGTCGGGCTACGAAACCGACATCGGCGAGTGGGGCGAAAAGCTCTCCGGGGGGCAGAGGCAGCGCCTGGCCATCGCCCGGGCGATTCTGAAGAAGGCTCCGATCCTGATCCTGGACGAGGCCACTTCGGCGCTGGACAGCGAATCGGAGCGTCTGGTCCAGGAGGCCCTGGATCGTCTGATGGCCAACTGCACCACCCTGGTCATCGCCCACCGGCTGTCCACCATCCGGCGGGCCGACCGGATCGTGGTCATGGACTCGGGACGAATCGTGGAGCGGGGCGACCACCGGACGCTGCTGAAGAGGTCCGGTCTCTACCGCCGCCTCCATCAGCTCCAGTTCTCGGCGCCCGGGGCAGACTCCTAGTGAGCCGTCCCGCAAATACATGTGTTCGTAACGGATCGAGCCTCGATTTCGAATCTCCGTAGGGGCACCCCTTGTGGGTGCCCTCTTCGGTCCAAGTCACGCCACCAGTACAAAGCTCCCCCCGGGACGACTCGGCCGCCGTTGCCGGGCGGGCGACCACAAGGGTCGCCCCTACGTCTTTTTGAGGGACAGTACACTAGCTCCGGCCGGCGGCGGACCCTTCAGTCCTCGTCGGGTCCGGACAGGGCATCCAACAGCGCGTCGCTCATGCCGACGGAGCTGAAGCCGCCGTCGTGGTAGAGGTTCTGCATCGTGACCTTTCGGGTCAGGTCCGAGACCAGCGCCACCACGAAATCGGCGCAGTCCTCGGCCTGCGCGTTGCCCAGGGGGGACATCTTGTCCGCGGCCTCGTAAAGGCGGTCGAATCCCTTGATCCCGCTCCCGGCGGTGGTGCGGGTCGGGCTCTGGGACACGGTGTTGATCCGGATGCCCCGCCGGCCCAGGCGATAACCGAAGCTGCGGGCCACGCTCTCCAGCAACGCCTTGGCGTCCCCCATGTCCGAATAACGGGAGAAGATCCGTTGCGCTCCGATGTAGGTCAGGGCCACGATGCTGCCGCCGTCGTTGAGGCTGTCGGACTTGAGCGCCTCGGAAACGATCCGGTGCAGGGAGAGGGCCGAGACGTCCAGCGTCTTGTGGAACCAGTCGTAGTTGAGGTCGCCATAGGAACGTTTCTTGCGGACGTTGGGAGACATGCCGATGGAATGTACGATGAAGTCGACCCGTCCCAGCGTGGACTTCAACTCCTGGAAGGCCTTCTCCAGATCCTTGGAGGAAGAAGCGTCGCAGGCAATGAGAGGGGCGTCGCCGCAGACCCGGGCCAGTTCCCGAATGGGTCCGAAGCGGAACGCCATCTTGGTGTTGGAGAGGGCCAGCCGGGCGCCCTCCCGGTGGCAGGCCAGGCTGATCTGCCAGGCCAGGCTCTGTTCGTTCAGGGGACCGAAGATGAGTCCCCGTTTGTCCCGCAGCAGGTGATGACTCTCTTGTGACATGTGCGATTCCTCGGTTAGTGGACGGGAACGGTATCTCCCAGCGTGATCCGGTCCAGATCGATCCGGCACCGCCTCGCCGTGATCTTCACGCCTTGGGTCCGGGCCTCGTCCAGGGCGGCGGCGAAGTCCGGGTCCAACTCCCGGGCCGCCCGGAAGCGGCGGACGTCGTCCCGTTGGATCACGAACAGGATGGCGGCGCTCCAGCCGTCCTTTTGGGCCAGGTGCGCCAGTTCACGGGCGTGGCGGGCGCCCCGGGCGGTGACGGCGTCGGGAAAGAGCCCAACTCCGTCCTCCACCAGCGTGACGCTCTTCACCTCCAAGGCGAGTTGCCGTCCATCGTCGCGGCCCAGCAGAAAATCGATCCGGGAGCGCCCCAGGACCGCTTCCGCACGCTGGAGTTCCCAATTGCGGAATTCCTCCAGGGCCGACTGTTCCAGGGCCCGGCCGATGAGGCGGTTGGGGATCCGGGTGTCGACCGAAATCAGGCCGCGGCGGTCCGGGCTCTCCACCAGGAGAGCAGTCCAGCGGGTCTTTCTCTTGGCGCCCGACGCCGGGAGCAGCCAGATCCGAACTCCGGGATTGAGGAGTTCCCGCAGGCGGCCCGGATCGGCCAGATGGGCGTCCACCGGTTCCTCTTCCCCGAGCGGCCGGCACCGCACCAGAAAGCGATTGGGGCGTTCCACGAAGACCGCCTCTTGGAGTTTTCCCGGAATCGGGATCCAGGTTCTCGTTTGTTCTCCCAGCATCTCTGGCCGCCCAGTCTACTACGCGGCGATCCTTCAACAGTAGAATCATGGCGGAGGCGTTGTGATGCCGGCGAGTTCTCCGCCGGGGACTGCCAGGTGGGTCCGTGTTAGAGTGACCCGCAAAAGGAGGTGACCTTGGACTCGATACGCATCGGCCTCGCCGGTTACGGCGAATGGACCCGGGAAGCCCTGATCCCGTCGCTGGAGCGGGACGGCCGGGCGAGGATCGTGGCCGCTGCGGCGCGCACCGCAGCGACTCGCCAGCGCATCCGGGCGGAGCTGGGCTCCCAGGTCGCGCTCCATTCCGGATTCGCCGGGCTTTTCGACGAGGAAGTGGACGCCCTCATCCTGGCCCTTCCGTCATCCTTGCACGAGGAAGGCGTGCTGGCCGCCGTCGAATCGGGCCTCCCCTTCTTCCACGAGCCTCCCGTGGCCAACCACCGGGATCGGGTCCGTCCCGTCCTGCGGCGTCTCCTGGCCGCCCGCCAGGTGACCCACGCCGACATGGAACTGCGGTTCATTCCGGTCATCATCCGCGCCGGCCGGCGCGTTGCGGAGGGCGCCATCGGCGAGCCCCGCACCGCCATGATCCGGATGCGCGGCTCGTGGACCCCTGATCCGTCTGCGGGGATCAGTCTCATGCACTCCCTCTCGCCCTGGTACATCGACGCATTGGATCAAGTGCTGGGAGCCACCCCCAAGCGCGTGCTGGTGCAGGACGGCCGGGGGTATCCGGGACGGATGCAGTCCTATTCCCTGACCCAGCTCGACTACGGCGGGGTCTGGGGCAGCTTCGACGCCAACATCTCGGCGGTCCCCGGCATGACCACCACCCTCGAGGTCACCGGCACGGAGGGCGACCTGCAAGCGGATCTCTTCACCGCCGAAGTCCGGATGCGGACCCTGACCCGGCCGGAACCGGAAATCGAACGGGTCCCGGCGCTGGAGCCCTACGCCGGATGGCCCGGGATGTGCGAGTGCGTCGCGGCCTTTCTGGATGCCGTCTCCGGAAAAACGCACGAGCGTGCCGGAGCCCGGGCCGTTGCCCGCAGCCACCTGGCGGGACTGGCCGGTGAGCGCTCCATCGACACCGGGACCTGGGCCGAGGTCGGGCGTCTGGAGGACCTGGAATGAGCCTCTGGCGTTTTCTGGGCCTGAACAAGCTGGAACCGCGCCAGGAGCCAGCCGAAGAGGGACATATCGTCCTTGAGATCGCCGCCAAGCTGGATCAACTGGAAGCCTCGGAAGCCCGATATCTCGCCTGCTTCTCCTACGTTCTGAACCGGGTGGCCCATGCCGATCTGGAGATCAGTCCGGAAGAAGTCGCCCAGATGGAGAAGATCGTCCAGGAGCAGGGGGGCCTGCCGGGGTCGCAATCGGTTCTGGTGGTTCAGATGGCCAAGACCCACAATCGGCTCTTCGGCGCCACGGACAACTACCTGGTGACCCGCGAATTCAATCGCATCGCCACCCGCGGTCAGAAGCTGGAACTGATGGGTTGCCTCCTGGCGGTGTCGGCTTCCCATGAAGGGATCTCCACGGCCGAGGACGCCGAGATGCGCCAGATCACCAAGGAACTGCAGCTCTCCCACCGGGATTTCATCGCCCTCCGGTCCCGCTTCCGGGACCACCTGAACGTCCTCAAAAGGATCGAGGAATAGGAGGGGCGACTGGAGCGGCGACTGGAGCGGCGACTTTCTAGTCGCCGACTGGGAACGGCGTCTTTTAGGCGCCCCGAATTCTTCGCCTTATGGTCACTCTGAAGACCGGCGCCCGGAAGGACGCCGGTCCCAGTCGGCGCCTGAAAGACGCCGCTCCCCTCTACCGGATTCCCAGGCGCCTGGCAGTGTTGCGGATTCTCTCCATTCGATCCTCTACGGGCACGATTTTCGTGCCTTCCGGATTCGGCCGGGAGAGGTGGGCGTACTCGTAGACGTCGAAACCGTCGAATCGCGGGTCGTGGTAGATCTGTTCCAGGTCGGAGACGTACTCCCGCATTGAGACGGTCCGCTTCAGGTAGCGGTTCAGGTAGACGGGAATCCCCCTGCGATTGCACAGCGCCAGGGCCTCCTCCACCAGCGGGTCGTCCAAGGCGTTGTGGAGCAGGCCCCGGTCCGCCTCCGGGGCCTCGAACCAGGTGGTTCGAAGCGTGATCCCGTCGGCCAGCCCCTCCAGGAGCCAGGTCCGCCAATCGAATTCCAGGTTGGCGGGAAAGCCCATGAGCTGGCCGTGGCACGCCTCGGGCCCGAACGCCTCGGTGTGGACGTGGACCTGGAATTTCTTCCCGGCGTTCCGGATTCGACGGCTGGCCCTACGGATGAACCGGGTGTAGTGGCGGCCCCGGAGACGGGCGATCCGAGCGAGATCCCCATCCGTGCTTCCGATTCCGGTCCCGTATCTCTCCCGGTATTCCTCCAGCAAGGGCGCGTTGAAGCCATACTCCAGCGGTTCGTCCGTCAGGGACCCGTGGGCGGAGACGCGGACGTCCACGCCGTCCACACCCGCTTCCAGGAGCCGGTCCACCCAGCCCATCCAGAGCTTCTCCACCTCGGGGTAGACGGCGCAGGGAGTGCAGGCCAGCGCGTCGTTTCGTCCCCGGGCGAAGGCGATGCAGCCGCCCCAGTTCCATTTCGACTTGGTGACGATCCCGAACATGGTGCCTTCGGTGGAGGCGTTGTCGGTGTCCAACCGGACCGGGAACGGCCCCATCCCCGAGTCGAATTCCAATCCCCCCGTGCGGAAGTCCCGGGGGCGGATCCACATGGCGCTTCGGGTGGCGACGACGATGGGCAGCGGGTCCGGGCCGGGACCGTAGGCTTCGATCATGGCCGAGGGAGCGTTGCCGAAGTCTCCCTTCTCGTCCTGGAAGTCGGTGGTGACCAGGATGAAGCGGTCGGTCAGATCGAGGCCCTCCAGCGTCAGGGTCCGCACGGGTGCGCCGGAAGCGGTCAACAGGTCGCCGAAGAACTCCCGGACCTCCCGGGGGGACGGCTCGACCCGATCCGTCAGAGTGAAGTCCACCGGTTGCCGCCGATAGCGGTAGTTGTCCGGACTGGTCCAGATCTGGAGATGTTCCTTGCGGATGCGGGTGGGCGAGTCGTCCGCCTTCAGAAGCCGGATCTTCCGGATCGGAACAGAATCGAGATTCGGCGGCGCCTCCCAATGACGCCTCGCGACGCGGGTGTGGGGAAACCGCTCCACGAACGGGAACACCTGTTGGAGGCAACCTCCGATTCGGTTGACACGGGTGTGGTTTCCCTCCGGGGACCCTTCCGGGTATGTGCCCGCCAAGCCCGTGTTGAAGGGCTTCAGGACCGCGTAGACCTCCAGTCCGTGACGGTGGGCGATGGGGGTCACCGCCTTCAGAGGCTCCCCGATTCGATCCACGGTGGCCCGGCCGTACCGCATGTAGTCGAAGGTGTTGCCCGCCCAGTACGAGCCGGCCTCCTCGTCACCGTAGTAGAGCCAGTAGATTCTGCGGACCCCCAGGCTCTTGATCTGGAGGACCATCTCCTCCAGGAGCTCCAGGCTGTAGGGCCCGTAACGGACGTCGTCCGGGAAATCGACGGTGGCCGAGAGCAGAAACGGACGGGGACTCAAGCGGCGGACCTCGTGAGGACGCTCATACCGTCGCCATCCAGCCGCCGTCCACCACCAGCGCCGAGCCGGTGATCCAGGACCCGTCGTCGGAAGCCAGGAAGACGCAGGCCCGGGCGATGTCCCGGGGAGTCCCGAACCGGGGCAGGAGAGTCCGCTGGCGTCCCTCCTCGATCTGTTCCGGAGTCAGGTAGTCCTGGTTGGCCGTTTCGATGAAGCCGGGACAGACGGCGTTGACGGTAATGCCCAGGGGACCCAGCTCCACGGCCGTGTCGCGGGCCAGGTTCACCACGGCGGCTTTCGTCGGGGCATAGACCGGACCCGCTCCTCCGCCTCTGTGGTTCACGGAAGAGATGTGGATGATGCGTCCGTGGGATGACTGCTTCAGGTGGGGAACCGCCGCCCTGGTGGTCAGGAAGAGCGCCCGGAGATTGATCGACAGGACCCGGTCCCAGTCGGCCACGGCCAGGGTCTGGGACGTTCCCGGGACGTGGACGCCGGCGTTGTTGACCAGGATGTCCAACGCCCCGAATTCCTCGACCGTCCGGGCAACGAGTTGTTGGACGAAGTCCTCGCAGGCGATGTCTCCCTGGAGAAAGATCCCCCGGCCGCCGGCTCCCTGAATCTCCTCCACGGTGGGCCTGCGGGGTTCGGTTTCGTAGTAACGGCCGACCTTTGGGGTCTCCCGGATGTCGGCGACCGCCACCGCGGCTCCCTCCCGCGCCAGCTCCAGGGCGATGCCCCGGCCGATTCCCGAGCTTCCTCCGGTCACGATGGCCACTCTGCGCTGCAACCGCATAGGACGTCACCTTGGGAATTGACCGCGAAGTGGGGGAATGATACCAGACTGCCAGGCGGGACCGTACCGTTCCAACTCCTGTCTGGAAAGCGGAGCCGGATGCTGGGAAATGCGTTCAAGGCCGAGTTCCTGGATTTCCAAAAGGGGATCCGGGTGGGGCACCTGGAGCCCCGGGCCCGCATCACCCAGATCCTGAAGCTGTCCCTGCAGCAGCGTTACGGGCAGGACTTCATCATCGACCGCTGGGGCCGCGGCGTCTATTGGCAGTGGATCTGTTTCCTGCCGCGGGCCAATCGGCGGGCCAAGCCCATCTCGGGTGGCCGCAACTTCTCCAGCGCCAAGTTCTTCATCATGGTCGACCGGGAGGAGGGACTGTTCAAGACCGGCCTTCACGTGGAACGGGGGTTGATCCAGGCGCCGGACTCGCAAGAGGACTACCGGCTGCGGCCGGACTGGGACTGGCATCGGCTCGCGCAGGGTCTGGCGCCGAACGGATGGTGGGAACGGGAGGTCCGCCGGCTGATCGAAGAAGACGGATTCCAGGTGACGCTGGGATCGTTCAGAAGCGGTCTCCAATCCTTTTCCGGGCACTTGCCGCCGGCATCGGATCTTCGTGAAATCATTGCGAAGGCGCCGCCGGACAAGTGGTTCGTATTCCAGTTGCACTATCCCATGACGCCGGAAGAGGTCGAGGGCTCGGCGGGACCGGACCTGGTGGCCGGCATGCTGGCGGTCTTCCGGGAACTGACGCCGGTGATGAATCTCTGCCTGGAGGACGCCGTCACCTTGCGTCCGGCGCCCGGCGCGTTTACTTGACCAGGCGGGTGTTGGGAAACTGGGCGCGCCAGCCGAACCAGAAGGCGCGGTGCGCGGCCAGGCGGATGAGTTTCTCGCCGTCCGGTCCCACCAGGGCGGTTTCCGTCGCCTCCCACTGCCGGCCCGATTTGTCCCTGACCCTGGAATTCCGGTCCCACCTGGTGAACGTGATTCCCGTGGCGTCGTACACCCGGTTGGCCCCCGACTTGTCGGTGAGGATGACCAGTTCCTGCCCGGCCACCCGGTCCTGGTGCACCCGGCGCTTGCGCAGGAACCGGGTGTCCCAGGCGACCGCCTCCCCGTCCAAGAGCAGGGCCAGGACCTCCTGCTTGTTCTTCAGGCGCTTGTCCTGAAAGGGGGTGGGGAACATGAGCCGGTCGGTGGCGAAATACTCCCGGTAGGCGGCGCCTTCCCCGTAGTCCCGCTCGTGGCCCGTGTCCAGGGACAGGACCTTGGTCTCCGGGTGCCGCCGGCGCCATTCCTTCCAGCGGGTGGTGACGATGGGCAGGCGATTCAACTGCAGCC
Source organism: Acidobacteriota bacterium (assembly GCA_022827025.1). GTDB lineage: Bacteria > Acidobacteriota > UBA6911 > RPQK01 > JAJDTT01 > JAJDTT01. The sequence goes on from JAJDTT010000303.1 coordinate 11,705, forward strand.
CCGTGCCCACCAGGGAGCCCATGACGGGGACCCCCTCCAGGGCGGACCAGAGGGTGTTGGTCTGGCGGTCGTACATCAGCTTGTTGGACCGGTAGAGGAAGCCGCTGGTCCCGAAGCTGAACTGTTGGTCTCCCACCTTCTGGTCGTAGAGGACGGCGGCGCCGCACAGGGTGCAGTAGGCGCAGGTGACGTCGATTCCGCCGACACGATCGTTGAAGAGTTCGTGCCAGGCCAGAATCCGCTTGGGATAGGCCTTGGCTTCGCCGTTCAGGTAGACGCCGAAGACGATGTGGTTGTTCTTGAGGTAGTCGGCCTCCGCGGCGGAGATCATCTCGGGATATTCCAGCGGCGGAATGCCGTCCTTCTTCACGCCGCCCCAGATCACCTCGTCGAGACGAATCGTGCGGGGGGGGCTGGGGTTGAAATAGCGGGCGAAACGTTTGTCGATGAAGGAATAGAGCGTGGCCTTGAAGGTTGCATATTCGGGATGTAACTGTTCCTCCCGGTTCCAGATCCAGCGCCACCAGCGGTCCGTGTCAGCCGGCAGATTCTGCCCCGTCCCCTTGCGCAGAAGCCTCAGGACGTTCTGGCCGCGGGCGTCTCCGGGGGGAACCAGCATGAAGATCTCCACCAGCATGGGGGCGAATCCCGGATGCCAGTTGGCTTCCAGCTTGCGGGCGGCGGCCCGGTGCACCTTGCGGTCGGGGCTGGCCAGGTCGCCGACGGCGGCGGTGGGGGAAGCGTCGTCGGTCTTGTCAGTTTGGGCCCAGCCGTCAGGCGGAGCGCAGGCCAGCAGGATCAGGGTCGCCAGCACCGGGATCTTCGTCCCGGTTCCAGTCCGCTTTCCGTCTCCGGCCAGTATCGGTCCCGTGCGCATCGTGGTCATGCCCGGTTCAATAGGAAACTTCCGTCCCTTTCCGAAGGACCCAGTAGAGTCGCCGCGCGGCCGGTTCCTCCATCTCCAGTTGCAGGACCGAAACCTCGCGCACCAGGGATTGAAACTGCGCCAGGATCAGGCGCAGCCGCCGGCTGGAGCGCTTCTGCCAGGTCAAGCCGACCAGGTCCGGAGGAGCGACGAACAGGACCGATCCGTTCTCCAACTCCACGGCATAGGTGCTGGGCATGGCGTCGACGCCGCGGCGGGAGATCAGCGGCGCCGGTTTTCCCTGGGCAACCCGAATTTCCTCCACGGGGCGGGGCGGGTCCAGCTTCAAGACCCGGGAGGAACGAACGGGGTCGGACCCGCGGTTGGATCTCCGTATGGGGATCTCTTTGAGCAGGATTCCCCGTTGCACGATCCGCGCCGCGTCGACTGAGATTTCCACTCGCGGGCCGGTCTGTCCGGAGAATGCCCGCCCGGCTGAAGGCAGCCCCAGGAAGAGGACCGTGAGAAGGAGCCGGTGCCGCCTCCCCATCAGAAGATGAAAACCGGAGTCCCCAACGGCGCCAGGTCCACGAGCTTGTTCAGGTCGGGTTCGGACAACCGGATGCATCCGTGGGTCACGTTCTGTCCCAGAAGCCGGGTGTAGAGAGTCCCGTGGATGTAGTAGCCGTCTCCGATTCCCAGGGCGAAACTTCCCAGTACGCCGTATTCCATCCGGTCGCCGTCCCGCTCGGGAAGGGGCTCCCCCTCTTCCACGTATGCCCAATCGGGTTTGCGCCAGACCGGGAACTCGGTTACGTACGTGATCTCGAATTCACCGCGGGGAGTATCGAATGTCCACTGCCGGTCGCCGACGATCAGGCGGTGTCCGCTCCCGGTTGCGCACAGCGCGTCGAGAAGGACTCGCCGCCCGTGACGAACATAGAGACGATTCTCTGCCGTGTCGATGAGAATGATGCGCCCCCGCGGCGGGTTTTTCCGGGATTTGGGATGATCCCGCGCCGCCGGGGCGGGGCTGGCGCCGTACGCTTCGAACCGGCTCTCGGGGCTGGAAAAGGCGGAAGCCCCCAGTAGGACGGCGCCAAGCAGGAGAAGGACTCGGTTCAGCGTCGCCTTCTCTGCTGAATGGCCTGCTCAATCTCGGAGCTGACTCCGTCCGCCTTCCGCTTGACTGCGCCGAATTGATTCAAGGCGTCCATGTACTTGCCCGCATCGTAGGCTTGCTGCGCGCCTGCCTGCGTGGCCTCGGCCGAGGCCACGTCGGCCTCCAGAGCGGCCACGCTCTCTCGGGCTGCCTTGCCCCGGCGAGGCGCCTTGCGCAACATGCCCTGGGCGTTTTCGATGGCGGCCTGAGCCGCTTCGTTGGCCGCCTCTGCCTGGCCCTTGACCATGATCTTGTTCTCACCGGCCGCCGCGCTTGCGGCTTCGGCCTCGGAAGTGGCGCGGCTCAAGAGTTCCCTGGCCTGATCGTAACTTCGGGTCAGGGCGAAGCTGTCATCCTGCATGGCGATCTCGGCTTCGGCCTCCTCCACCGTCGCCGACGCCTTGCCGAGTTCATCCGGCGCGTAGGTTCCGGCCTCCGCGGTCCGGGCCGCGTCCACAGCTTGGCGCGCCGCGTCGAGTTCCGACGCCGGCGGGCTGTCGCAACCCGTGAGAAGCACCAGCAATGCGGCGCAAGACGAGAACAGGAGAGCTCTTCTCATGTGACCTCCTTCAGACCTTCCCGAGTCTGTTCGTGAGAATGGAACATACGCATTGGGCAATAATCGCTCCATGTTAGCATGTTTACCTCCGGTCCTGGAACCGGCGATTTCAAGGGTGATTTCCGGAGTTTGGGCGGAATTGGCCGGAGCACGCGTTGCATGACCCAGCGACTCTATCATCAGGACTCCTATCTCAAGAATTTCCGCGCGCGAGTCACCGGCGTGGACCGGTGGAAGGGGAAACCGGCCCTGGAGCTGGACCGGAGCTGTTTCTATCCCGCCTCCGGAGGACAGCCTTCGGACCGGGGCCTCCTGGAGGGGTTGCCGGTGGTGGAAATGGCGGACGCAG
>JAJDTT010000308.1 GCA_022827025.1 Acidobacteriota bacterium
CGGCAACCAGTCCCGAATATCCGGTGGCAGCAACAGCTTCTGCTTCGGCTGATAGGGGCGAAACCTCGTCGGCATCCAGCACCTCCACCATGTATTCTCTCATTGTGGTCAGATGCTTTTTCTGCGGCGCAGACTCCTAGCCTCCATCAGCCTTCGCGACTACCCAGTGCGTACACCGTCAATAAGGATCCACCTGGTTTCCGCTCGAGAAAACCGGCCCATTGCGCGGCCGGTTGCCCGTTTCAATCCCATCCCCGGAGGAGCCTCCGGGGAATTCCGGGTCCCGGTGGATTCGTGTCACGGACCAAGGTAACGTATGTCGCGGCCAAAGAGGAGCTTTACCCAGGCGACTGCTCCACGCCGGCTTCATCGGGACTCAGGAGCAGCGAATGAGAGATCACACGACGATCGACTACCGGGACTGCGACCGGCAGGTCTGGGAAGAGGAACTGAGCGAATTCGTTCCGGACCGGATTCTGGACGCGCACATTCACTTCTACTGGGCCTCCGATTTTCCGGTCCCGCCCCCGCAGGGAACGCGGAACGACGCCGGGCTCGCCACTCTGAACGACTGGGCCCGGGTTCTCTATCCCGGGCGCCGGATGCAGTACCTGATTCTGGGTATGCCGGTGGTGGGCATCGACGTGGCCCGGCACGTGGAGACGGTCCGGAGGGAAATCGACGGCGTGCCGGGCATCCGCCATAACCGGCTGGTCACGCCCTCCTGCCGGACGGAGGACATTGAACGGGATCTTCGGAACCCTCAGTTCATCGGGCTGAAACCGTACCGCACCTTTTCGGTGACCGGGGACATCGCCCAATGCCGGATCCACGAGTTCCTGCCCCATGAGCAGATGGAGCTGGCGGACCATTACGGCCTCTGGGTCACCATGCACCTTTCGCGCTTTCACGGTTGCGCCGACGAGTGGAACCTGGATGACCTGACGGAATACACCACCAAGCGGTACCCCGGGATCAAGTGGTTGCTGGCCCATTGCGCCCGCAGCTTCACCTATTGGCCCATTCGCCAGGCGGTGGAGAGGTTGCGGGACTTGCCCAACATCTACTATGACACCTCGGCGGTGACCGACGTGCGCCCCTACATCACTCTTTTGACCAAAGAAGACCCGAAGCGGATCTTCTGGGGCTCGGACGGTGTCGGCGCTGCATTCTTCCACGGTCACTACGCGGCGCTGGGCCGGTCCTGGCAGCACTACGACGCCGACGACGGCGACCTCAAGTTCCCTCACTGCGACGGGAGGCCCGTGCTGTCGGTCTATGAACAACTCCTCTCCCTGCGGGACGCCGCCGAGATCGCGCAGTTGTCCGAATCGGACATCGAGGGCATCTTCTGGCGGAACGCGGCCGCGGCATTGGGCGTTCCGGAAGACGAAGGAGCCGCCAACGGGTCCTAGGAAGGAGCACCCCAGAGGCTTGCAGAACCGATGACGGATCCGAAGGGGAAGGGAAGACGGGCCCGGGCGGACGACTTGCGAACCTTCGCCGAGTCCCTGTTGGAACGGGCCGGCCTCGGATCATTCGAGGCCGAGCGTGTGGTCGACAACCTGTTGGATGCCGATCTCCGGGGCGTCTATTCCCACGGTTTGTCCTTCCTCGGCTTCCTGGTGGGACGGGTCCAGAAGGGCGGAGTCAATCCTCGCCCGCAAGTACAGGTCGTCTCCGACCGCGGAGCCGTTCTCCTGTTGGATGCGGATCGGGGACCCGGACAGGTGGCAAGCCACCAGGCTATGTCATTGGCCTGCTCCCGCGCCCGGGAAACGGGGGTCGCGGCGGCGGGCGTGTTCCGGTCCAATCACTTCGGGACCGCCGGTTACTATGCCCGCATGGCCGCGGATCAGGGTCTGATCGGACTCGCCGTCAGCAATACCGGGGCCTGCATGGCGCCGTGGGGCGGCTCCACGCCCACCTACGGGACCAATCCCCTGGCGATCGCGGTGCCCACCGGCGGCGAGTTTCCCGTCATGATCGACATCGCCCTGAGCCGCGCCGCCTGGGGCAAGATCATGCTGACTTTGACCCGGGGCGATCCGATCCCCGGGAACTGGGTGCTGGACCGGAAGGGAGTTCCCACCACCGATCCGAAAGAGGCGCCTCAGGGCATGCCCGCTCCGTTGGGCAACCACAAGGGTTACGGCTTGGCAGTGATGGTGGACATCCTGAGCGGTGTCTTGACGGGAGCTCTCTTCGGCCGGCACATCACGCCCCATCCCCCCGAGGAGGAGCCCCAGGACACGGGCCACTTCTTCCTGGCCCTGTCTGTGGAGCATTTCATGGAGCCGGAAACATTTCTGGCCCGGGTCCAGGACTACGTGACCCAGTTGAAGTCGTCGGAACTGGCGCCGGGATTCGACGAGGTTCTGGCTCCCGGGGATCCGGACTGGAGGATGGTCCGGAAGAGCCTCCGGGAAGGAGTCCGTCTGGAAGCGGCCACGTGGGAAATGCTGGAGCGCTTCTCGGCGGAGCTGGGAGTACCCTGCCCGGAGCGTTTCTGACCGTCAATTTACACGCTGGTTGGGCCGGGTCTTGCGCAACTCGGACACGACGTTGGTGTCGAGGAGCCAACCATTCACAACTCGACCTCACGGACCGGACTCTGCACGCCTTCCTCGTCGAAATCCAAGCGGTTCAATGGGGACTGACACAACAATTCGTGCAAGCTGCCCGACGCAGCTCGGGCGCGAAGACGTTCGAACTCGTCCGCCGCGACGACGACGACCGCATCCTTGCCGCGGACCGTCACACGTTGCGGCTGGCCGGAGGCGGCGAGGCGGACGACGCGGCTGAACTTGGCTTTGGCCTCTCCCAACTTCCAGCCGCGAAGCCACATCGAACCGGCCTGCCGGGTCTGACGAGAGTGATCCGTGAAATTCTTTTTAGTCATGACTAACTTAGTCACGATAGGCGGAGGAAAGGACCTCATCAAGTCAGAACCGTCGCCGTTGTCCCGAGTTACCTCGTCGATACACTCCCCGTAAGAAAGGGATGACCTATAGCCATGCGCAAAACCCGGACATCCGCCTCCGCAACGGGAGGCGTCCCGTTTTCGGCAATCTGGTTCTTGTCCCCATCCGGTGAGAGTCGAATCGGGCATCACCGGCATGCCGGATGATCCTCCCTCCAAGGATTTGAGGTTCGCCGAGATGGGACAATGGCCCAACTCTTCCATGTACGTAGCCCGCTCCATGATCGAAATGCCCGACCGCCGTCTGCTGGCCACCATGTACGGGGTCTGGGAAGGCGACGCCGCGCGCCGTAGCGTGGTGGTCCAGTCCACCGAGGAAAAGAATAGTGGCGGAGTCCAACCCACCAAAGAGCGGGTGGGCGGGAAGGCTCATTCTTGTCGCCGCCGAACCGCTCATTGGTCACTGATATCATTAAGAGGCTATTCGTGAGGCGGTCGTCAATGCTCTGGCCCACCGCGACTACCGCTCCACCGCCAATGTGCAAATTTATCTTTTTACGGATCGTCTCGAGATCGTCAGCCCGGGCGGATTGCCTGCCGGCATGACTGAAGCGGACCTTGGTCTCAAGAGCATTCCACGCAATCCGCTATTGTTCGGCATTTTGCACCGGATGGAGGCGGTCGAGAAGATCGGTTCCGGCATCCGGCGCATTCGCGACCTGTGCCGTGAACACGGGGTGGGTGAAGTCCTGATCGAGGTGTCGGAGTCGTGGGTGAGCACGACTTTCCCCAGGCCGACCGCACAAGTCCAGACCAAGTCCGGACTAAGTCGAGAGCAGGGTGCCACCCAAGTTGAGGGAATGGCTCAAGAAGACCCTAAAATATTTTCGAACAGCACCTTGCAGCGGCTTGGGAACATACTGGAGACCGTGACCGCACAAGTGACCGCACAAGTGACCGCACAAGTTGTCTGGCATTGCCGCGTGCCCCGCACGGCAAGGGAGATCATGGTCCTGCTGGGGTTGAAGCACTTGAAGACATTCCGGACAAACTACCTCCAACCTCTGCTTGATGCCGGGTGGCTGGAAATGACCGTTCCGGACAAACCTCGCAGCAGCAAACAGAAGTACCGACTGACGGAAAAGGGCCGGGAGTTGCAGGAGCAACTAAGGCATCTGCAATGAGTCCACCTTACACCGAAGATATTCTCGTCCAGCAGACCACTGCTGAATACCTGGAACGCCGCCTCGGCTGGGAATCGGTCTATGTCTACAACACCGAGACCTTCGGGTTGGACGGAACCCTGGGGCGAACGAGTGACGAGGACGTTGTGCTGGTGCGCTACCTGCGCCAAGCGCTCGAAAAGCTCAACCCCGGCCTTCCAACCGAAGCCTACGAGAACGCCATCCGCGTCATCGCGCAAGTGAGCGCAGCCCATTCGACCCTTCAGACGAACCGCGAAAAATACGAACTTCTGCGCAACGGCGTGAAGGTCACCTACCGAGACCCGCGCGGCGGCATGGAAACCCGGACTTTGCACGTGTTCGATTTCGGCAATGCGGAGAACAATCACTTCCTTGCGGTACGCGAGCTCTGGATCAAAGGACCGCTTTACCGCCGACGGGCCGATATCGTCGGTTTCGTCAGTGGCGTGCCGCTTTCTTGGTTTTCATTACTTAAGGTTCGGATTTTCAGATACTCTATTTGTGGTCCTGAATACTGCGATTCATTTTTTGGGGGATTATAAACGTTCTTTGACCTCGAAGAACCCGGCCCCGTCATGGGTTTTTCTCGGGGCGGGGCGTCTGGCAGTTCCAGCAGGCGCCGAACTGGGCCTCGATGGCCTCACCGCAGCCGGGACAGGTCCAGGTCCCGGCCTCCGCAGTCAGCGATTCGTCGGTGGCGGACAACACGATCCTCGCTTCCTCCGCATCGGCCGGCCGCACGGCTACCTTGACCGCTCCGGCACTCATTGCGGACAGATAGAAGGGGATCAGGCGGCCCATCTGCTCGTCCTGCAGGAACGCTTCGATCTGCACGCTCTCCAACAGGTTCTTGGCCAAGGTCGCGTCGAAGACGCTGCCTGCGAAGACGACGACCAGGTCATCCTTTTCCGGCATGGAAATTCTCGCGGCCAGTCTACTACGAACCCGACTGCGCCATTTCCTCGGGACACCCCCTCTTCATGTCGGAAGGGGAGGGCTACAATAGGGCCCGGAGGGGGGATTCGTGCTGATTCAGTTCTACCGGACTCCGGTGCTCTCCGACGTGAACGAGCGGGAGTTGGTCCGGCAGGTCCACGCGGCGCTCGGCGTTGAGGTCGGCGGGATCGAAACCGAGTACTGCTTCTACGTGGAAGCCGCCGGCCCACTGAACGGAGAAGGCAGGGCGATCTTGTCCTGGCTCCTGGGCGAGACCTTCGAGCCGGACCGATTCGGTGAGCGGTCCTTTCTCTCCGGCGAGGGCGCGTGCCTCGAAGTGGGACCTCGCCTGAGCTTCAAGACGGCCTGGTGCACCAATGCCGTTGCGGTCTGCCATTCCTGCGGTCTGGAGGATGTCATCCGGATCGAACGATCGAGGCGGTACCTTCTGAGGGGGGCGAACCGGCTCTCGGAGCGCCAGCGGAGCCGTTTCCTGGAACTGGTCCACGACCGGATGACCGAGTGTCCCTACATCGCGCCCCTCACGTCGTTCAACGGCGCGGTCCGCCCCGAAGCCAGCTTCCGGGTCCCGGTTCTCCAGGAGGGTCGAGCCGCCCTGGAGCGGCTGAACCGGGAGGCCGGTCTCGCCTTCGACGACTGGGACCTGGACTACTACACCGACCTGTTCGCTCGCCGGGTGGGCCGCAATCCCACCAACGTGGAGTGCTTCGACATCGCCCAGTCCAACAGCGAGCATTCGCGTCACTGGTTCTTCAAGGGCCGGATGGTGATCGACGGACAGGAGCAGGCGTCGTCGCTGCTGGAACTGATCCAGGAGCCGATGCGGGCCAATCCGCGCAACAGCGTCGTGGCTTTTCGGGACAACTCCAGCGCGATTCGCGGATACCGGATCGAGACCCTGCACCCCTCGGAGCCGGGGCGTCCGGGACCGATGGCGGCCACGCAGGTGGATCACGACATCATTTTCACCGCCGAAACCCACAACTTCCCGTCGGGAGTGGCTCCCTTTCCCGGAGCGGAGACGGGGACCGGCGGGCGCATCCGGGACGTCCATGCCACGGGGAAAGGATCCCTGGTGGTGGCCGGGACGGCCGCCTATTGTGTGGGCAACCTGCGTATTCCCGGGTACGAGCTGCCCTGGGAGGACAGCGAATTCCGATATCCGGAGAACCTGGCCTCTCCTCTCCAGATCGAAGTCGAGGCCAGCGACGGCGCCTCCGACTACGGCAACAAGTTCGGAGAACCGCTGATCCAGGGCTTTACCCGCTCGTTCGGCCTGCGGTTGCCGGACGGCGAGCGGCGCGAGTGGATCAAGCCCATCATGTTCACCGGGGGCCTGGGGCAGATCGACGCCCGCCACCTGCGCAAGGAAACGCCCGAAGCGGGGATGTGGGTGGTCAAGATCGGAGGCCCCGCCTATCGCATCGGTCTGGGCGGGGGGGCCGCCTCCAGCATGGTGCAGGGGGAAAACGTGGCCGAGCTGGACTTCAACGCCGTCCAGCGGGGCGACGCCGAGATGGAGCAGAAGGTCAACCGGGTGATCCGCGCCTGCGTGGAGATGGGGGAAGGGAATCCCATCGTCAGCATCCACGACCAGGGCGCCGGCGGAAACTGCAACGTGCTCAAGGAGATCGCCGAGCCGGCGGGGGCCAGGATCGAGCTTCGCAAGATCCCCGTTGGAGACGAGACGCTGTCGGTTCTGGAGATCTGGGTGGCCGAATACCAGGAGCAGGACGCTCTGCTGCTGAGACCGGACAACGCCCGGCTCTTTCTCGATCTCTCCCGGCGGGAGAAGGTTCCGGCCGCCTTCGTCGGCCGGGTCACGGGTGACGGGCGCATCGTCCTTTTTGACGAGCGGGACGGATCGACTCCGGTGGACCTTGAGTTGGACCAGGTGTTGGGATCCATGCCGCGCAAGGTCTTCCAACTCGAGCGGGTGCCGCCGCAACTGAGGCCGCTCCGGCTGCCCGGCTCCGTGTCGGTCCGGGAGGCGCTGGAGCGGGTTTTTCGGCTGGTTTCGGTGGGGTCCAAGCGATTCCTGACCAACAAGGTGGACCGCAGCGTGACCGGTCTGGTCGCCCGGCAACAGTGCGTCGGTCCTCTCCAGTTGACGCTCTCCGACGTTGCGGTCATCGCCCAGAGCCACTTCGGGTCCACCGGCGCCGCCACGGCCATCGGAGAAAGGCCGATTCTGGGGTTGCTGGATCCCGGCGCCATGGCCCGGATGTCCTTGGCCGAGGCTTTGACCAACCTGGTCTGGGCCCCGGTGAGTCATCTCCAGGACGTGAAGTGCTCGGGCAATTGGATGTGGCCGGCCAAGCTCCCGGGGGAGGGAGCCCGGGTCTACGCGGCCGCGGTGGCGCTGCGGGACGCGCTCCTGGAACTGGGGATCGCCGTGGACGGAGGTAAGGACAGCCTCTCCATGGCGGCCCTGGCGCCGCTGGGGGATTCGGGCCGGGAGGAGACGGTGAAGGCGCCCGGAGCACTGGTGCTTTCGGCCTACGTCACCTGTCCCGACATCAACGGGACCGTCACGCCCGACCTGAAGCTGCCGGGGCAGGGCCGGCTCCTGTTCCTGGACCTGGCGGAGGGCCGGAACCGGCTCGGGGGCTCGGCTCTGGCGCAAGTGTACGGACAGTTGGGAGACGAGCCCCCGGATCTGGAGGATGCGGGGCTCCTGGGCCGGGCTTTCGAGGCGGTCCAGACCCTGATTGGCAGCGGACTCGTGGCGAGCGGCCACGACCGGAGCGAAGGCGGACTGCTCACGACGATCCTGGAGATGGCCTTTGCGGGGGACTGCGGCGTCGAGGTGGATCTGGAGAGCTCGGAAGGAGAGGAAGCTCTTCCGCTTCTGTTCTCCGAGGAGTTGGGACTGGTCATTGAGGTGAGTGCCGAAGCGGAGGGACGGGTTCGCCGGATCCTGCGGGATGCGGACATCCCTGTCCGGGCGATTGGACGGACGCTGACGGGACCCCGGGTGGAGATCCGGGTGGACGGAGCCGCCGTCCTCGAAGGCGACGTTCGGGAACTGCGGGACCTCTGGGAGGAGACCAGCTACCGGATCGAGCTGCTGCAAGCCGATCCGGACTGCGTCCGCCAGGAGCGCCGTTCTCTGAAGCGGCGGCGGGCGCCGGCCTACGCCCTCTCCTTCACTCCGCAAGCCACCGTGCCGGACGGCCTCGCGGGCGAGGGGCGGCCCAAGGTGGCCATCTTGCGGGAAGAGGGAAGCAACGGCGACCGTGAGATGGCGTCCGCCTTCCATCTGGCCGGTTTCGAGGCCTGGGACGTGACCATGTCCGACCTGCTCTCCGGCTCCGTCCGACTCTCCTCGTTTCGCGGCGTCGCCTTCGTCGGGGGCTTCAGCTACGCGGACGTCCTGGACTCGGCCAAGGGTTGGGCCGGAGTCATCCGGTTCAACCCGGGGCTCTGGGATCAGTTCGAGCGCTTTTACCATCGTCCCGACAGCTTCAGCCTGGGGGTGTGCAACGGCTGTCAGCTCATGGCCCTTCTGGGCTGGATCCCGTGGCGGGGAATCGAGACTTCGATTCAGCCCCGTTTCGTACGTAACCGGTCGGGACGATTCGAGTCCCGATTCTCCACGGTCCGCATCCAGGAGAGCCCGGCGGTGATGTTGCAGGGGATGGCCGGATCGGTTCTGGGCATCTGGGTGAGCCACGGGGAGGGGCGGGCGTTCTTTCCCCGGGAGTCCACGCTGGCCCGGATCCGGGAACGGCGCCTGGCGCCCATCCGCTACGTGGACGACAGGGGCCGGGTCACCGGCGACTACCCCCTCAACCCCAACGGCTCGGCGGACGGAATCGCCGCTCTTTGCTCGCCCGACGGCCGCCATCTCGCCATGATGCCCCATCCGGAGCGGACCTCCCTCAAGTGGCAGTGGGGCTGGATGCCCCAGGACTGGAAGGATCGCCTGGAAGTTTCCCCGTGGCTCCGACTCTTCCAAAACGCCCGGGGATGGTGCGAACAGTGAGGTGACGTGCGCTGGGTCGTAGGCGATATTCAAGGTTGCGCCCGGGAGTTCGAAAAACTCCTCTCGGTCATCCGGTTCGATCCGAAGTTGGACCGGTTGTGGTGCCTCGGCGACCTGATCAACCGGGGCCCCGACTCGCTGGCCACCCTGAGGATCTGGTTGGACATCGGCGGGCGCTCGCTTCTGGGTAACCACGAGATACACGCCCTGCTCGCCTACTCGGGAGTCCGTCCGGAACCCCCCAAATCCCTCCGGGCGCTGTTCGCCGCACCTGACGTCGACGAACTCATGGCCCGGCTGCGGGCCTGCCCGGTGCTGGTGCATCTCCCGCCGTCGGGCGGCGGACCCGGGGCGTGGATCGTGCACGCCGGGCTGAATCCCGCATGGAACGACCTGCCGGCTCTGGCGCGGAGGCTCAACGCGGAGCCTCACGACGACGCTTGGCTCCAGAGCGGCGGGGTGCGGTTCGCCACGTCGGTCCGCTGCTGTACCGCCGAGGGTCTTCCCCTGAAGTACAGCGGCCCCCCCGCCGGCTGCACGCCGCCTTACCAGCCGTGGGACAGCTTCTACCGGGGAAACGCCCTGGTGGTCCACGGGCACTGGGCGGCGCGGGGGTTCTACCGCAACCGCCTCACCATGGGCCTTGATTCGGGGTGCGTCTACGGAGGCGAGCTGACGGCGTGGTGCCAGGAAGAGGACCGGCTGGTCAGAATTCCGGCCATCTCCGGTTAACGGCCTTTGCGCAAGTGCCGGTCGGCAAAGTCCAGGTACCGGTCCCAGTCGTAGCCGGTCACGTCGTGCCGGCCGCTCCGGACGTGGTAGCCGATGGTGCCCGTGAGGGGCTGGTTCGCGCCAGGCATGGAGTCACCAGGTAGGCCGGGAAGTCCCAGGAGCGCATAGACGGGGCTGGCGTGCCGGGCCGACAGGTACTCGCCTTTCGGGTCCGCCCATCGGTCCTCCACCGCGCTGGCCACGTAGACCGGACGGGGGGCCATCAGGGCCACCAGCAAGTGCTGGTCGATCGGGAGCCGCTCCTCGTTGTCGCCGTACTGCTTGAAGTTCCCGCAGAACCAGTGGGGAAAGACGCGGTTGATTCTCTCGACGGTCTCTCCGAAGCGGCGGCGGCTCAGGGCCGCCCCGCCGCAACCGGAGTTGTTGGAGATGACCAGGGAGAATCGCTCGTCCTCGGCGCCGGCCCAGAGGGCGGTCTTTCCCAGCCGGGAGTGGCCCAGCACCGCCACCTTGGCCGGGTCGATTCCCGGATCGGTCTCCAGGTAGTCCAGGGCACGGCTCAGTCCCCAGGCCCAGGCTGCGATGGATCCCCACTCGTCAGCGTCCGGCCGAGTCTGTCCCGGCCGGTAGAAGAGGGGGTGGACCCCGTTCCGGAACTCGTCGTCGTAGTCGGGGTCGATGTCCCCGTAGTAGGCCGTCACCAGGGCGTAGCCGCGGCCGATGATCTTCTCCACCGGCCAGCGCCGGGACAACGTTCCCCTTCCTTTTTCCGTGGCCCGGTTCTCCACCACCGCGCCTTCGACCCTGGACGGGCGCATCCAGGACTTGGGCAGAGTGATGCCCGGGTCCGGATGCACCGAGTGATTGCCGCCGAAATTGAGGCCCAGGAACGCCGGGACCGGATCGGAACCGGACGCCGGCAGGTAGATCAGGAGATCCATCCGGGGGAGGTCTTGTTTCGGACTGAGGTAAAGGGAGACCTCTTTGCGGACGGCTTTGCCGCCGAGTGCGCGAGTCTCCACCGAGGTGACCCGGGATCTCAGCTCCCGGGGCGGTCCGGGACGGCGCCCGTACATCTGGGAGCGGAAGAGCTCCAGGATCTCGGGCCTGCGGATCTCCCTCCAGTCCCCGGCGGTCTTGACCCGGCGGCCGTCCTCCGTCACCAGGGGATCGGGGAGGTCGTAGGCGGGGACCTTCGTCTCGTCGTAGTTGGGCTCCCGTTCCCGTGTCGGCAGGAGCAGGGACGCCGCCGCCGCCAGCATCAACATCAAGGAAGCGCAGATCCCGATTCCGGCTTTCATGAGATTCCCGGGTCGCATGTCAAAGGAACCTCAACCCTCTCTGAGCGCCCAGGCCCCGGTTGGCCTTGCGGACGTATTTCCGGTCCGGCAGCCCCACGAGACGGCCCTCCCGGACCCACTCCAGGTCCGAGCCGTAGAGGTGGTCCACCAACAGCCCCGCCAGACGTTCCTGAACCTCCCGCAGGGAGTCATGCCCTGCCAGGTTTCGCTGTTCCAGCGGGTCCCGGTCCAGGTCGAACAACTGGAAGACGTTGCCGACCGGATAGTAGATGAGCTTGTGGCGCCGGTCGCGGATCATGCGGGTCGATGCCGGACCCTCCCGGAATTCGCCGTAGAGATGGTCACGGTCCGCGTCGCCGGCCAGAGAGATTCCGTCGAGGGAGCCGGGAGGCTCGAGGCCGCAGAGGTCCAGCAGCGTCGGCATCAGGTCTCGAAGCTCGGCCAGCCGCCGGTCGCGGCTGCCCGGGCGGAACCGGTCGTCGCCGGCCGCCGGCACGATGATGAGGGGCACCCGCGCCGACTTCTCGTACATGACCCCCTTGGCCCACATCTGGTGGTCTCCCAGCATTTCGCCGTGATCCGCGGTGAAGGCCACGATGGTGTTCTCCGACAGCCCCTCTTCGCGCAGCGTTCCCAGGACCATCCGGATCTGGTGATCGATGTGGGTGATGGTGGCGTAGAAGGCCCTTCTCGCCAGGTCGATCTCGCCCGGAGTGGCCAGGCGCGTGCAGAACTGGTCCATGTAGGGTTTGACGCTGTAGGGCAGGTCCTCGAACGACCGGGACCAGTCGCCGCGGACCGTCGGATCCAGTTCCAGATTCCGGTAGAGGTCCAGGTATGCGGACAGGGGCCAGACGGGTGGGTGTGGACCCACGAAGGAGAGATACCAGAACGCGGGTTTCCTGGGGTCGCGGCGCCGGATCTGGCGGCACATCTGCGCCGCCGCCCAGTTGGTGGGGTGGCAGTGTTCGGGGAGGTGCCAGGAACGGGTGACGTAGTCGTTGTTGCTGAGCCCGCCGGCGTACTCCTGACCCGGGTAGCCCTGATCCGCCAGGTAGAGCTCCCAGTCGTCCGCTTTGCCGTCATCCAGGTGATGCCGACCTTCCTCGTTGAGGATCACCTCGTCGAAACCGATGCGGTCGCGCTGGGGATAGACATGGAGCTTGCCGACGGCATGAGCCTGATAGCCGGCCTCCCGGAAGAGCCCGGGCAGCGTCGGCACCGTTTCCGGGTCCGGCATCTCCAGGGTTTCGTTGAAGATCCGGTCGCCGTGGCTCCGTGGGGAAAGGCCCGTCATCAGGCTGCGCCGGGCCGGTATGCAGACCGGACAGGCCGAATAGGCGCTGTCGAAGTGCACGCCGTTGCGCGCCATCTGGGCGATGGTGGGAGTCATCACCACCGGGTGCCCGGCCGGACGAGTGAAGAGTCCGGACCAGTGGTCCACGCAGATGAGCAGTACGTTCGGATGGTCTTCCGGCATGGTCCGATCCTAGTCTACGTCATAGGAACCGCCAACCTCTCTGTCCGCTCAGGCCCCGGTTCGGCGTGCGGGCGTATTCCCGGTCCGGCATCCCCACGAGACGGCCTTCCCGGATCCACTCCAGGTCCGAGCCGTAGAGGTGGTCCACCAGCAGGCCCACCAGGCGATCCTGGACCTCCCGCAGCGAAGCCTGTCCGGCCAGATTGCTTTGTTCCAAGGGGTCCTGGTCCAGATCGAACAGTTGAAAGACATTGCCGACCGGATAGTAGATGAGCTTGTAGCGCCGGTCGCGGATCATTCGCGTGGCCAAGGGACCCTCCCGGAACTCGCCGTAGAGATGGTCCCGGTCCTGGCCGCCGGCCAGGGAGATCCCGTCCAGGCCTGGGGGAGGCTTGAGGCCGCAGAGATCCAGCAGCGTCGGCATCAGGTCCCGAAGCTCCGCCAGGCGGTGGTCGCGGCTGCCCGGTGGGAATCGCTCGTCACCCGCGGCCGGCACGATGATGAGGGGCACCCGCGCCGACTTTTCATACATGACCCCCAGGGACCACATTTGGTGGTCTCCCAGCATGTCGCCGTGATCCGCCGTGAAGGCCACGATGGTGTCGTCCGACAGCCCCTCTTCGCGCAAGGTTCCCAGGACCATCCGAATCTGGTGATCGATGTGGGTGATGGTGGCGTAGAAGGCCATTCTCGCTAGGTCGATCTCGCCCGGAGTGCCCATTCGCATGCAGAATTGGTCCATGTAGGGCTTGACGCCGTAGGGCAGATCCTCGAACGACCGGGACCAGTCTCCGTGGACCATCGGGTCCAGTTCCAGATTCCGGTAGAGATCGAGATATGCGGCCGGTGGCCAGAGCGGCGGGTGAGGTCCCACGAAGGAGAGATACCAGAAGCCGGGCTTCCGGGGATCGCGGCGCCGGATGGCGCGGCACATCTGCGCCGCCGCCCAATTGGTGGGATGACAATGGCCGGGAAGGTGCCAGGAGCGGGTGAGGTAGTCGTTGTTGCTGAGTCCGCTGGCGTACTCCTGGCCCGGATAGCCCTGGTCGGCCAGGTAGAGTTCCCAGTCGTCGGCGTACCCGTCATCCAGGTGATGACGCCCTTCTTCGTTGAGGATCACCTCGTCGAAGCCGATGCGATCGCGTTGGGGGTAGACATGCAGCTTGCCGACGGCATGGGCCTGGTAGCCGGCCTTCCGGAAGAGCCCGGGCAGCGTCGGCACCGTTTCCGGGTCCGGCATCTCCAGGCTTTCGTTGAAGACTCGGTCCCCGTGGTTTTGCGGCGAAAGGCCCGTCATCAGGCTGCGCCGGGCCGGTATGCAGATGGGACAGGCCGAATAGGCACGGTCGAATTGGACGCCGTTTCGGGCCAGTTGGTCGATGGTGGGCGTCATCGCCACCGGGTGTCCCGCCGAACGGGTGAAGAGTCCGGACCAGCGGTCGGCGCAAATGAGCAGGACGTTCGGTCGTTTCTCCGGCATTTTCGGGTTCCAGACTATAGCACCCGAATGCAAAATGTCCCTGTTCTTCGAACGCTGTCCTGCTCCGCCTTGGACCGAAGAGGGCGCCCAGAAGGGGCGCCCCCTACCCCTCATATTTGGTATCTTGAAGTAAGCGACCGAGGAGGCTCCATGTACAAGAATTCCATCGCCGGCATCTCATCCCACCCCGTCACCGAGCCCCGGGTCTTTTTCTCCAGGCGCCGTTTTCTGGGAGGGCTCTCCGTCGGCGCGCTGGCTGCCGGCAACCTGCTCTGCGGAAAAGCGAAGACTTCGAGCACGATGTTGGAGGCTCCGTTCAAACGGCCCGACGTATTTCCGTCGAAACGAAACCCGGCGTACTCGCTTCCGGCGGGAGTCGACCCCCGCATGACTCCCCGGGCGACCGCCGCCGTACACAACAACTTTTACGAGTTCCTTCCGGGACGTGGCGGGCCGGTCTGGGAGCATGTCGAGGATTTCAAGGTGGACCCGTGGAAGGTCGTGGTCAGCGGCGAGTGCCACGAGCCTCAGACTCTGGATCTGGACGATCTGTTCGCGATCGAACATGAGGAGAGGGTCTGTCACTTCCGTTGCGTGGAACGTTGGGCCATGAATGTCCCCTGGAGCGGCTTTCCCCTGAGCAAGCTCTTGGACCGGGTGAAACCGAAAGCTTCGGCCCGCTTCGTCCGCTTTCTGAGCGCCTTGAAGCCCAGTCAGATGCCCGGCGTCCGGCAGGCCCGCCTCTACCCGTGGCCGTACCACGAGGCCCTGCGCATGGACGAGGCCATGAACGAGCTGACGCTGCTGGCGACCGGAGTGTACGGAGAGCCGCTCCTGAAGCAGCACGGCGCTCCGGTGAGGCTCGTCGTGCCCTGGAAATACGGCTACAAGAGTCCCAAGTCCATCGTGAAGATCGAGTTGACCAAGAAGCAGCCCAAGATCTTCTGGCAGATCCAGGCGCATGAGTACGGCTTTCTGTCCAACGTCAATCCCTACATTCCCCATCCCCGGTGGCCGCAGAACCGGTCCTACTGGCTCGACAGCGGCGACGAGTTCCCGACCCCGTTGTTCAACGGTTACGAAAACTACGTGGCTTCTCTCTACCCGGACGAGCCCCGAACTCTGCAGCGCGCCTTGCGGTCCGGCCAGACCGCCCGTTGATTCCGGTCCGGCGGAGCAGGGGGTTCGCACGCGGCGCGTCATGGCCCATGAGTCGACTCTGATCCTGGCTTCGGGATCTCCCCGCCGGAGGGAGCTGATCGCGCGCCTGGGCTACCCTTTTGTCTGTAGCGCGAGCGGCCTGGACGAAGAGAAAGTCGAGGCGCCTGAACCCTCGATGCTGGCTGCCAAGTTGGCCCGCATGAAAGCCCGGAGAGTGGCACGCAAGGTCCCGAGCGGCCTCATTCTCGGGTTCGACACCCTGGTGTGCCTGGACGGCAGGGTTCTGGGCAAACCGTCCGATCGACACGCTGCCCAGCAGATGCTTTGGGCACTGCGGGACCGCACCCACGATGTCATCACCGCCGTAGCCGTCGTCGAGGCGGAATCGGGAAGGGAAGAGACGGGGGCGGTGACTTCCCAGGTTCGCATGCGCCGCTTCGGCCAGTCGGTCCTGAGCCGCTATCTGGACACCGGCGATTCGCTGGACAAGGCGGGCGCCTACGGGATTCAGACGGCCGGAGCCGGGTTGGTGGAGTCCTTCTCCGGATGCTATTTCAACATCGTCGGCCTTCCTCTCTGTGAACTGGCCCGGCTCCTGGCCCGGTTCGGGATGAAATCGGAGCGGGTCCGTCCTGCGTGCATTCTGGCGGACGGACAGATCTGTTCTCGGTGGGAATAGTCCCCGGTGTCATAAATCGAGTGAGTCAAGAGCGACGACAGGGGACGCGGGCAACCACAAGGGTTGCCCCTGCGAAGTCCCGGATCCTTTCCCGCGTGTATACTCTCGGGCGGAACGGAAACCAGGAGCAACCATGAAACATTGGAATCTCTTACTGGCGCTGGCGGTCATGGCGGCAGCCAGCGCCTGGCTGGCCGTGGGTGTCGGCGGCGACGACGACGCCAGGGCGCGTCGGCTGCATTTTTCTTCTCTGGTGCTGGATACGCACATCGACACCCCGTTGTTGATGAAGGACCCGGACTGGGACTTCGGACAGGAGCACCAGTCGGGGCACGTGGACCTTCCCCGGCTGAAGCGGGGAGGGCTCGACGCCGGCTTCTTCTCCATCTACATGCCCGGGACCGTCACCGGTCCCCAGGCCGTCAGCGACTCGCTGAAAATCATTGCGTCGGTTCATCGCGTGGTGGAGCTTTTCGGGGACTCCCTGGAACTTTGCACCAGCGCCTCCGAGGTGCGCCGGGCTCAACGAATGGGCAAGATCGCGGTGCTCCTGGGAATGGAGGGGGGGCACATGATCCACAACAGCCTCCCCATTCTCCGGATGTATGCCCGGCTGGGGATCCGCTATCTGACGCTGACCCACAACGTGAACACGGACTGGGCCGATTCGGTGGCGGATTCGCGGGTCCACGGAGGGCTGAACGATTTGGGCCGGGATGTCGTGAAGGAGCTGAACCGTCTGGGAGTGCTGGTGGACGTCTCCCATGTCTCGGACGAGACCTTCTGGGATATTCTGGAGGTCACTGAAGCTCCCGTCATCGCGAGTCACTCCTCCTGCCGGGATCTGTCGAATCATCCCCGGAACATGAACGACGAGATGATCCGGGCCCTGGCCAAGCAGGGAGGTGTGATCCAGATCACCTTCGTGGACTATTTTCTGGACATGGAGTATCACGCGGCCCGGCAGGCCTCGATCCAAGCGGCTGCTTCAGATGGGGAGGCGGAAACGGGACGGGAGCCGATCCCCCCGGTGAGTTGGAAGAGGATCGTGGATCACATCGATCACGCCGTCCAGGTGGCGGGAGTGCGCCATGTGGGTCTCGGCTCCGATTTCGACGGTGCGGACATGCCCCGGGGAATGGAGGACGCCAGCTATCTGCCCAAGATCACCCAAGAACTGCTGGCACGGGGCTACGACGAAAGCCAGATCCGATTGATCCTGGGCGAGAACACGCTGAGGGTCCTGCAGCAGGCGGAGGAGGTCGCCATGAGAATCCGGTCCCGGGAGGGCGCACGATGATTCCGGGATCTCAGCGGCACTTGCCAGCCGAACGCCGGATTCATTACCCTGCGATGGTTATGAGAAGACTTCTGCTGTCCCTTCTTCCGGTTCTCATTCAGGTCAGCACCGTGTCCGCGCTTCAGGGCCCCAGCCGCGGGATCACTACCGTCTCCCCCGACGGGAGGGAGTTCGTAAACGTCTTCAACGCCGCCTCCGACCGGACCCGGCTGGTGACGGTTTTCTCTCCCACCTGCGGCCACTGCCTCCGGGGAGCGGCCGACATCCAGAACATTCTCAGCAAGGAATCCGGGGCCAGAATCAAGGTCCTGGTGCTCTGGGCGCCCATCCTGGGCAGGGATTCTCGAAGGGCGGCGCAGCAGGCGACCGCATATCTGCAGGATCCGCGCGCGGAACACTTCTGGGATCTCTGGAACTTCGGACGCCAGAACTACGCCAAGCAGCTTGAGTATCCCAGATCCGATGCGGCTTGGGACATCTTCGTCCTTTACAAGCCTCACCTGGCGTGGCAAAGGAGCGGCCCGGAGCCGACGGTCTGGTTTCAGGACCGCGGCATGGACATCGGCCTGAAATACACGGCGGACCTTCTCCACGAGCACGTCAAGAAGTGGGTCCGCTGATTACCGTGGCCGTAGCCGGAGGTCGAATCCGGCGGGCCGGTCAACCGAAGGTATCGGGCTGGGATGCCTGGTCCAAGCGCTCCCTCAACTCCGGGTCCAGGCCCCGCTCCAGGGTTTCGAAAGCCTGATCCACGTGGGAGATCTTTCTTCCTCCGATGAGAACGCAGGTGATGTCGGGCTGAAAGATGGCCCAGGCCAGCGCCAGGTCCACCAGTGAGCGTCCCGCCTCCGCGGCGATCGCCTTGATCCGGTCCACGCAGGCGAAGTTCCGATTGCTGAAGAAGACGTCCTGGTGGCCGGGAGCCACGTCGAACCGGGTGCCGGAGGGGATGGGTCCCCCCTTGGAGTACTTGCCGGCCAGGAACCCCGAGGCGATGGGTGCGTAGGAAATGATGGCCACGTCCTGGTCCTTGCACAGCGGGATCATCTCGGCTTCGATGGTGCGTTCGACCAGGCTGTAGGAGGGCTGCATCGATTCGAAGCGGGCCCATCCGCTCCGGTCCTGGCGCCAGAGGGCCTTGCAGAATTGCCATGCGCCGCAGTTGCTCAGTCCCAGGTGGCGGACCTTGCCCGCTTGAACGGCCCGGTCCAGGCTCTCCAGGATCTCGTCCAGGGGGTCCCCATCGTGGGGAAAGTGGTGGATCTGAAAGAGGTCGATCCAGTCGGTCTGCAGGCATTGGAGACTCTGGTCGATCTTCTCGGTGATGATGTCCCCGTCCAGCTTCCCGTAGCACTTGGTGGCCAGGACGATCTCCTGGCGGTTCTTCCGGTCGGCGAGCCAGCGCCCGATGATGCGCTCCGACTCGCGGTTGCTGTAGGCCTCGGCCGTGTCCAGGAGGTTGATGCCCCGCTCCAGGGCGCGGTCCAGGAGGCGCCAGGCGGTGGGCCCGTCGATCTCCCGGCCGAACGTGGCACCTCCGAAGGCGATCTGGCTCACTCGAAGTTCGGTGCTGCCGTAGCGTCGATATTCCATCAGTCGGTCCTCCTGCGAACTGGGAAGCCGGATTGTAGGGTTGGAGCAGGAGGGTGTCAAGGTTCCCGGAAGAGGGCAATCAGCCCCGAATTTGCGCCCTTTCCGATCCTTCAAGTACCATACCGCCGGTGCGTCGAGGCGGTGTCCCCCGCCTTGTTGACCGGCTGGAGCGTCTCGAGAGACAGACTTCATGGAGCGGGATTTCGCGTTCGAGATGTCGGCTTCCAACATCCGCTTCGGGTCCGGGGCCACCCGGGAAGTGGGGATGGACCTGGCCGATCTCGGCGCCCAACGGGTCATGGTGCTCTCGGACCCGAACCTGGTGGAGAGCCCGCCCGTCGAGTCGGCCCTGGAATCCCTCTCTCGCGAGAAGGTGGAGTTCTCTCTCTTTGACGCGGTCCGCGTCGAACCGACCGACGCCTCTTTTCAACAGGCCATCGACTTCGCCGCCGAAGGTGGATTCGACGCCTTCGTCGCCGTGGGCGGCGGTTCCACCATGGACACGGCCAAGGCGGCCAACCTCTACTCCACGTATCCTGCGGACTTTCTGGAATATGTGAACCATCCCATCGGGCGGGGCCGCCCGGTTCCGGGTCCGCTCAAGCCGTTGATCGCCATTCCCACCACGGCCGGGACCGGGAGCGAGACCACCGGCGTGGCCATCTTCGATCTGCATGGAATGAAGGCCAAGACGGGGATCGCGCACCGGCGACTGCGGCCCACGCTGGGGATCATCGATCCGGAGAACACCAGGACGCTGCCGCCTGTGGTGGCCGCCTCCACGGGTCTGGACGTCCTGAGCCACGCGCTCGAATCGTTCACGGCCATCCCCTTCGGTCAGCGCCCTCTTCCGCCCCGTCCGGTGGAGAGGCCTGCCTACCAGGGCTCCAATCCCATCAGCGACATCTGGGCCCGGCAGAGCCTCGAGATCGTCTCCCGCTACCTGGTCCGCGCCGTCGAGGACCCCGGGGACGAGGAAGCGCGTTCCCAGATGCTGCTGGCGGCCGCCTACGCCGGCATCGGATTCGGAAATGCCGGGGTGCATCTGCCCCATGGCATGTCCTACCCGGTCTCCGGCATGGTCAAGAGCTTCCGCCCGGCGGGTTACGGACCCGGACACCCCATGGTTCCCCACGGCATGTCCGTCATCCTGAATGCTCCGGCCGTGTTCCGTTTCACCGCCCCCGCCTGTCCCGGACGCCACCTGGAGGCCGCCCGGATCCTGGGTGCGCGGACTTCCGGCGCCAGGGAGGAGGACGGGGGAGAAATTCTGGCGGATACGATCATTCGCATGATGCGGCGGCTGAAGATGCCCAGCGGTCTCGCCGAAATCGGGTATGATTCAGAAGACATCCCCGGGCTGGTGCAGGGAACGCTGCCACAGCACCGGGTGACGAAACTCTCTCCTCGCCCCGCCGGCGAGGAGGAACTGGCCCGAATGTATGAAGATGCGATGGCTTACTGGTAATTTCCGGTGGTGGCAGCTGGCCGCCGGCGCCTGTCTGTGCCTGGTCTCCTCCGGCTCGGAGTGGGTCCTGGCCCAGGATGTGGGTTCGCCGGTCCCGCCACCTTTCCGGGCTGAGCGTCGCTCCGAATTCAATCCCACCCGCACGGTCAAGGGAATGTTGATCGGGATCAGCCACGAGCGGATGAGTCTCACCGTGCTGGACCGCAAGGAGGGCACGTCCTTTGCGCTCTTTTTCCCCGAGAGCGCCAAGGTGAAGGCCTCCAGGAAAGTCCGGAAGGCACTGGGAAAGAAGAAGACGTCGTGGCAGGACCTGAAGCCGGGCTTCCGGATCGAGGTGAAGTTCCTGGAGCTGAACCGGGAAGTCCTGGAGATCAAACTCCTGAAGGTCGAGACCTGAGCGGCCGAATCAGTCCTTTCCGGTCGATGGAGGTGCGAGTGGTCGAGGATCGGGGTTCGGCTCGGACGGGCAGGTCCAGCCGCAGGCGATTCCTGGAAGGGACGGTGGCGGCGCTGGCCGGGAGCTCGGTGCTGGCGGAGGGAGAACCCCGGAGCGATGCCGGAACGGACTGGTCCCGGGTCCGGAAGCAATTCCTGCTGAAGCCGGGCGCGATCTACCTGAACTGCGCCAGTATCGGCGTCCCTCCGGCGCCGGTGGTGGACGCCCTGTCCCGGAACCGGCGGTCCATGGCCGTGGACCCGGTAGGCGCCAAGGTGCGTCTGAGCCGCCGGATCATTGAGCAGGTCCGTCCCTCTCTGGCCGAGTTTCTGGGGGTGGATCCCCGGGAAGTGGCCTTCACCCAGAACGCCAGCCAGGGTCTGCAGAGCATCGCCGACGGGATTCCCCTGAAACGGGGAGACGAGGTACTGACCACGAGCCACGAGCACCCGGCCGGGATTCGGCCCTGGAGGCGCCGGGCCCAACGGGACGGGATCGTGGTGCACGAGATCCCCATGCCCAGTCCTCTCCCGTCCAAGGAGGAGATCCTGGAGCGGATCGGCGCGCGCTTCACTCCCAGGACCCGGGCCCTGTTTTTCTGCCAGGTCACGCGGGGCGGCCTGCTCAATCCGGTCAAGGAACTCTGCGCGCTGGCCCGCGAGAGAGGGGTCCTTTCGGCCGTGGACGGAGCCCAGGCGGTCGGGATGATGCCGGTCGATCTCCGGGATCTGGGGTGCGACTTCTTTGCGGCCAGCCTTCACAAGTGGGTTCTGGCGCCGGCGGGAACCGGCGTGCTCCATGTCCGGCGGGATGTCCAGAACCAATTTTCTCCCGGGCTCGCATTGGAGGAGCCTGCGGACGCCAGACGCTTTCAGATGCCCGGAACTTTCGGGTACTCGGTCCGCGCCGGCCTCGGCGACGCCATCGCTTTTCTCCGGAATATCGGTTTGGAACGGATCGGCGCGCGAAACCGCCGGTTGTCCGACTACCTGAAGGAGAAGCTGGCCAGTCTGCCGAGTGTCCGATTGATCAGTTCCCGGTCGCCCGGTCTGTCCTCGCCGGGCATCACCATCTTCGAGGTTCCGGGACACGGCGGGATGGAACTGAGGGCTGGACTTCAGGAACGGGACATCGGCGTGGACGACCATGTCCGGGACGGACACGACGCGGTCCGGATCGCCACCCACTTCTTCAACACTCGAGCCGAGATCGACCGGACCCTCTCCGTGCTGCAGGATCTGATCCGCGCTTAGCGTAGAGTCGGTTCAGGACCCTCAGGGCAGAGGAAGGTGGACCCGCCTTCCTTCGGTCCAACTGTCGTGGGCCGCCTGGCTCAGCTCCATGTAGCGAACTCCGGTTTCGAAATCGATGTACCGGACCCGCTCCCGGCCCCGCACTGCGTTGATGAACTCCTCTTCCGCTCTCCAGCCTCCGACGGCCTCCGCATCCAGGGGCATTTCTGAGTAGCTGCCGCTCCGGCTCTCGCTCCACCAGAGGGTGTCCGAAAGTGCATCGTACCTGAGGGTGCCCCGGTCGCCGTGAACCAACAGTGTCGACTCGGGGACGTTGCCGGTGACGGCGCTGCACAGGATGTTCCCTGTGGCGCCGTTTTCGAACTCCGCCAGGACCGCGATATGGTCCGGGACCCGGACCTGCACCGTCTCCCCTGTTTCCGGGTCCTCCTTGGAATCGACGACGACCCGGGCCGACGCATCCAACCAGGAGACCGGTCCCACCCAGAGCAGAAGCGTTTCCCACCACTGTCCCAGGCTCACGTAGTTGTACCCGGCCAGCTCCAGGCGCTGTCTCCACATGATGGGGGCGGACGGGGCGGTCAGGTCGGAGAAGACATCCCGGATCTCGACGGCCAGCATTCTCCCCAGCCCGCCGGAGTCGAGGAAATCCCGGACGGCCTCGTGGTAGGGCAAGCCCAGGGGTGTCGGAACCACTTGGGTCACCAGGCCGGGATGCTCACGGGAAGCCTGGAGCATCGCCCGGGCGTCCCCCAGGTCCATGGCCATCCGAGCCTCGCAGAGGACATGCTTTCCCGCCTCCAACGCGGCACAGGTCACCTCGCGGTGCAGGTAGGGCCAGGTGCCGATGCAGACGGCGTCCACCTCCGGGTCCTGAACCACCTTCTGCCAGGAATCGCTGGTCCTGGGGATGCCGAAGTCTCGAGCCACGCTTTGGGAGGATTCGAGACTCCGATTGGCCACTGTCACGACCTCCACGCCGGGGCAGGCCTGGAACCCGGGAATATGTTTTCTGCGCGTGTTGGCGCCGGCGCCGACGAGGCCGACGCGAATGACGGAATTATCGTTGCTCATGGTCTCGATCTCTTCTCCAGGAACATGCCGGTTGGTTTTCGAACGAAGTCTGAGGCCGCTTATTCTCTCAGAGGATAAGTTTCCTTGGGAAGTGCCGGGATCGGTCTTGCCGCCGAAGTCCGGGACCGATACCGTTGCAATCGTCGTGAGAGGATTCGAAGTTATGAGACGAAATGTGAAGCGGGTGGCCGTGCTGGCCCTGCTGGCCGGTCCGGCGGCCGGGTGCGCCGGGCCGGGTCAGGAGCTTCCTTCAGACGCCAGAGTTCGCGTTCCCGCAGGCGTTCCCGAAGGGTGGTCCTCCCCGGTGGCGGCGGCATTCGAGGGCCGGATTCCCCAGGGACGTGTCTTTACCGTAGCGGGGGATACCCCAAATGGGACCCTGGCTCAGTTGGATCCGGAGACCGGGATCCTGTGGCTCATGGGCGATCTGCCGGCAGCCGGTGTCCACTCGGTCAAGCCGGACCCGGGAGAGGCCGCGCCGGCCTTCCGGATGGTCTCGGATGACCAGGGTGCCCTGGTCTCCGAGGGAGTGCGCCCGGTCCTCTTCTACCAGTCGGCCCCCCGATCGCTGGACGGACGGTATACGCGGGCCGGCTACGTTCATCCCCTGTACGGTCTCGACGGGCGGGTGCTGACCCATGACTTCCCGGAGGACCACTACCATCACCGGGGGATCTTCTGGGCCTGGCACCAGCTCTGGGTCGGAGACCAAAGGGCCGGAGACCCCTGGCTGACGAAGGACTTCCTGACCGAGGTGGAAGACGTCCGATTCTTCGACGGACCGCTGTTCTCCGTATTGGAGGCGTCCGCGCGCTGGCTCTCGCCGCTACAGAAGGACGAGGCCGGGGAGATGGTTCCACTCGTGCGGGAGCGGGTCCGAATCCATGTATTTCGATCCACACCGGACGCTCAAGTCATCGACTTCCACATCCGGTTTCGGGCCCTGGTGGACGGAATCCGTCTCGGCGGGTCGGAGAATCCGCGTGGATATTCCGGATTCACGGTCCGCGTCCATGCCTCTGCTGACGGCCGCATTCATGACCTGTCGGGAATCCAGGAAGGGGACCGGGTCGGCGAGTCGAGCCCCTGGGCCGACTACAGCGGGACGTTCGGCCTGGGCGGCATGATCTCGGGTGTCGGCATGCTGACCCATCCCAGCTATCCCGAGTTCCCGCCAAGATGGCTTCTGCGCCACTACGGGATGCAGAACGTCGCCTTTCCCGGCCGTCACCCCGTGGACCTGCCCCGGGGCCAGCCCCTGGATCTGCGCCACCGCCTCGTGATTCACCGGGGAGGCTTCGAAGGGGCTGAGATCGCCCGGCACCAGAAGGTCTACGAAATGGTCCCGGCCCGGAGCTTCTGAAATCCGGTTGCGGGGGATGGGCCTTGTGGCAACGGATCGGACAATGTAAGTCTCAAAGAGGGGACTATTGAGGTAGGCGCATGGAACTGGCGCAGGCTCCTAATAGCGGGCTCATAGGCAGCCTATGTTGACCAAGCTGACCATACGCAACTTCAAGCGATTCGAGGAAGTCGAGATCGAACTCGGGAACCCGGTCGTCTTTATCGGTCCCAACAATTCCGGGAAGACGTCGGCCATCCAGGCTCTGGCCCTCTGGGATATCGGGCTCAGGCGCTGGAACGAGAAGCGATCCGGCAAGAAGACCCCTGAAAAGCGTCCGGGGGTAACGGTCAACCGCAGGGACCTGGTCGCCATTCCCGTCCCGGCGGCGAACCTTCTCTGGCGCGGCCTGCGCGTGCGGGACGTCCGGAAGGAGGATGGCCGGCAGCGCACCAGCAACATCCGGATCGATCTTATCGTCGAGGGAGTCACCGGTGACCGGCGCTGGGTTTGCGGACTGGAATTCGACTATGCCAATGAAGAATCCCTCTACTGTCGGCCGCTTCGTCGGTCCGAAGGCAGGAGCCCCGACCGGATGCCGGTGCCGCAGGAAGCGGGAAGCTCCCGGATCGCGTTTCTGCCCCCGATGTCGGGTCTGGCCGCCACGGAAACGCGGCTCGATGACGGCGCCGTTAGTGTGCGCATTGGAGAGGGGCGTACCGCCGAGGTCTTGCGAAATCTCTGTTTTCGGATCCACGAAGAACAGCCGTTGCGTTGGAACGGGCTGGTCGGACAGATCAAGAGCCTGTTCGGATCCGAGTTGCATCCGCCGCGCTACATTCCCGAGCGTGGGGAGATCGTGATGACCTACGGCGAACGGGGGGTCAAGCTGGACCTTTCGTCAGCCGGACGGGGCCTCCAACAGACGCTTCTCCTGCTGGCGTACATGTACGCGAATCCTGGCGCCGTTCTGCTCCTGGACGAACCCGACGCCCACCTGGAGATCCTTCGCCAGCGCCAGATCTACCGCCTTCTCACCGACGTGGCGAGCGAGAGCAACAGCCAGATCATCGCCGCCAGTCATTCCGAGGTCCTGCTCAACGAGGCGGCGGGCCGGGACGTGGTTATCGCGTTCGTCGGGACGCCCCACCGCATTGACCATCACTCCAGTCAGGTCTTGAAGGCGCTCAAGGAGATCGGATTCGAGCAATACTACCAAGCCGAGCAGGCGCGGTGGGTGCTCTACCTCGAAGGGTCGACGGACCTGTCGATGTTGCAGGCATTTGCCCGACGACTGGGTCATGAACCCGCACTCCGGGCGTTGGAGCGGCCTTTCGTACGCTACGTGGGGAACAGCGCCCGAGAAGTTCGGAGACACTTCCATGGCCTGAGGGAGGCCCTGCCGGCGCTCCGTGGAGTCGTTCTCTTTGACCGGCTCGAAAATGAGCCGCCGGACATCGACCCGGTCGAGTGTCTGGTCTGGCAGCGTCGAGAAATCGAGAACTACGTCTGCTCGCGGGCGGCGCTGGAAGCGTTTGCGACCGCTTCAGCGCGGGCGGCGGTACCGGAACCCCTTTTCACGTCGTCCGAGCGCGGTCGGCGCCTGGGCGCCATGCGCGAAGCGACCGCGGAGATCCGGTCGGCGCTGAAGACGCTCGGCAAAGACTCTCCGTGGAGTCCCGACATCAAGGCCAGCGATGATTTCTTGGACCCGCTGTTTCGCGCCTACCACCAGAAGCTGAACCTGCCGAACCTGATGCCCAAGAGGAACTTCCACCAGTTGGTGCAACACCTTCCCGAGTCTGAGATCGACCCGGAGATCGAGGCCAAGCTGAACGCGATAGCGGCCGTAGGAGCTGCGGCGGCCGCGGGAGACGGAGAAACGCCGGGCGGGTGAGGCGGGTTCCACTCGGAGATCACGTCAGTGGTCTTCACCATAATTTCTCCGTCAAAACCGAGTCGTTGAGACAACGGCATTTCCATGACCGGGAACCCGGAGCAACTTGAGCGCCTGCAGGCATGGAGCCGGGTCGCGTTCCGCCCGGACGTCGTTACGGACGGACGGCGGCGGGAAGCCGGCCTGAGTGACCGCATTCGGTTGCACAGCAGCGTCCTCACCGACATCAAGGGCCGCCCGGCGATCAGCAAGCGGCTTGCAATCGCCGTCCAGCAACTCACCGCGTTGGGAAGAACCACCACCGTCAAGGGCTGCAGCGACGCAGCGAACCGGGGATGGCGCCGGACCCCGCTCGGCGGTCAGGGCGGGATGCACCACTACCTCTGGTGGACGCCACAGGGCAGCCTGCAAACGAAGGGACTCGACGGCCTGGCGCGAGGCGCGATCCTCCTGCGAACGGTACGCCACCATGACGATCACCGGGTCTTGAGAACGGGGAGCCTCGACGAGTATTTCGAACTTTCGGTGGATGAACTCGCGGGAGATTCCAACGGGACGTTCGAGACTCCCTGGACCGAGGCCCAGCGAGAGTTCATGCGGACCGAGGATCCCGTGAGAGTGGTCCACGGCTACCCCGGGTCGGGCAAGACCATGGCCTTGTGGAAGGCGGTCGAATCGCGTGGGGGCAGGACGCTCTATCTCACTTGGTCGAGTGCGCTGATCGATGACACCCGCTCTCGTTTCTCGGCGTTCTCGTCGCCCGATTCGCAAGTGGACGCCCGGGAGTTCCGGGTCTTCATCGGCAGCCTGTGCGGAAGGGACGTTTCGAGGCTCACTCTGGCCGAGAGCCGCAAGGCATTCAGGCTAGCCTTCCCCTGGTGGAAACTGAGGGACCACCTCGGACCCTGGAACGACAAACTGGACGCGCTCCATGCCGAGCTGCGAGCGGTCCTGTTCGGACGTGCGGTCCCGGAGCTCATGAAATGCGCCGGCGACGGGAGGCGCCTGTCCGACGAGCAGTACAGGGTGAACACCCAGGTGGGACGCAAGGCCGCCAGCGCGCTGCTGGAGGTCGTCAGGAGATCCCGGTGGCGGGAGTGGTACGAACGGGTCTTCCCGGAACTGGCCGCCGCCCGAACGGCTCTGGAGCGCTTGCGGGCGGGCCGCCTGCCCACGGGCTTGAAGACGTACGACCGTGTGGTGGTGGACGAGGTTCAAGACCTTTCGCTGCTCGAGTCGGCGGTGGTGGTGGAGTATTGCCGCTTGCTGGCGCTGAATCGAAGTCATGTCCCGTGGCTGCTGATGGCTTTTGATGACGGTCAGACCGTCAGGCCCTCCGGATTCGACCCGAATCGCCTCAACTCCCTGCTGCACGGCAGGCTCACGCAGCCCCGGGAGGTTCCTCTCGATCACAAC
>JAJDTT010000228.1 GCA_022827025.1 Acidobacteriota bacterium
TTGATCTCCGCGCCCTGCTTCCACTTCAGCGGATACTCCCGAACGGCCACGCCGCGCGCCGCGTGGATGTCCATGGACGAGAAGTCCTGAGCCGCCCACCCGCAGGCATCGAGTTGCCCGTCGATCTTCTCGCGGACTTCCTGTTCGGGCGTCACTCCCGTTCCTCCGTTTTCAGCCGTGTCTCAGGTATGTCGAGCGCCTTCAGTGGCTCCTATTTCTCTACTGAGAGGACCACGACTACCGGGTACCCATGTTTGGTCGCCGTGACGGGCGAGGCCGACGAGTCGGCCGAAGCCATATTTCGTGTATTTCGCACTCAACGTCTGCACGCGATTCTCCTGGCTGGTGGCAAACCTAAAGCTAGGCTAATTTGGCCGAACGACGCAAGCTGGATTAGCCGCGTCAATGGCCATTGACACATCGGCCAAGTGTTTCCCGCCCGCACGGGGATGAACGTACGGGAGAGACTCTTGTCAATGGCCTTCAGAAATCCGGCACTCCATCCAGCGAATCGACCGACCCCCAGGGGGTGTTGCGCAAATGTGAATTGCGCAACGCCCCCGCGCCCGATCCGGGAGGCAAAAAGGGGGGGCGCTCCCGTCCACCTCCGATTTCCCCGATCGGCACGGAACGGCACTTTTCAGCGGTCGAAATCGACCTCCCGGAAGCCGGCTCGAACGGCATATATCGAAGCCTGTCAGGAGGACGACCACGGCGGATTACCGGAGCCGACCGGACGCCAGTTGCCGACTCTCGCCAGCCAGATAGCTCGCCCAGACGTCCATGAGCCGCCCCGTTGCTCACTTGCGATCCGAGCGGGTCAGGCCTATCGGGTTGGGATGGGCTTGATGCCCGCGCCGTGATGAGACAGTTCCGGCGTCAAATCGCCGTGCCAGGTCGCACCCTGTCCCAGGAGGATCGTCCGAGTTCCGGCGATGCCGTCGAAGTTGCCCACGATCCAACCGTAGCCGACGAAGGCGTTTTCTTCCCCGACGAGATCGGACAAACGGACGGTATAGGTGTGTCCCGGAGCCAACATGCCGTTCTCGTCCAGGCCGGCACCGGGCGAGTCTCCCTTCGTCTCGTACACCATCGGTCCGTCGTCGTTCCGGCTGTAGAGGTAAATCTTCAGCGTCCCCACCCTGTCGTCTCCCTCGTAAGGACTCCCAGCCGTATCGATTCCCCCGGGAGCCGAGAGCGCGTTGCTCACTGACAGGTAGGTGTCGATGACCTGATCGGGGTCTTCACTCGAAACGCTCACCAGGTAGCTGGCAAAGACGGCGGATTGGTTCGACAAGGGGTCGACCGCCACGTCCGCCTCAGCCGATGCCGAGCCTCCTTGCGTGTCGGAGACCGTCACATGGATCGTCATCGCCCCGGCCTCGGCCGGTGCCCGCCACTGCGCTGTCGCGCCGTCGGTCTCCCCGATGAAGCTGCCCTGCCCGGCACTCCACGCATAGGACAACTCGTGGCCGTCCGGATCCGATGCCCGGGCTTCCAGCCGGACTGAACGGCCCTGGCGCACCCGGCATCCTTCTTCGCAGGAAAGAGACACCGTGGGCGGAGAGTTCACGTTGATCTCCTCGGTTGCTGAATCCGAGGCTCCGCGCCCGTCGGAGACCGTCACCGTCACTCGATACCGTCCGGCTGCAGGAGGCGCTGGCCATCCTACTGTCTCACTCAATGGGGCGCGTGAAATGAGGCTGAGGCTGCCCTGTTCGGCGTTCCAGCGGAAGGACAGGCTGTCACGGTCCGGGTCGGACGCCGTGGCCTTCAGATGCACTCCTCCTCCTGGCGTCACTTCGCACGGGTCGCACGACAACGACACCGTCGGTGCGTTGTTCTTCGGAGCCGCCGGTGGAGTCGGGGTGTCGTCGGCCCGGGTCCTCACCTGCGCCATCAGATTCGTGGGGACCGGCGTCTGCGCGTAGTCGGAGGTGGCGACTAGCAGATGCAGGCCGCACACCAGCGCTAAAGCGGCGGGACGGAGGGAGAGACGGCCGGCGTGCCTTGCGTCAGGCGGCTCGGCTCGGCTAAGGATTGGGTGCCATGAGTGTCGCATCGTGTCAATCTCCGGTTGAAGAGTGAGAGGGTTGCCTATTTTGGGGAAACCCCGACCCATTCCACTTGCCAGATCGTTCTGCTCTCCTGTTATCAATCGCTTGCGTCAACGACATCCCGAATTTTGGGGAACCTCCTGCCTGGATGACGCAATGGCACTGAAGTGTATCGTCAAGAAGGGGGAATGTATAGGAGATAAATGATTTCTGTCTGATAATTTCCTCTTATGTGATGATATTACTATGATTTATTTCCCGATATCACTGCACTATCCAGTTTTCTGGGTATCTATGACATACCAGCGGGACTGCCCTTTCCGGATGTCATCAATCATCATATCGGTCACTCCATCCTTCTGAAATTAACGGACTTCCCACGGTAGAGAATAGAGATTCGCTGGTTCTCTCTGGAGCCGTGGTACGATTCGCCTCACGGCGAAGAACCCGGATCCAGAAAGGAGGAGATGCATGGGCATCTATAAGCTGAAGGATCGCCGGGAGAGGAGACTACGTCGTCAGCAAATACTGGCCGAACGGATCCGGTCGGCTCCGAATGTACGCTCCCAACTACCGAAGCGCACAGGCGCTTCAGACTCGACTCGAGTCCAGCATCCTGGACTGCAGCTGGAAGCAACTCAAGCGGTCCCGGCGCCGGGCGTGCCGGGATGGAATGGACGGGCGTGAAAGCGACTGGAAAAGGTTGGAAACGCAGGCTGGAAGTCGACCTGGGACGGCCCGATCCGGCCGTCATCGAGGCGGCGTCTCGCGCGGTCGAGCAAGGGGAAGTCCTTCTCTATCCCACCGATACGATTTACGGATTCGGTTGCCATGGCTTTTGCGCCTCCGCCGTCGAGCGGATCATACGGCTGAAGCGGCGGGCTCCCGACAAGGGTCTCCTGCTCTTGATCCCTCACCTGAGATGGGCGGACAGACTGTCCAGCCGGTTGCCTCGAGAGTTTCACCGGTTGGCCAGCCGGCTCTGGCCCGGGCCCGTGACCTTTCTGATTCCGGCCGCACCCTCGTTGCCGGCGCCCGTCACCGGAATCCAGGGCAAGGTGGGGATTCGTTACCCCAGTCTCCCGTTTCTCCGTCTCTGGCTGGAACGCCTCGACGCTCCCGTCGTCTCCACCAGCGCCAATCTGGCGGGGCAACCCCCAGCGGAATCCGGAGTCGAGTTGGAGTCCATCTTCGGACAGGACGTCGACCTGTTTCTGGATGCAGGAACGCTTCCGGAATCGGCGCCTTCCACGGTCGTGGATCTGTGCGGCGAGGCGCCGCGGATCGTGAGAAACGGCGCGATGGACGAACCGATCCTCCAAATGCTGGGCGGAGAACTCGATTCCGGGTAGGAGACTCCTACCCGGCGGCAACCTGAGCCGGAGCCGGTTTCATCCTGGCGCGGTCCAGGACTTTCTGAACGAAACGCTGCTTGTGATTTCGCTCGTGCACGCCCTTGCGGATGGCGATCAACTCCGCCACGACGCTGACGGCGATCTCTTCCGGGGTCTCGGACCCGATGGCCAGGCCGATGGGGGCGTAGAGCCTCTTGAACCGGTCCGGCTCATACCCCTGATCCAGCAGGTTCTGCACGATCAACTGGATCTTACGGCGGCTCCCCACCAGTCCCACGTACCGGGCCTCGGTCCGGATGGCCTGTTCCAAGGCGGCGTGGTCATGGCTGTGGCCGCGCGTGATGACCAGGATGAAGGTGTTGACGGTGACGGAAGTTTGCGAGAGGCCCGTCCGGAAGGAGTCCACGATCACCTCCTGGGCCCGGGGAAAGCGCTGGCGATTGGCGAAAGACTCCCGATCGTCGAGGACCACGACCTGAAAGCCGACCCGGTCGGCGGCCTCGGCGATGGCCTGTCCCAAGTGGCCGGCTCCCATGAGAATCAACGTGGGCTCGGGGATCACGGGCTCGATGAAGATCTCCACCGTTCCTCCGCAGACCAGGCCCTCGTTTTCCGTGTCTTCCTGGGTCAGCTCGTATTTGACCAGAGTGGCCCGGCCACTCTCCATGACCTGGTTGGCATGGCGCCAGACCTCGGCCTCGACACAGCCACCGCCCACCGTGCCCACAAAGCTGCCATCCTGGCGGACCAGCATCTTGGCATGGTCTTTGCGGGGAGTGCTCCCCAAGCGCCGAACGATGGTCGCCAGTGCGCCCGAGCGTCCTTCCTGCCGGAGACGGACGATCTCCTCGTAGACATCCATGCCCACATTTTGCGGAAATGGCTCGGACCAAGTCAAGAAAGGCGAATCCGGGACTTTACGACTCTCTCCCGTCAACGGCCCGGAACCGGGATCTGCCAGTAGTGGCAGGCTTTACAGGGCGTCTCGCACTGGTGTAGCCTGACTTTCCCAGCGGGCGACGACAGTCGATGTCGGATCGCGTCTCGCAGGAGCCGAAGTCGTGGCCAGAATCCGAGTACTGTACTGGAAAGAGATCCCGGTTCAGGTCCAAGTCGAAGCCGGAGGCGATCGGGTTTCCGAGATGCTGGACCCCCGTTTCCAGGAGGCGGTGGACGCCGTCGCCATGTTCGAGGGGAGCATGGGAAGCGACGCCTACCTGGAGGGTTGGGAGTGGCTGGATCACGGGCGCGCCTCCGGAGAGCCCAGGCGCGTGGCTCAAGATGTGGCCGGGAGATTCAATCGAGGACTTCCTGAGGATCTGCCGGCCCGGATTTGCCGGCTTCATCGTGCAGGTCAGCGGGATGAGCGTCCCGGTGCGCTGGAGCGTTGGATCAGTGACGATCCATCTTCCAAACCTTCCGGGAGTATTTCGTCATGAAGGGCAGGAACGGCAAGCTTTCCTATGTCGAAGAGGTGATCGAGCGCTATGGGCGCTGTGTCGAGCTGGTTCCCATGGATCCGCATTTCCACAACATCACCGTCGGACTCTATGAGAAGGATGGAGTCTTGACCGTCTGGACCTACAGCAGGAAGCCGGGCGTCGAGGACCGGATCGAGAAAATACGTGACCAGCTTTGCAAATTGGGTGGCCTGGTTCCCGTGGAGGGCAGCCGGAACCAGCTTCGATTCCCCTGCGGGCAACTCCATTCCCGTCCACTGAAATTCCTGATGCCGCAAGCCGTGGAGAAGGATCCCGACTTCGCACATCCCACGGGTGAGATGGTGATCAAGGATACCCGCAGTCCTCTGACCCTGAAGCTCACGCCGCACCATTCCGAGAATCGTTGGGTCTACCAGGTTTCGGCTCTCGGGAAGGCGCGCAACGCGCCTTTTCGTCTGCGTGCCATCGTGGTGGGCTTTCGAAAGTACGGCGAGATGGAGCAGGTGGGGAACTTCGGTGTTTGCTTCAGTTGTGGAAACCGTCATGAGCCGCTGGCCCGGCTCCTGTTCCCCTACTCCCGCAACATCAGCGCCGTGGAGAACATGTTGGAGAGTTCCGCACAGAGAGGTCAGCTCACCACCGGAACCGCGGGCTTCAGCCCCCTTTGATCGCAAGGAGTAGACGGTATGCCATTCGTGGAAACCATGACCGGCAGAGAGCGAGTGATGAACGCGCTGGCCGGCAAGCCGGTGGATCGCCCCCCGGTTTGCAATCCGACCAACGTCGCCACCGTGGAACTCATGGATTTGGTGGACGCTCCATTTCCGGATGCGTGCCGTGACGCCGAGCTCAACGCGCGTTTGGCGGCAACGGGATACACCGAGTTGGGCTACGACTGCATCATGCCCGTATTCACCATCATCCAGGAGTCTTCCGCCCTGGGATGCGACATGCAGTGGGAGGTCAAGGACAACTGGCCCACCGTACGGATGAACAATCCGATCTGGTCGGGGCCGGACGACATCCATATGCCGAAGGACTTTCTGACTCATCCGGACAATGCCTGCGTCCTGGACTCGATCGGAATCCTGAAAAAGAAATATGGAGACGAGGTTGCCATCATCGGCAAGGCCATGGGGCCTTGGACGCTGGCCTATCATGTCTTTGGCGTGGAAAAGTTTTTGCTCATGAGTATCGACGATCCGGGGATGACCCTGCTCTGCCTGGATCGGCTCAAGGAAATCTCGGTTGCGTTCTCCGTTGCCCAGG
>JAJDTT010000117.1 GCA_022827025.1 Acidobacteriota bacterium
AATGCCATTAAAGGGTATCGGCACGAAGGTGGAATAATACATGGAAGAGATGATGCCAGTCTGACAATCGGCCCCCGCAGAGCCCGATGCGTCCCCAACCCGCCTCTGGGATCGTATCGGGTGCGCCGGATCACCGCCGCCGCACCGGCCGAAACGAGCACCGCGCACCGCCGTTTCATCGAGTCTCTCTCCAGCGCGTCAGCGTGCCATTCGTGGGCCATGCCCATGGTCCGAACCTTCCCGCAGGGATGAATGGGACGGGAGCGACCCTCCCAGGCGATCGCGCGGTCAGTGCACATCAACCTGCCCTGCTGTGCCGATCCGGGAGGCAAAAGGGGGGGGCGCTCCCGTCCACCTCCGATTTCCCCGTGCGGGCGCCGCGTAGCCGCGAGGCGAGCCGTAACCGAAACGGGCAGAGCCGGTTAGAGGACTACATCCGTGCACGTCGAAAAGCCTCTTTCGTGCACATGCCCCCCGTTGTCCCATGTGCGCTCCCCGATCGGCACGCAACACCACTTTTCAGCGGTTAAAATCAGCCTCCATCAGCCTTTGCGGCTGCCCAGCGCGTTCACCGTCGATCACGACATGGCCGGAGCGATCCTCGACCACCGGTTGCAACATGAACGGCCGCTTCAGTGGGGCCGTAACGGCATGAAAGGCACAATGAACCAGGGAAGCGTCTTTGTGAATCACCGGGACCGCTTTTTGTGAATCCACCCGGCGTGACCCATTCACACTCCGGAACGGCCACGTGACCCCCGTAACGCACTGCCGAAACGAGCCTCCGTCAGCCTTTGCGACTATCCGGTGCGTACGGTGTCAATCACGACTTGGCCGGAGCGACCCTCTGCCGCGGCTTGCAGCTCGACCGCCCGCTTCAGGGAGGCCGTCACGCCGCCGTGGGAGTCGAGAACCCGTGCCTCTCCCGTGAGCGCGGGTACAAGTCTGATGCACAGAGGGGCGTTGCGCAGGTTAGGCTCATCGTGGGCATTAACGTCCACAGCGGGATAGTTTCGACTCACACGGGGCAACGTGCTCGACGCCCGTTATTTTCAGTTAACGGATGTCCCCCGGCTGAGTTCGTTCTCTGGAAGGACGATCAGCCCATCCTATCGCTCCCAGTCCTCCGCATCCGGGATCCCACGGCTGGTCAACCTCTCCAATCCTGGGTCCAATGACAGCGCCGACACTGTGGCATTCAAGTTTTGGGCGGTGGCCGCCGCGCCGCGCAGGATACCGCGAATCTGTCCAGTCCGTGGATTTTCCAGGATAGTGACCGGACGGTTGGTATCTTGATCCAGGGTGACCGAGCCACCGGGGCCGGTGAGCGTGATGCTCGCCAACGCCTCCCATCCAGGCCGGACCGGGAGCACGAACGCAAAGGAGGAACTGCCGTCGCCGTCGGCCACCTCGGGCATGGCGAAACTCAACGAGAAGAGCGTGCTGCCGCCAGCGGTGCGGCCCATCACCTCGTAAGCTCCGGTCGAGTCGGGAAGCGTCGGTGGAGCCTCGACCACGAACGCCGGCTCCAGATAGGGGACCGTGTCCGCCCCGATCCCGCCCCAAACTAGGAGCGATTGGCTGTGGGTAGCGCTCGCCGCAACAGAAGGAGACCCCTCGTCGAACAGGCGATACCGCAGCGCGTTGGTGAAGTGGTAGTCGCTGACCCACTCAGGTGCGCAATACGACATAAGGTCTGGCCGCGATGGATGCACCAACACCCCGCCGCCATCATGATCATACCCCCAGCTTCCGCTCGATCCGTCGGGGTAGGGGTAGCCGCCATCAAGGACGTCGGCCACGCCGCAGGGGGCATGGTAGAGGCTCATGTTGTGTCCGATCTCGTGAGCGATTACCTTCGCATCTGTAAACGAGTAGTTGAGGCGATTGCCTACGGCGAACCCTCCTTGGTTATCCACGTCGCCCGACATCATGGCCATCCAGTGGCCGGTGCCCCCTTCCAGGGCTCTGATCGCCACCATCTCGTCGAAGAACATTCTGGCGTGCTTGGTTGTCGTCATGACGGGTTCGTGCGCCCGCACGATCATGTCCCCCACCGGCAGCAGCGTGCGGGTAGCCCAAAGCATTTCGTGGTTCTCCGGATCCGCCGCCATCCCGCTGGCGATCCCCAATATGGCCGAATCCGGATCGGCGGCCCACAGAAACGGGACCACGGTCAAATCGAGGGTGGGCATCGCAAAGACCTCCACCGCCAGACGGCCGGCCTCGGGGATCCGTTTGGCGACGCCAAGCGCCGGATCCAGAGTCCCCTGGGGATCGATCTCGATCACCATTTCGAGTCCCGGCTGCACCACATGCCCGGGAATCTCTGCGTTGGCCGACTTCGCGAGGCGGCCTTCATCCACCTCGGTCGGGACGGGCGTGGACGCTGCCGGGATGTTCGCAACGTGGGTCTCCCGGTCATCGAGGTAGAATCGTGCCCGGACGGGCGGCATGCCGGTGTTGCTGGCCCGCAGCGCCGTCGGGAACACGCGCAGCAGCGCCCTCTCGCCCGCGACCAATGGAACCGGATGGTCCCGCGACTGAACCGACTGGACCAGATAGGCCGCCGCGTCTCCGCCATCGCAAAGGGCCACCCGACGCTTGCGGATCCCTGCCAGCCAAGCTCGGAACGCGGGGTCGGAGGGCGCGCACAAGCCCGTGCCCCCGGTCGTGAGTTCGTCGAGTCCGCGAATGTCGGTCAGGCTTTCCGGAAGCGCCCCAGACATTCCCGCGTTGTTGGCGACGCCGAGTTCCCTCAAGCTTTCCAACCGCCCCAACTCCGGGGGAATCGGGCCGGTCAGGTCATTTTGGCCGAGCGAGAGCAGTGCCAAGTCGGAGAGGTTGCCGAGTTCCGGGGGGATTGGACCGGTCAATTCGTTTCTGACCAGATTCAGTTCTTGCAATTCGGGGAGGTTGCCGAGTGTGGAAGGGATCGGCCCGGTCAATTCGTTCTCGCCGAGCGTGAGCCGGGTCAGATTGACCAGATTGCCAAGTTCGGGCGGTATGGGTCCGGACAGGCGGTTACAACAAAAATACAGATCGGTGAGTTTCGTCAGCGAACCAAGCTCGGGTGGGATGGGACCCGTCAGATCGGTGAACTGGAGATGCAGCAGCTGCAAGTTCGCAAGGTTCCCGAGTTGAGGCGGGATCCGGCCGGTCAGGTGCCCGTTCTGGCCGAGGTCGAGGACCGTCAGTCTATCGAGTTGGCCGAGTTCGCCGGGGAGGGATCCCGTGAGATTGTTGTCGAAGAGCTGAAGGCGGTAAACCCGGCCACCATTGTCCATGTCGACTCCGTGCCAGTCCCGAATCGGCGCGTCCGTGAGCCAGTTCTGCTTCTCGTGCCAATCCAGCCCGCCTGTCGCGTGGTAGAGCGTCTCCAAGATTTCGCGCTCGGTCAGCGGTGCGCACTCGACGCCCGTGCCCTCGTGCGAGGGAATGGCGTTCAGCCAGGCTTCGAACGACTCATCCGCGGGGACGCACAGTTCAGTGTCTGCATAATGCAACTCGTCGATGGGGACCGTAGCCAGCGACAGGGGCAGGCGGCCGGACAGGGCAGCGTTGCCGCCGATGCGAAGAACGGTCATTTCGGCCAGAGAACCGAAACTCGCCGGAAGCTTCCCGACAAGTCCGTTGCGGGTCAGATCCAGCGCCGTGACCCGGCCGAGGGAATCGGCGCTCACGCCGTACCATTCCTCGACCGCGCCGTCGCCCAGCCACCCGGCGGACTCCGTCCAGCCGTCGCCGCCCGTCGCTTCATACAGTGCCGTCAGCGCCGCGACATCGGCGGCGTTGCAGAAGTGGTCGGTCGGGTGAGGCACGTCGACATCAAGGCCCGAGAGCCATAGATCGAACCCGGAAGTCCCCGGGACGCAAAGACTGTTTCCCCCAAGGACCAAAAAAGACCGGAGACGGTCAAGTGTCAGGAAGCTTCGTGGAATGGCCCCGGTCAGATCATTGAACTGGAGGCTCAGGTTTACAAGATTGGCGAGGTTTCCCAGTTCAACTGGGATCGGTCCCGAGAGGGCGTTGAAGTTCAACCAGAGGAAACGCAGGTTGGCGAGGTTGCCGAGCTCCGGCGGAATCGGACC
Organism: Acidobacteriota bacterium; assembly: GCA_022827025.1. Taxonomy (GTDB): domain Bacteria; phylum Acidobacteriota; class UBA6911; order RPQK01; family JAJDTT01; genus JAJDTT01. Next base: position 4,092 of record JAJDTT010000117.1, read on the forward strand.
GGAAAGGTTGTTCTCGGAGAGGACCAGCCGTTCCAAACTGGCGAGGTTGCCGAGCTCGGCCGGGATCGATCCCGAGAGACTGTTTCGGCGGAGATCGAGCTCTGTCAAGTTGGCGAGGTTGCCGATTTCCGGTGGAATCGGACCGACGAGACCGTTTGCGTACACCAACGCGAGTTCTCTAAGATTGGCGAGGTTGCCGATTTCAGGAGGGATCTGTCCCGATAAGTTGTTTCCGGTCCACCGATTATCCCTATCCAAGTAACGGTTCGTCAAGGCGACGACGCGTCCCTCGTCATTCGTCGTCACTCCGTACCAGTCCCCCAGAGGGGCGTCCGTCAGCCAGTTCTCGTTGCTGACCCAATTCGGTCCGTCCGTGGCTTCGTACAGCGCCACGAGCGCCTGCCGCTCCGACACGGCCACCGTCACCGTCACCGATTCCGTCGCCGTCTGCCCGTCCGCCCCGCGCACCGTGATCCGGTACGTCGTCGTTCGCGTCGGCGACACCCGCCGCGTCCCTGATGTCGGCACTTCGCCGATCTCCGGCGTGATCTCCACGCTCTCCGCATTCGTGGACGACCACCTCAACGTCGTGCTCTGCCCCCGGTCGATCGAACTCGGCGACACCGACAGGGTCACCGTCGGCGGCTGCGCCTGGCCCCCGCCGTCGATTCCCACCCCTCCGTCAATCTCCACTCCACCGTCGATCCGGACCCCGTCCACGATCCGGATCACCGGAACCGCCGAGAGCGCCCCCGTCCCTTTCCCGAACCGCAGCCCCAGCGGCGCGAATGGAGATCCATCCTCCGTCCGCAGCAACAGAAGGCCCCGGAACTCCCGCAGGAATCCTCGGTCGACCCCGTCCACGTCGAACCATTCCGAAAGCGTGCGCGCCGACTGCCGGAAATCTCTCCAGGGGATGAACACGTCCTCCAACGGGTCGCGTCCCGATTCGTCCCGAATCCGCAACTCGATCCGGGAATCCGGGTCCGGCTTGAACACGGCCAGCCCGGCGCCCACTTCGCCGTTTTCCTCCACGAACAGGGAGAAATGATTGCCCATCTCGACCGGCGCCACCCCCACTTCCACGCCGCTTCCGGAGTGTCCGTAGATCAGCGAGCCACTCACTCCCGGCGTCCCGGTCCGCACCTGGATCCAGCCCCGCCGAATCTCCCCCGCTCCGCCGCTTCTCAGGACCCGACTCCCCAGCGATGGGATATCGAACGCGGCTTCCGCGTCGAACAGGTCCGGAACCGGCCGCCCGTCCTGATCATGGGCGGTCACGACGACCTTCGCCGAGGCGTTCGGATCGACGTTGCTGAGCGCCAACTGCACCGACCAGCCGCCTCCCTCGACGTAGTCCGGGAAGAGCAGCGTCCTCTCCCCCGCTTCCCGGGTTCGCTCCCGGATCACCGGCACCGCCGACAGGGCTCCCGTCCCCTTGCCGAACCGCAGACCCAGCGGAGCGAACTCCGATTCGTCCTCCGTCCGCAGGAGCAGAAGACCCCGGAAGTCCCGCAGGAATCCCCGGTCGACCCCCTCCACGTCGAACCATTCCGAAAGCGTGCGCGCCGACTGATGGAAATTCTCTCCAGGGATGAACGCCCCTTCCAACGGGTCGCGTCCCGATTCGTCCCGAATCCGCAACTCGATCCGGGAATCCGGATCCGGCTTGAAGACCGCCAAGCCGGATCCCACCTTGCTTGTTTCCTCCACGTACAGGGCGAACCGGTCACCCAGCTCGACCGGCGCCACGCCCACCTCCACCCCGCTTTCCGAGTTCCGGTAGGTCAACAGTCCGCTCACGGCGGGTGGGCCGGTCCGGACCTCGATCCATCCCCGCCGCACGGGTCCCGTTCCGGCACTGCTCAGGACGCGGCTGCCCAGGGGTGGAATCTCGAATGCGGTCTCGGAACCGAACAGTTCGCGGACCCGTTGGCCGTCCTGGTCATAGGCGGTGACGACGACGGCCGCACCGGCCCGGCGGGCCAGGTTGCTGAGCGCCAACTGCACCGACCAGCCGCCCCCATCCACGTAGTCCGGGAAGTACAGGGTCGCCTCCCCCTCCGAATCCTCCGTCTGGTGCTGGATGGGGTTTTCGGGTAACGGACGAGGAGTTTCCAACGATTGCGGCGACTTCGGTGCCCCCGAGGCGACCAGGAACCACAACAATGCCGCCAAAGGCCCCCAGTGTTTCGTCATGGACAGCGACGCTTGCTGGGACGAGAGTTTTCTCTCCAAACGCGGGGCAATGCTGCCCGGATGAATCGCCCGTTATGTCGTATGGTCCCTACCATCTCAAACGAGATCCAATATTCTTCAGGGCCAACGAAAACCAGGGAATCAGGGGGCGTGGAGTCGAGAACGATAAAGGAAATCACGAGGGATCGCTTTCTCCGCTTGAACCGATTCCCGAAGAATCGTCTTGGACGACGCATTGCAAGGAATGATCTTCACGGCACTGGATGACCGAATGCCATTAAAGGGTATCGTCACGAAGGTGGGATAATACATGGAAGAGATGATGCCAGTCTGACAATCGGCCCCCGCAGAGCCCGATGCGTCCCCAACCCGCCTCTGGGATCGTATCGGGTGCGCCAGATCACCGCACCTGCGTCGGCCAGAACGAGCACCGCGTGCCGCCACTTCATCGAGTCTCTCTCCAGCGCGTCAGCGTTGTCATTTGTAGGCCATGCCCATGGTCCGGGCCTTCCCGCCAGGGATACTTGGGACGGGAGCGCCCCCCGGAGGTTACTGCGCAAATGTAAGTTGCGCCACATCGCCGTGCCGATCCGGCACCAAAAAGGGGGCCTCCCGTCCACCTCCGATTTCCCCAAGCGGCACGGCGGCCCCGCGAATGCGGCCGTAACTGCATGAGCGACAAAGAGATCGGAGAAGCCGCACGTGTAAGTCGTCAGGATCGTCCGTGTCCCGCAAATCGGCCACATCAAGGCCGCAGGCTTCTGAACACCGCAAAAGCCCATCCCACATGCATGAGAAGAGTGCGGCGTCTCTGAGTCCCCAAAGCGAGTAATCACTGTCGCAATGTTGGCACATGGCCTTGACTTCTTCCTGTCGCCCCCCCGGGCCGCTCCTCGGACTCGCTCCGCACCGTCACGGCTGATTGCCTCCATGATGGCTTTCGTTTTGGGCCCAACGGGATCAGGTTGCTCAGAATTAACGGATCTGAATTGCACGGCTTGGATGTCACCCCGAATGGTAATCGGTGCTAGCCCGAGTTTCTGACCATTCCAGTAGATCGAGATTTGTCGGAACTGGTTCTTGTGAGTGTCCATAAGACTTCCCTCCTACTATTCTCTTTCCCTAGAATATTTTCGATTGGGGGACGTTTTTTGGGTAAAGGCAGGAAATCCAAGATAGTATTGGGAACCAGATATGGACGAAGCCAGGATCGGAATCATTGGCGGCAGCGGCCTTTACAACATGCCACTCGAGGAGAGCCGCATGTTGCGAGTGCCAACTCCGTTCGGGGATCCCAGCGATTCCTATCTCTTGGGGAAGCTGGAGGGACAACCGGTCGCCTTCCTGGCTCGGCACGGACGAGGACACCGGCTGCTTCCGTCCGAGTTGAATTTTCGAGCCAACATCTACGGCTTCAAGCGCCTCGGGGTGAGGCAGATCATCTCGGCCAGCGCCGTCGGATCGCTCCGGATCGAGCACGCACCGATGGACTTCGTCCTTCCGGACCAGTTCGTGGACCGCACCTTCAGCCGAGTCTCCACCTTCTTCGGCGAGGGGATCGTGGCTCACGTGAGTCTGGCCGATCCGATCTGCAGCAACCTGACCGACGTGATGCAGCAGGCGGCCGGGGAGATCGATTTGCCCATCAAGCGGGGTGGGACCTACGTCTGCATGGAGGGTCCGGCCTTCTCCACCCGGGCCGAATCCATCCTGTACCGGAGTTGGGGAATGGATCTGATCGGGATGACCAACCTGCAGGAAGCCAAGCTGGCCCGGGAGGCCGAGATCTGTTACGTCACCGTGGCCATGGTCACGGACTATGACTGTTGGCACGAAGAAGAAGAGCCGGTCACGGTGGAAATGCTCATCGATTACCTGAACAAGAACAGCCGTAACGCGAAGCGCCTGATTGCCCGGGCGGTCACCCTGATTTCCGCCGATTTCGATTGTCCCTGCCATCACGCCCTCCAGAACGCCATCATCACCGATCCCAAAGCCATTCCCGCGGAGGTGCGTCGGCGTCTGGAGCCCATCGTGGGAAAGTACCTGGGCTGATGCCGGGGCCGGGTTGCTCATGATCGCTGGATAGAAGAAGGATTCGACAAGGAGACAGGATGGCATCCCTCGTCGTCGTCGGTTCAATCGCCTACGATTCCGTGGAAACCCCCTTCGGCAAGGTGGAGGAGGCGCTGGGGGGCGCCGCGACCTATGCCGGCATTGCGGCTGCCTATTTCACCGAAGTCCGAATGGTGGGAGCCGTGGGAAACGATTTCGGCAAGGCGGACCTCTCACTGCTGGAATCCAGAAACATCGACCTGGCCGGCCTCGACGTCCTGCCGGGCCTGACCTTCCGTTGGTCCGGACACTACGGATACGACCTCAACGACTGCCGGACCCTGGACACTCAACTGAACGTCCTGGCCGACTTCCGGCCCAACCTCCCCAAGCATTACCGGAGCAGCGAATACCTCTTTCTGGGGAATTTCGATCCCGCTCTGCAACGAGAAGTGCTGCGGCAGGCCGGGAAACCCAAACTCGTTGCCTGCGACACCATGAATTACTGGATCGAGGAGCACTTCACCTCTCTGCTCGAGACCCTCAAGGGAGTGGGACTCCTCCTCATCAACGACGGTGAGGCACGGCAGCTCTCCCGGGAATCGAACCTGGTCCGAGCAGCCGAGAAGATCCTGGGCTGGGGCCCCCGCGTCCTGGTGGTCAAGCGGGGCGAATACGGCGCGCTCATGTTCCGCCGGGAGAAGGGAGGGGGCCTGGACATCTTCGGCGCTCCCGCCTACCCGCTGGCCGACGTGCTGGATCCCACCGGCGCCGGCGACACCTTCGCCGGCGGCTTCATGGGCTACCTGGCCGGAACCGGCCGGTCTGACCGCCACGCCCTCCGGCAAGCCGTCATCTTCGGCTCGGTCATGGCCAGCTTCACCGTCGAGGGTTTCTCCCTGGACCGCCTCAAGGAGGTGACCCTCACCGAAATCGAGATCCGTTACCAGGAACTTCAGCGAATGACTCGTTTCGACGACTTCGCCCAACCCGGGGAGAAAATTCTCTCCTGATTCGGACGGACCCATCATGAGCCTCCTTCTTGCCTTCTGGCTGTTGTTCCAAGCAGGCGCCCAGATCGACCGGCGTGCGGTGGAGTGGTTTCGAAAAGGGGAGGAACTGATCGGGACTCCCGACCAGTTCTCCGACCGGCAGGCCGAGTTGTTCGAGCGGGCGGTCCACATCTCTCCCGCCTTCGCCTCCGCCCGTTACAACCTGGCAGTGATCTACCTCCAGCAGAAGAAACTGGATCAGGCGGTCGAGCACCTCGACGCCCTCATCGAGTTGGAGCCCGAGGACGCCCGGGGGCTGCGAATGCGAGCCCAGATCCGGTTTGGACAAGGGCAAATGGAGCCGGCTCGCATGGACCTGGACCGGGGGCTCCGGATCAATCCCCGGGACCCCACGGCCTGGCATCTGCTGGGAGTGATTCATTTTCAACAGGGCCGGGACCAGGACGCCATCGATGCTTTCGACAAGGCCCTGGACCTGGATCCTGCCATGGCCCAGACCCACATCAACCTCGCGCAGGTTCATCAGAAGCTGGGTCAAGTCGAGGAAGCCCAAACCCACTATGAGGTGTTTCTCAAGACTCACCCCGAGGATTTCCAGGCCCGGTTCCGCTTGGGCTTGCTCCACCTGAACGCCGGGCGCAAGAAAGACGCGCTGCGGGAGTTTCTGAAAGCGGAAACCTTGAAACCGGACGACCCGGGAGTCTTGCGGGAGCTGGGTGGCCTCTACGTGGAGCTGGGTCAGCCCGAAGAGGCGAAACGGCGGCTGTCCCGGTCCACCCGGACGGACGCGTGGAACCTGGCCAACCTGGGGGTCATCGCGCGGCGGGAAAAGAGGTACGCCGACGCGGAACGTTACCTTCGAGCGGCTGCGGAACAGTCTCCGGACAACGAACAACTGTGGGCCAATCTGGGCGATGTCCTGAGCTTCCAGAAAAAGCACCAGGAGGCCGTCGAGGCGTACGGTCAAGCCTTGGCCCTGGGCCACGAAAACTTCAGCACTCTCTACAATATGGCCGCAATGCACGTGAGCCTGGGAATGAAGGACAAGGCCGAGGATTTCCTGAGGCGGGCGATCGAGGTCAGTCCCCGGGAGGGCCGGGCTCACTACAGCTTGGCCGTGCTGTTGGATCAGCGCAAGGAGGTAGACGGCGCGCAACGGCATTTTCTGGAGGCGCTCCGGAATGGAGTCGACCGGCATCAGGGGCGTTTCCGGCTGGCCCTGTTCTTCGCCGTCCAATCGCAGCCGGAAGAGGCCATGGTCCACCTGACGGCAGCCATCCGCATGGAACCACAGACCTACGTCCCCCGGGTGCGCCGGATTCTGACGCAGGTGAGGTCGGACCTGGACGTGATCCGCTACCGGAAGGACTTTAACGACCTGCTCAAGGAATACGAGTCGGTGCCGGATCCGAAGGCCTCACCGTCTTCCCGGACACCAGGAAACCCCTGACCGGCGGTCCCCTGCGACCGGGGAGGGTGGAGAGGCGAAGAGGGCACCCACGAGGGGTGCCGTTCAGGTCCCGGGTTTTGTCTTGGATTCGTCCTCCGGGTACAGGAGATACCGCGCTCTCCGTTCCCGGAACGACTCCAACCCGGACTGCCACGAGGACACCGCCTGCTCCACGGAGGTCCCCCGCAAGAGGTCGGATCGGAGCCCGGGTTGACCCGCCAGCAGATCGAACATCCGATCCTGGAACTTTATCTCTTCAGGGTGCAGATCGAGCGTCTGACGGAGAAGGTGCAGGGCGCAGGAGATGGGTTCGAACCGGTCCCTGTCCACGACGTGGATCTGGACGCCCTGGCAGACCTGGCCCTTGAACTTGGAGAAGGTCGGAGTGAAGGACTGGACGCGGAAATAGACCCCCGCCAGCTCCAGGGCATTGAGTGATTCCGCCAGACGCGTGGCGTCGAGCCAGGGGGCGCCCACCAGCTCGAAGGGACGCGTCGTTCCCCTTCCCTCGGAAAGATTCGTGCCCTCCAGCAGGCAGAGTCCGGCGTAGAGCGTGGCCGTGGTCAGGGTGGGCATGTTGGGAGACGGGGGAATCCAGACCAGACCCGTCTCGTCGTACCAATGGGATCGTCGCCAACCCTGCACGGGGACCACCTTCAGATCGCATCCCAGTTCCCCTTCCTGGTTGAAGAGGCGAGCCAGTTCTCCCACCGTCATCCCATAGCGAATGGGGAGGGGATGAATCCCCACGAAGGAAACGAGACTGGCATCCAATAGAGGTCCTTCGATCCGGTCGCCGGCGATGGGGTTGGGGCGGTCCAGGACGATCAGGGGAATTCCTTCCCGGGCCGCCGCCTTCATGCACTCGTAGAGAGTGGAGATGTAGGTATAGAAGCGAACTCCCACGTCCTGGATGTCGTAGACGAGTAGATCCACGCCGCGGAGCATTTCCGGCGTCGGAGACCGGTGGGCTCCATACAGGCTGTAGATTCGGGACCTGTGGGGAACCGCCACGCCGGCCTGAACGTCTCCCGAGAAGCCATGCTCGGGAGAGAAGATGGCCTTCAGCTCGACTTGCGGGTGAACGGCAATCATGCCGGCGACCGCTTCCAGACTGGAGTTCACGGCCGTGTGATTGGCGATCAGCCCCACCGATTTCCCTTCGATCCAGCCCATATAGGGCTGTTCGAAGAGCCGGTCGCTGCCCAGACGCAGCGTTGGCAGGGAAGGTGGGGACGGAGCCGGCGCCGATTCGCCGCAGGCGCACAAGATCCAGACTCCCAGCAGGACCGGGAGCCGTCGGGCGGAAACGCGAATTCGGTGAATCTCACGGAATCCCGGCGAGAAACGCCGCGGCAGACGAACAGTGTTACCGAGGACCTTCAACAGAAAAACCCAGGAGCCTGCGCGGCAGAAATCAATCTACTGCGAAAGCGTAGAATCGGTCCATATTCGTGCGATTTCTCGGCGAATAGAACAACTATGCACCTCCAAATCGTGAAAATTTGGCCTCGATTCTACACTTTCTCGCTCGCTACGATCACTTCTACCGCGCAGACTCCTACAGCATGAAAGCGCCCTTCTCCCGGAACTCCATGCAGACCTTGGTCGTCGGCAGGATCTTTTCCGGATTGCAGAGCTGCTTGGGGTCGAAGAGCTCCCGGATGCCGCGCATGACCTCCAGGTCGTCATCCGAGAACAGATAGGGCATGAGATCTCTCTTCTCCAGGCCCACGCCGTGTTCCCCGCTGAGCGATCCTCCGGCGTCGATGGAAGCCCGGACCATCTCCTCGGCGGCCTTCAAGACCCGGACCACGTCCTCGGGGTCGCCGGCGTCGTACGGAAGCATGGGATGGAGATTTCCGTCACCGGCATGGAAGACGTTGATCACCGAAAAGTCGTACTTGTCGGCGATGGCGTAAATCTTCTCCAACACTTCGGTCAGGCGGGTCCTGGGAACCACCGTGTCCTGCAGATAGAAGTTCTTGGCCAGCCGCCCGAAGGCGCCGTAGGCTTTCTTCCGCCCGGCCCAGAGCTTGGCCCGCTGCGCCTCGTCGCGAGCCACCAGAACCTCTCGGGCTCCGTTGTTCCTGAGGATCCGGCCGATGAGACCTTCGGTGTCCTCGATCTCGCATTCCAAGCCGTCCAGCTCCACCAACAGCACGGCCGCCGCATCGGTGGGATAGCCGGCGGCAAAGTGGGAATTTTCCACCGCCTGGATCGTCAACTGGTCGATGATCTCCATGGCGGCCGGGATGATGCCCCGGGCGATGATGCCGCTCACCGAGCGGGTGGCGTCCGCCATGCTGGTGAAGTCGGCCAGGAACGTCTTGACCTGCTCCGGAATCGGCAGCAGCCGGACCCAGGCCTTGGTCAGAATTCCCAGTGTCCCTTCGCTCCCGGTGAAGAGTCCCGTCAAGTCGAACCCGGCATTCTCGCCCTGAGGACTTCCCAACTGCACCAGGTCCCCTTCGGGAGTCACCACCTCGGCGCCCAGGACATGCAGAACCGTGGTGCCATACTTGAGGCAGTGCGGCCCTCCGGCATTGGCGCCGATGTTGCCGCCGACGGTGCAGGTGCTCTGGCTGGAAGGATCGGGCGCGAAGTAGAGGCCCTGCGGCTTGACCTTTTCCGAGAGCTCCAGATTGATGACGCCGGGTTCCACCACGGCGTAACGGTCTTGGGGGTTGACGTCGAGGATCCGGTTCAGATGGGAGAGCTGGATCAGAATGCCGCCACTGATGGGAACGGCGCCGCCGCTGAGACTGGTTCCGGCGCCCCGTGGAAGGTAGGGGACGTCGTTGGCGTAGGCAAGCCGAACGATCTCCTGGATCTGCCGGGCGGTAGACGGATAGACCACGAAATCGGGCGGCCGCCGGTGAAAGATCAGCGCGTCGCACTCGTAGACCACGAGTTCGGAGGGGTGGGACTGGACCTTGTCCTCACCCACGATGGCCGCCAGGTGTCTTCTGATCTCCTCTCTTTCCATGGGTTTCCTTCCTCTAGGAGTCTGCGCGGTAGAAATGATCGTAGCGAGAAAGTGGAGAATCGAGGCCAGATTTTCACGATTTTGAGGTGCATAGTAGTTCTATTCGCCGAGAAATCGGGGAAATATGGACCGATTCTACGCTTTCGCAGTAGATTAATTTCTGCCGCGCAGGCTCCTAGGCCCGTGCACCTTCAGCCGTCGAGCCGGTACAGCCGGGAAAACTTGCCCTCCAGGTAATTCAGCAGGTATCGAGAATCCAAGGGCTCTCCGCTGATCTCCGAAATCAACTCCCCCGCCGTACGGGTTCTCCCCTTGGAGTGGATCTGTTCCCGCAGCCATTCCCTCAAGGGAACGTATTTCCCGGCGGAGAACTGCGAGTCCAGGTCGGGGAAACGTCGCCGCGCGCTGGCAAAGATCTGCGATGCGTACAGGTTCCCCAGCAGGTAGGTGGGGAAGTAGCCCACGAGGCCCTGCGACCAGTGGGTGTCCTGCAGCACTCCGTCGGCGGCGTTGTCCGGTACGATTCCCAGATACTCCCGCATGCGTTCGACCCAGATCCCCTCCAGGTCCGAAACCGGAAGATCCTCGTCCAGCAGAGCCTTCTCCAGCTCGTAACGCAAAATGATGTGCAATCCGTAGGTCACCTCGTCCGCTTCGACGCGGATCAGGCTGGCCTCGACGCGGTTGACTCCCCTCAGGAAGGATTCCAGCGGCACCGAGTCCAACTGCCCGGGAAAGGACTTGCGGAGTCCCGGATACCAGTATTCCCAAAAAGGAAGGCTTCGGGCCACCTGGTTCTCCCAGAGCCGGGATTGGGACTCGTGTATGCCCAGGGAGATGGACTGGCAGGCAGGAGAACCATAGCGCTCTCCGCCCAGTCCCTGTTCGTAGAGGGCATGGCCGCCCTCGTGAACGATGCCGAAGAAGGAGGATACAAAGGAGTCTTCCCCATATCGGGTGGTGATGCGCACGTCCAGTGGCGAAAAGCCGCTGCAGAAGGGATGCGGGGACACGTCCAGGCGGCCCGCTTTCCAATCGAACCCGATGGCTGTCAGGACGCTTCGCCCGAACGCCTCCTGCGCGGATCTGGGATAGTTTCCCGTCAACAGCTCCGCCGGAGGCTGATGGGCGGCCTCCTGGATCTTGCCCAGCAACCGCGTCAACTCCGGCCGCAGCAGGGAGAAAAGCGGATCCAACTGGCGGGTGGTCATCCCGGGCTCGTAGTCGTCCAGGAGAGCATCGTAGAGACAGTCACCGGTCGCCAGACAGGCGGCCTCCTGCCGCTTGAGACCCAGGATGCGCTCCAGCCAGGGCCGGAAACTTTCGAAATCGGACTCCTTCCGGGCCGCAACCCAGGCCTCGTATCCCAACGACACCGTTTCGGCCAGCTCCCGAACCAGAGCCTCGGGGAGGCGCGTCGCCCGGCCGTATTTCCGCCTCATCTCCCGGACGGCCGCCCCTGTCCACTCGTCCAGTTCCGTGGATTCGAGTTCGCCCAGAACCTCCGACCAACGGGGCCGGGTGAGCCTCTGGTGATACAGGGCCGCCAGAGAGGCCCCCTGCCGGGCCCTGGGACCGGCTCCGCTCGAAGGCATGGTGGTCTCCTGGTCCCAGCCGAGCATTGACATGATGCTCTCCAGATGGACCAGTTCCCGGCTCTGCTCGTCAAACCATTCCTGCGATGCGCTCATCTCGCTACCCTCCGGAACGGACCCGCCTCAACCTCGGCCGCCCGGCCCGAACGCCGGATCCCGGCGTCGCCGGTATGGTCCAACAAGTACCGGCGAAATGTCCAGTTGCGAACCGGCCCGGCAACGTGTGAGACTATCAGCCTCTGTCAAAAACGGCCGCCCGGACTAGTGTGGTGTCCCGCAAATACAAGCAGATGGACGCGCCAGTTTGTCGAGAACGGACCAAGCCGCGGCGGTCGCCACGAGGCGCGCCTTCGTTGGATCGCCCACTGGGTCATCAGACCGGACCAGCGCTCCGCTGGGTAGAGCGATTGCCCTCCCGATTCGTTGGGGCGACCCTTGTGGTCGCCCGCCCGGCGTCACCTGCCGAGATCATCCGGACGACCCTTCAGGACGCCCGCACCACGTCCCCGCGGTTGCTTGGTCCTGGTCTGGTTCGCACGAAGCGGGCACCCACAAGGGGTGCCCCTACGAGATTCGCGGTTCGCACGAAGCGGGCACCCGCAAGGGGTGCCCCTACGGGGTTCGAATCCGAGGCTGGACCCGTTCCGAATACATGAATTTGCGGGACAGGACACCAGGAGTCGTCCATGAAGTTCTTCCGTTATCTGAATGCCAAAGGCGATCCCCGACTCATCGTGGAAGCGAAGCCGGGAACGCTGTTCGATCTGACTCATGATTCGCCGGTCCGGGAGTTCGCCGATCTGGTCGGTTGGTCCCGAATGTCGGGCCAAAGCATGGACGGCTTCGTGGGAAGCCTGCTCCGGAACGGAGACCGTCGGGTTTCGTCCGAGGAGCTGAGTGCGCAAGGTCTGCGGCTGGGCCGGCCCCTGGTTCCACCGGAAGTCTGGGCGGCCGGCGTCACCTACCGCAAGAGCCGGGACGAGCGGGAGCGGGAAAGCGAAACTCCCGATCCCTACGCCAAGGTCTACCGGGCCGAACGCCCCGAGATTTTTCTCAAGGCGACCCCGGACCGGTGCGTCGGCCCCGGAGAGGCCGTCGGCGTCCGGGGGGATTCGGGCTGGGACGTGCCGGAAGCGGAGTTGGCCTTCATCCTCCACGACGGACGCATCACCGGCTTCACGGCAGGCAACGACGTCAGCAGCCGCGCCATCGAGGGAGCCAACCCTCTGTACCTCCCGCAGGCCAAGATTTACCGCCGCTGCTGCTCCATCGGCCCCTGCATCGTGAGCGCCGAGTCTGTCGCCGATCCCCACAACCTGGCGGTAAGCTGCGAGATTTTCCGCGACGGAGACCGGGTCTTCGCGGGGGAGACTTCCACCTCACGGATGGTCAGAACCTGCGAAGAACTGGCCGGTTTCCTGACTAGGCACAACCCGGTGCCGGACGGGACGGTGGTCCTGACGGGAACCGGAATCGTCCCGGAGCAGGAATTCTCCCTTCAGGCGGGAGACGTGGTCAGAATCGAAATCGAAGGAATCGGAATCCTGGAGAATCCCGTCATCCAGGTCTGACGCGAGGGAACCGTAGTCTCCTTCGGGCTGAAAGATGGGGTCGGACCGCCGCCGGCGTCTTGGCGGAGATGGATTCCGATCAGGGACGGGGCAGCACGAATCCTCCGTCGATCCGGAGGATCGACCCTGTCACGTAGCTGGCGTCATCGCTGACCAGGTAGGCGACCCCCTTGCCGATTTCCTCGATGGTCCCCAGTCGGCCCATGGGAAGTTTCTTCCCTGCTTCCCTGATCTGTTCTTCGGTGGCGTACTTGCGTTCTCCAGGCGTGTCGATCCAGCCCGGCTCCACCACGTTCACGCGGATCTCGTCCTTTACCAACTCCATGGCAAGGGTCCTGCCCATGTGATTGATGCCCGCCTTGGCGATGTTGTAGGGAATGGAATTCACGATGGGGAGATAGGCGTGGACCGAGCTGATGATGACGATTTTTCCGCCTTCGCCCTGCGACAACATCTGGCGGGCGGCAAACTGACAGCAGTGAATCACGCCCCAAAGGCAGACATCCAGGGTCAACTGCATGTCCGCGACGCTCAGCTCCACGAACGGTTTGCGCCTGCTGACGGCGGCGTTGGCCACCAGAATGTCCAGCCGTCCCAGTTGCTCCACCGTGGCGGAGACCAACTCCCGATCCTGCTGGCGGTCCGACACGTCCGCCTGCAGGACGATGGCTCGCCGGCCCAGGGATCGCACCTCGCGGGCGACCTCTTCCGCCTCGTCGCCGTGGCTCCGGTAGTTGACGGCAATGTCCGCCCCCCGGCGGGCCATCTCCAGAGCGCAACCCCGTCCGATCCCCCGATTGGCGCCCGTCACCAGGGCGACTTTGCCTGACAAGCTCATTCGTGCTCCCTTCGCTTCCCCGCTCACGCGCCGAACACGGATTCCGTAATCTCACCGGCACGGGAGCCCTTCAACAGCGTGTCACGGTACGAGACGCCCGGAAAGATTGTCAAATCGAAGCGGATGGGAAATGGACGTCTCGTGAGCGTCGGTGCCGACGATGCCGGAAACAGATCCGGCACTCCGAAAGCGACAAGAGTACGCTGGGAAGGGTTTGCCGGAAGAATCTCGACCGCTGCCCGGAAGTCGAGTTATCCGGAATTCAATCAGGCCGGGCACGGAAAGAACTTCCGACCGGCCCGATTTCAGACAGACCGCAATTCAGTTACGGCTGGGCCACTTGGCCCGTGGCGATTCGGACGGGCGCCCGGCTATCCCTCGGTGGCTTCCGCGGCAGCCTCTTCCGGGAACTCCCGGTAGTCAACTTTCATCCGCTTGATGGTCATTTTGGCGGACGGATGATTGTTCAGCTTGCGGTCATTCTTGACGATCGGGGAGTCGCCGATGGCGTCGGCGACCTCGATCCCCTCGATGACCTCGCCGAAGATGTTGTACTTGCCGTCCCATTCCTTCTTGCGGCGCAGGACGATGAAGAACTGACAGCTCGACGAGTCGGGCTGAGTGTCCTTGCGCATCATGCCCACGGCTCCCCTGCCCACCTCGTAGTCCTCCTTGAACTCGGCGTTGATCCACTCGGCGGCGTTGCCTTTGCCGTCATTGTAGGGATCGTTGTCCTTGGAGAAAGGATCACCTCCCTGGATGAAACCCCTGCTCACATAGTGGAAAGTGGAGCGGTTGTAAAATCCTGCCATCGCCATGATCTTGAACCGTTCGGCGGAATTGGGCGCCAGATCGGGTCGCAATCGTACGACGATGTCCCCCTTGATGGTCTGAATGGTGACGACCGGGTCCCCCGATGGAGGCGGCGGCTCGGGCTTCTCTTCCGGGGCCTTGGCAACATCTCCTCCGGCCGGCCCACAAGCCGAGATCGAGAGGATGACCAAAGACAGAAAGATGAATCTAAAACCACGCATCGCATCCCTCCTGGTGGGAAGTTTGTGTATTTTCTAACACAGTCTATACGGAAAGACCAGAAATGGCCTGAATTCGGAGCAGGATCCCAACCCGCTCTGCCGTTTCAGCCCTCAGGACCTCCGCGTCATCTCCTCGAAGACCTGATCCGCCGTCTTCAAGACCGTATCCACATCGTCCCCGGTGAGGGCAGCGGAGACGAACCAGAGCCCTCTTCCGATGATCCGAACCCCTCTTCTGAGGAGTCCAAAGGCCAACTCGTCCATCAAACCCATGTCGTAGTCGGCACACTGGCGCAGATTCCGGATCGATTCCAGGGATGTGAACCCGGTATGAAACATGGGGCCCGGCCCTTGAACCAACAGGGAGAGTCCCCGTGCCCGCGCCCTCTTGTGCAGACCCTCCATGAGCCGCCGCCCGAGCCGCGTGATTCGCGGGTACAACTCTTTCCTTTCCCGGTTCAGGATCTCCACCGAGGCCAGAGAAGCCGCCAGCACGGGGATATTCGCGTTCATGGTCCCGGCATGGATCACCCGGCCGTCCGCCAGGCACTCCATGAACGGGCGTTTTCCGGCCACCAGGCTGAGGGGAAAGCCGCTGGCCATGGCCTTTCCGTAGATGGACAGGTCGGCCTGGACGCCCAGCATTTCCTGCGCCCCTCCCAGGGCGACTCGGAAACCGGTGATGACCTCGTCGAAAATGAGCACCACGCCATGCTGCGTGCAAAGTTCCCGAAGTCCCTCCAGATAGCCCGGCTCGGGGAGGATGCAACTGTTGTTGCACATGATGGGCTCGGTGACCACGGCGGCGATCTCAGGATCCCGCTCCAAGGTCTCACGGACCACTTCGAGATCGTTCCACGGGAGAACGACGACCTGATCCAGAACCGAGGCGGGTTGCCCTCCGGTGAGCAGAGAGGTCCGGTACCCCGATCCGTCCTCCCCCGGCTTGACGTCCAGGAAGATGTCGTCGAACCAGCCGTGGTAGTGGCCCTCGAACTTGAGGATCTTTCGCTTTCCGGTCAGGGCCCGGGCCATGCGGAAGGCCGCATGGGCCGCGTCGGACCCGCTGTTGGAGAACCGCACCAGGTCGGCACTGGGCAGAATCCGGGTCAAGAGCCGCGCCAGCTCGATCTCCAGCTCGCTCTGGGCCGCGAAAAGCTGTCCCTTGGACTGCTCGATCCGGACTCGCTCCAAGACCTCCGGGTGGGAATGACCCAGCAGCATGGGTCCCTGGCTCAGGGTGAAGTCGATGTACTCGTTGCCGTCCACGTCCCGGACCCGGGTCCCCTCCCCTTCGGAGAAGAACATGGGATGGGGCCGTCCCAGGGTCCGGAAATGGCTGCTGACGCCCCCGGCCAGGACCTTGCAGGCCTCCTGGTACAGCTCCTGCGATCGACGAAATCGGTAAGGTTTCAAGGCTTTTCTCCGCTTGCCGGTTATCGTTCCGCTACCGGGTTCCCGGTCACCTGGAGCTGGACCGCTGCCGCAGCGTGCTCCAGGGGATTCGGTGAGTTCGTCTCGACCCGGGCCACGACATAGATGGGCTGGACCAGGGGTTTCACCCAGGGTTCGGCGTAGAGAGTGAAAACACGGCTGCTCTCCTCTTTCGTCACCAAAATGCCGTTGAGCCCCACGTTCATCACCCGGACCCCGTACGGGAGGTTGCGAACGTTCACCGGGACCCGGCCCTGAAACTCGCCGAGCCGGTCGATGTCAACACGGATGCGCGCCTCCTTCCCCGGCTCCAGCCGAACCTCCTGACGGTCGACGGCGACGTTGAGATCGGAGACCGTGTTGAGAGCAAGGAGGATTCCAGGATCGTTCTCCAGGGACCGGATCAACTCCCGGCCGTTCACCTCGGCCCGGCCTACGATCCTCACCCGCGTCGGAGCGAACGAGGCGTCGCGGGACGCCTCGAGGAGGATCACGGTGGAGTCGGACCCCGCCGGAACCACCGCGTTCCCGGCGGTCACACCCGGGGGAAGATTCTCCATTTGCACCCGGACTTCTCCGTCGAATCCATCCCGCCGGTACACCGTGACATCCACGGTGAGGCGCCCCCCGGCCGGAAGGTTGAAGTGGGTCGAATCTCCGGCGTCGCGGGATATGCGGCCCGAGCGGCGCGAGGGCATCTCCATCCGAAAATCGGGACTCGGCTCGCGGATCGTCAGCCGGTAGGGGTGGTCCGCCCCCTCCTGGCCACGGGAATCCCGCAGGGCCACCAGGTAGGTTCCGTCTTCAGGCGCCGTGAACTCCAGATTGGAGTCGCGTCCGTATCCGGGCCCTCCGTCATCGTTGCGGTAGTTGAGATGAAATACGGGCATCCCGTTGGCGCTGAAGCGGGTGCCCGGGGGAAACAAGCGAACCTTGTAGACCGGGTCACCGACGGCGTGACCCTCGGCCGTGGTCCCGAACAGGGCCTGCCGGACGCCCCGAATTGATTTCAACCGGGTATCGTCGTCCGGCCCCCTCGGCATTGCCTTGATCTGGACGATCTCCGAGCCGACCATGAGATAGTCGTCCAGCGCCAGATCCTCCGTCGAGCCCAGGCGCATCGACCCTTGGATCGAGCCGCGATTGCTGAGAACGACCTCGGTCTGCGCGAGGCAGCGGACTTCCGCGCGGCGGACCGGCCGCCCCTCCGCGTCCCGGATCTCCACCAGGGAGTCCAGGGAGGAGCCCAGTCTGGAGGCTTCCACCTCCAGCACCAGGACCTGCCCCTTTCGAGCCTCGAATCGAAACAGGTCCTGATCCGGACCTGACGAACCGGAGTCGCCGGCCGAGGAGTGGACATGTCCGTTCAGGGTCACGGGCCAGCTCACTTGCTGGGCCGTCTCCCGGGAATCGTTGGGTTCTCTTTCCAGTGCTTCAGAATGAGCCCCGACGGCCAACGGAATCCGGTTGGAGGCCGGCAAAACGGCAAGCGGGACGACCCGTCCCGCTTGCCCGCCCGGAGCCGTAAAGGCGACCGTGCCGCCGTCGCCCAAATTGGCGCCCCAAACCTTGAGACGGGTCTCCCGGCCCGCCTGGACTCCCAGCGGGAACACGCCTTCCAACAGCGGGAACTCCCCCGCTTCGAGCCGGTACTCGTAACCGCTCATGGCGCCGACCCGGTTCTTGTCGGCGATCCGAACCATATAGATCCCGCGTTCCGGGATCTCGCAACTGAGAAAAGCCGCCTTTCCAGACCGGGAAACACATCCGTCCACCCTTTTCCCCGATCCCTCCAAGAGCTGCAGTTCAGCATTCAGAATCGATCCCAAGGGCGCGGAGATGACGCGAAAGGCCAGATGCTGCCCTTGCCGCGCTCGAAAACGAAAGTGATCCACGTCACCGGTGCTGGAGATGTCGCCCCGGACGGTCACCGGCAGCGTCACCGGCTGCGCCTTGCGGGGGGTGTCGTTGAACTGGGTCTCCTCCGCTTCAGGGAAGGCCCCCACGGCGAACGGAAGCGGATTGCTCACCCCCAGTGGCGTCCACACCCGGAAGTGATACAGATCGGCCGGAACGGACTCGTCGACGTCAACCCGCACCCAGAGGCGGTTCCGCGTGGCGCCGTCCAGGATCAGGGCCCGAGTCTGCCCCTCCATCATCTTTCGCGGGTTGGGCAGTTCCTGCTGCTTCTCGATGACGGCCTCCAGACCCTCGTGATCGAAGAGGATCCGCCGGACCTCTCCCAGGTTGGTCCCATCCAGAAGGAGCGTGACGCTGGTTCCCCGCTGACCACCCAGAGGAACCGTTGAGGTCAGGGTCGGCGGCGCGTGTTGGCCCAACAGCGGCGCCAGCAGCGAAACGATGAGAACCCCGGGAAAAATCGAACTTTTTTTCATCATCAGCTTGCCCGTCTATGGAGCCTGCGCGGCAGAAA